>NZ_LAVK01000136.1 GCF_001083795.1 Streptomyces sp. SBT349
GGGCGAGGATGTGCGACTGCCGCCGCCCGCGCCCCTCGACGCCGATGTGCGCACGGCGCTGCGGCGGCGGCGCAGCAGCTTCGGCCGGTTCGCGGCGCTGCGCCCGGTCGCCGGCGGGCCAGCTGTCCGCCGCGCTGGCCGCCGCCGTCGCGGGAAGCCGCCTGGGCGGGGACGGCGGGCGGGCGGGCGCCGACGCGCTGGTCTCGCTCTACGCCTTCGTCAACCACGCCGAGGGGGTGCCGCCGGGGGCGTACGCCTACCTGCCCGAGCGGGGGGCGCTGCGCCCGGTCGCCGGCGGGCCGCCGGGCCCGTTCCTCCAGAAGAACTACTTCCTCGCCAACTACAACCTGGAGCAGGCGGGCGCGGTCCTGGTGCCGACCATCCGCACGCACGCGGTGCTCGACGCGGTCGGCGACCGCGGCTACCGCCTGGTCAACGCGGTGATCGGCTCGATCGCGCAGGCCACCTACACCGCCTCGGCGGCCCTCGGGCTCGGCTGCGGCGTGGCGCTCGGCTTCGACAACATCGCCTACCGCGAGGAGCTCGGCCTGCTCGCCACCGACGAGGCGCCGCTGCTGATCATGATGATCGGCAACGAGCGCCCCGCCCCCGCCGACTTCCGTTTCGAGATCGTCCGATGAGCGCGCCCGAGTGGGAGATCGGCCCGCTCTTCACGGCGCGGATCGCGGGGCTGCCGATGGACGCGGCGCGGCGGCTGCGCTCTCCCGGCGCGCGCCGCTGGGCGGACGAGGTGCTGGACGCGTCGGCGCGGCTGACGGCGGACGGGAGCCGGCTCGGCGACCTGCTGCACGGCCTGGTCGGCGGGCTGGAGGACGGCGCGGCCCGGCGCACGCTGCTGCGCCTGCGCCGGGAGGTGTTCAACAACCGGCCGCCCACCGACCCCGACGGCGCCCTGGCCCTGGTGACGGGGCTCGACCCGGCGGCGGGCGCCGAGCTGGACCGGTGGATCGAGGGCCGCGGGCGGCTGGCGGAGCGGGAGGCAGCGGGCGAGGCGCTGCTGGCCGCCCAAGGGGAGCGCACCAGGGCGGAGCTGCGCAGGCTGGCCGCCGGGCGGCCCCTGCGGGACGGGCTGCTGCTGGCCTCGCCCGCGCTGGACGCCCAGCTGGACGCCTGGCTCGCCGCGCCACCCGGGCGCCAGGACAAGCGCACCCGCAAGATGGAGCGCTCGCTGCTCGCCTACCTGTACCGGACGGCGTGCAAGACCAGCCCGTTCAGCTCGTTCACGGCCGTGGCGCTCGGGGAGTTCGGCGAGTTCGGGGAGTTCGGGGAGCACTCCGGGGCGGGCCCCGGGGCGCTGCGCACCGCGGGGCCCTGGGTCAGCCACCCGCGGCTCAACGTGCTGGCGCTGGGCCGGGTGGTGCGGGCGATCGTCGCCGACCGGGCCCGCCGGGCGGACCTGCCCGTGAGCCCGGCCCCGGGCTGGGGCCGCGACGAGGACCGGGTGCGCTACGTGCGGCGCTGGGTGACGGCGGGCGACGACGACACGGCCGTCACGTTCGACACCGTGAAGGACCGGCTGTTCTTCCTGCGCCGCAGCGGCGCCCTGGACCGGATGCTCGACTTCTTCGCCGCCCGTCCCGCCCCCAGGTACGGGGAGCTGGCCGCGTGGCTGGCGGCGGAGCGGGGCGCCTCCCCCGCCGAGACCGAGGAGTACCTCGCCGCGCTGCTCGACGTCGGCATGGTGCGGGTGCCGTCGCTGACGGTCGGCGCCCATGACACCGACCCGCTGGGGGCGCTCCAGCGCTCCCTGCGCTCCCTCGGCCGGGCGTGGGCGGACCGCACCGCCGACGCGCTGGAGGGGCCGCTCGCCTGCCTGGCCCGTTACCCGGAGGCGGACCCCGCCGGGCGCCGCGCGCTGCTGGCCGAGCTGCGCGACCGGCTGGCCGCCGTGCAGCGGGACCTGGGAGCCGAGGAGCCGCGCGTGCCGCGCACGGTGCTGTACGAGGACGTCGTCGCCCCGCGGGTCGCCGCCGACCGCGAGCGGTGGCACGAGACGCTGGCGGGACCGCTGCGCTCGATCGAACGGGTGCTGCCCGCGTTCGACCTGACCCTGCCCCAACGCCTCACGTTCAAGGGCTTCTTCCTGGCCCGGCACGGCCTGGGCGGGCGCTGCGAGGATCTGCTGCGGCTGATCAACGACTTCCACGAGGACTTCTTCGACCAGTACCTCTCCTTCGCCGCGCGCCGCACCCGCTTCGACGCGGCGGGGGCGTACGTGCCCGAGGAGAACTGGCTCGGACTGCCCCAGCTGAAGTCGCTGGACGCCGCCCGGCAGGCGTTCATCGCGGGGATGCGCCGGGCCTGGGCCGGGCACGCGCCCGCCGCGGCCGGCGGCGATCCGGGCGAACTGGCCCTGGACGAGCGTCTGCTGGCGGAGGTCGCGGCCGAGCTCACCGGCCTCGACCCGGGCCCGGTGCTCCACAGTCACCATGTGCAGCTCGCCGGGCGGCGGGGCGGCGAGGACGCGCCCCTCGTCGTCCTCAACCGCTCCTACGGCGGCCTCTCGTTCCCGTTCAGCCGCTTCACGCACTGCTTCGACGGCGGCCCCGGGCTCTCGCTCTCGGACCGGCTGCGGGCGCGCGCCGATGAACTCCAGCCCGAGGGCGCGGTCTTCGCCGAGGTCACCGGCGGGCCCGTGACCAGCAACCTCAATCTGCACGGGCGGCTGACCGACTGGGAGATCGTCTGTCCCGGCGAGACGAGCTCCGTGCCCGCCGACCGCCAACTGCGCCTGGACGAGCTGGTGATCGAGCACGACGCCGACGCCGACCGGCTGGTGCTGCGCGCGCCCCGCCTCGGCGTCGAGGTCATCCCCGTCTACCTCGGCTATCTGGTGCCGCTCGCCCTGCCGGAGGTCCCCCGCACCCTGCTGCTGCTCTCCCCCACCTCCATGGCACCGCTGGACGTCTGGGGCGGGATCCCCGAGAGCGAGCCGCACCACGGCGTCACCCGCCGCCCCCGGGTCACCCACGGGCGGCTCGTGCTCGCGCGACGGAGCTGGAGCGCCCCGGCCTCGGCGCTGCCGCTGCGCGCGCCGGGCACCGGCGAGGCGGAGTGGTTCCTCGGCTGGCACCGCTGGCGGCGCGAACAGCACGTGCCCGAGCGGGTGTTCGCCACCGTGGCGGACGGCGGCGGCCGGGGCGCGACCGGCGCCAAGCCGCACTATGTCGACTTCGACAGCCCGCTCTCGCTGGCCGCGTTCGAGGGACTGCTGAAGGACGCGCGGGCCCGGGTGGTGCTGCGCGAGGCCCTGCCCGACGAGAACGGTCCCGGCACCGTGGCGGGTGACGGCGCCCATGTGACCGAGCTGGCCGTGGAGACCGTGACGCGCCGCCCCTCCCCTCCCCAAGGAGACGCCTCGTGAACCCCACCGGCGGCTGGCAGGCCGTCCACATCCACTACGCCGCCAACCCGCGCCCGTTGCTGCTGAGTTGCGTCCGGCCGCTGATCGCCGAGCTGTCGGCCGACGGGCTGCTGGCGGGGCACTTCTTCATCAACTACTGGCTGGAGGGCCCCCATGTGCGGCTGCGGCTGAAGGCGTCGGCCCCGGAGGCCGAGGCCGAGGTGCGGCGGCGCGCGGAGGCCGCGATCGACGCCTTCCTCGCCGCGCGGCCCGCGCTCTACGAGGTGGACTCGGGCTTCCTCAACGACTTCTACAACCAGCTCTTCGACATCGAGTTCCCCGGCGCCGAGCGCGCCGCCCACCTGGACGGGGCGGGCCGCATGCGGCTGCGCCCCAACAACTCCCGGCACTGGACGCGGTACGAGCCCGAGTACGGCAAGTACGGCGGCCCGGAGGGGATCGCGCTGGCCGAGTGGCACTTCAGGCACTCCAGCGACCTGGTGATCGACGCGCTCGCCACCAAGAACCTGCACCTGAGGACCGTGCTGCTCGGCACCTCCGCCCAGCTGATGCTGGTGATGGCCTCCCGCTTCGTCCCCGGCGACGAGGCGCTGGCCGACTACCTGGACAGCTACTACGCGTTCTGGCACGCGGCGTTCCCCGGGACCGGGTTCATCGGCTCGACCGAGTACGAGCGCAAGGCCGACGAGGTCGGCGGCGACCTGGCCCGCTGGTACGGCAGGATCCGCGCGTCGATGGGCGAGAGCGGCGAGAGCGGCGAGGGCGGCTCCGGGCGGCTGCCCGCCTTCCTGGCCCGCTGGGCGGAGCACTGCGGCGAACTCCGCGACCGGGTCGTCGCGTTGGCGGACCGGGGGGCGCTGGTGTTCCGCTCCTGGGACGGCGACCACGACGAGCAGGTCACCGACCGGGACGAGGCGCTGGTCCGGCTCCTCTCGCCCTATCTGCACATGACCAACAACCGGCTGCACGCCACCATCCAGGACGAGGCGTACCTCGCCCATGTCCTGGGGCGCGCGGTGCGGCGGCCCGCGCGGACCGGGGGGTGAGGCCGGTGACGGCGCTGGCGGGCCTGCGGCCCCGGCTGCGGCCCGAGGTGCTGATCAGCGAGCCGCTGCTGCACGGCCCCAGGACCGTGCACCTGGTCAAGGACCCCGTCAGCGGCCGGTCGTTCGAGGTCGGGCCGCGCGAGCGGTTCCTGATGAGCCGGCTCGACGGGGCGCGGACGCTGGCGGAGGCCGGCGAGGAGTACGCGGGCGCGTTCGGCAAGCGGCTGGCGGACGACCACTGGCGGCGGCTGCTCGCGCTGCTCGGCGGCCGGGGCCTGCTGGTGGCGGAGGGCGCCGCCGCCGCGCCTTCCCCCGCCCCCGGGGAGAGCGAGCCCCGGAACGGGCCGCCGAAGGGGCCGCGGAACGGGCCGCTGCGCGGCAGCGTCCGCCTGGTCGCCGACGCGCACGCCACGGCCACCCGCCTGCACCGCGTGGCCGGGTTCCTGCTGCGCGGCCCCTGGCCCGCCGCCCTCCTGGTCCTGGTCGCCGCCGTGGAGACGGTGCTGGTGCTGCGCCTCGGGGAGCTTCTGGACGGCGCCGCCCGGGTGTTCGGCAACCCGGTGTTGCTGGTCGGGGTGGCCACGCTGCTGTGGCTCTCCACCGCGCTGCACGAACTCGCGCACGGGGTGGCCGCCCGGCACTACGGCGGCCGGGTCGGCGAGATCGGGCTCCGCTGGCGGCTGCCGGTGATCATGATGTACTGCACCGTCGACAACTACCCCTACCTCTCGGTCCGTCGCCACCGCGTCGTCGTCGCCGCGGCGGGCGCGGTGACCAACGTGCTGTTCCTGGTGCCGTTCTTCGCCTGGTGGCTGGCGGCCCCCGAGGGGGCGACGCGCGAGGCGCTGGCGGGGCTGCTGTTCCTCGGCAGCCTCCAGGCCCTGGCGATGCTCGTCCCGCTGCCACCGCTCGACGGCTACACCATCGTCGGCCAGATGCTCGGCGTGACCCGGCTCGCCGAGTCGAGCCGCGGCTACCTGGCCCTGGTCCTGCGCAGGGACCCGGCCGCCGCGGCCTATCCGCGCCGCGCCAGGCTGGCCTACACGGCGTACGGCGCCTGCGCGGTGCTCGCCGCCGCGCTGCTGCTCACGGCGCTGGCCCTGCTGACCACCGCCCTGCTGACCACCTAGAGAAGCGCCGGGCGCGGGCGCCCGGCGGTACGCCCGGCGCCCACGCCGGGGAGAGAAGGAGAGACGACGTGTCCCGCACAGCTGGACCAGCCCCCGGCCAGGAGGCGCCCCCGGCGGTCGTCCTGGACGGGGTGCGCAAGCACTACGGCGCCACCCGGGCGGTGGACGGCGTCTCGTTCACCGTGGCCACCGGCGAGTTCTTCGGGCTGCTCGGCCCCAACGGCGCGGGCAAGACCACCCTCGTCGAGATCATGGAGGGGCTGCGCCGGGCCGACGGCGGCACCGTCACCGTCCTGGGCGCCCGCCCCTGGCCCCGCGACCGCGCGCTCCTCCCCCGCCTCGGGGTGCAGACGCAGTCCTCGGCGTTCTTCGTCCGGCTCACCGCCCGCGAGCACCTGGCGACCGTCGCCGCGCTCTACCGCGCCGAACCGGCCGCCGTGGACCGCACGCTGGACCTGGTCGGCCTCACCGAGCACGCGGGGACCAGGGTCGAGAACCTCTCCGGCGGGCAGCGGCAGCGCCTGGCCATCGCCTCCGCGCTGGTGCACGGGCCGGAGCTGCTGTTCCTCGACGAGCCGACCGCCGCCCTGGACCCGCAGGCGCGCCGGGCGCTGTGGCGGGTGCTGCGCGGCCTCAAGGGCGCGGGCCGCACCATCGTCTACACCACCCACCACCTGGACGAGGCCGAGGCGCTGTGCGACCGGGTCGCCATCATGGCGGGCGGGCGCGTCACCGCGCTGGACTCGCCGAACCGGCTGATCGCGGGCAGCTCACCGACCACGCGGCTCCTCGTTCCGGCGGAACGCCTCACCGTGGAGGAGGCGCGGGGGCTGCCCGGCGTGATCCGGGTGGTCCTCGACGGCGACGCGGTGGTCCTGGAGACCGAGGACGCGGGCCCGCTGCTCGCCGCCGTGGAGAAGATCGCGGGCCTGCACGGCGTGCAGACCCGCACCGCGACACTGGAGGACGTCTACCTCCGGCTCACCGAACGGAGCACCACGCCATGAGCGCCTACAGCGCGCTGCGGGAGGCCGGCTACCGGGCGTACACCCGGGACAGGACCACCCTCTTCTTCACCTTCGCCTTCCCCCTGCTCTTCCTGGTGGTCTTCGGGCTGATCTTCAGCGGTCAGGACGTCGAGGAGAGCGGCCGGCCCTACATCAGCTACATCGCCCCCGGCGTGCTGTCCTGGGGGGTGGCCAACGCGGCGGTCTTCGGCGTCGCGTTCACGCTGATGCAGTGGCGCCGCGACGACATCCTGCGGCTGATCCGGATGACGCCGACGCCGCTGTCGGCGGTGCTCGGCTCGCGGTTCGCGCTGGCGCTGGGGATCGGCGTCGTGCAGGCCGTGCTGTTCGTGGCGGTCGCGGTGCTGCCCGCGTTCGGCCTGTCCGTGTCGGGGCGCTGGCCGCTCGCGGTGCCGCTGCTGGTGCTGGGGATCACCGCGTTCCTCGCGCTCGGCGCGATCGTCGGCTCGTTCACCACCACGCCGGAGGCGGTGGCCGCGGTCGCCAACTTCCTGATGGTGCCGATGGCGTTCCTCTCCGGTTCGTTCTACCCGCTGGACGCGATGCCGGAGTGGATGCGGGCGCTGTCGTGGGTCCTGCCGCTGCGGCACCTCAACGACGGGGTCTCCGCCGCCCTGACCGGCTCGGGCGACCTGGGGGACATCGCCGTCGGGGCGGGTGGACTCGCCGCGTTCGCCGTGGTCTTCGGCGTGGCGGCGGTGCGCTGCTTCCGCTGGAGCGACCGCACATGACGGCGGCCACGGCCGCCGGGGGACCGGCGCCGTTGGCGCGGTCGGCGCCGTTGGAGGCCGGAAGCGCCCTGCTCCAGCGGGAGTTGGAGCGCCGGTGGCGGGCGGAGGGGTGTTCGGGGCCCGCCCCGGTCGTGGTGGGTCTCGGCGCGGCCGACGCGCTGGGCGGGGGCCGCGACCCCGACGGCGCGCGACGCCCGGCCGCCACCGTCCACCTCAGCGCGCGGGCCGTCCTCGTCGGCCCCTGGGGCGGGGCGCGTTCCGGCCCCGCGCCCTGCGGCCGGTGCCTCGCCATGCGGTGGCAGCGGCTGCGCACCCGCTCCGAACGGGAGGCCCTCGAAGGCGCGTTCGCCCCCGAGGGCGGCGCCGAGTGGCCGGTGCTGACCGCGCACGCCGTGGACGCGGTCTGGGCTGCCCGCTGCGCGGTGCGGGAACGCGCCACCCCCGACGGCCTGGCCCGGGTCACCCGCGTGGACCTGGCGACGCTGGCCCTGGTGACCTTCCCGCTGCTGCCCGAGCCGCTGTGCCCGCACTGCGCGAGGCCGCGCCCGGACACCGCGGAGGGCGCCGCGATGGCGCTGACGCCGACGCGAAAGCCGGACCCGGGCACCTACCGGACCAGGCCACCGGGCTCGTACCCGCTGCCCGAGGCGGCGCTGGCCAACCCGGTCTGCGGCGTGCTCGGCGCGCGCACCCACCTCAACCCCGCGTCCACCACCACCGCCCCGGTCTCCGGCTCCCACTTCGTGCGCGGCTACGCCGGTCTGACCGACGTCACCTGGAGCGGGCAGGCCGACAGCTACGCGGCCAGCCGCACGCTGGCCTATCTGGAGGGCCTGGAACGGTACGCGGGCACGCACGCCCGGCGCGGCCTGATCCCGGTGACCGGTTCCTACCGCGAACTGGTCACCGCCGAGGGCCCCGCGGCGGTGCTCGACCCGGCGCTGTGCGGCTTCTACGCGCCGGAGACCTACCGCGAGGACCCCATGGTCAGCCCGTTCGACCCCGAGCGGGAGATCCCGTGGATCCGGGGGTACTCGCTGCGCGACGCGCGGCCGGTGCTGGTCCCGGCGCGGCTGGTGCACTACAGCGCGGGCGTGAGCGCGGACAACTTCGTCTTCGAATGCTCCAACGGCTGTGCCACGGGCGGCAGTCTGGGTGAGGCGGTCCTCTTCGGGCTGCTGGAGCTGATCGAACGAGACGCGTTCCTGCTGGCCTGGTACGGCCGCCGCCCCCTCACCCGGCTCGACCCGGCCTCGGTCGGCGACCCCGGCGTGCGCGGCATGCTGGACCGGGCCGCGCTGCTCGGCTACGACGTCCGCGCCTTCGACACCCGGGGCGACCTGCCGGTCCCCGTGGTCACCGGGCTCGCCGTGCGGCGGGACGGCGGCCCCGGTCTGCTGTCCTTCGGCGCGGCGGCGGGCTTCGACCCGGGGCGGGCGATGGCCGACGCGCTCAGCGAGGTCCTCACCTACATCCCGCACCTGCCGTTCCAGGTGGCCGAACGCCGGGCCGAACTCGACCTGATGGCCGAGGACTTCGGCCTGGTGCGGAAGCTCCAGGACCATGCGCAGCTCTACGGGCTGCCGAGGATGGCGCGTTACGCGGAGACCTTCCTGACCGCGGACGAGCCCCGTCCCGTGCAGGAGGTCTTCGCCGGCTGGGAACGGGTCAGGCCGCGCACCCTCGACCTGCTGGACGACCTGGGGTTCGTGACGGAGGAGTTGGCGCTCGCGGGCCACGACACGATCGCCGTGGACCAGACGACGCCCGAGCAGCGGGCCGTCGGGCTCCACACGGTCGCCACGCTGGTGCCTGGACTGCTGCCGCTCGACTTCGGATGGAACCGTCAGCGGGCGCTCCGCATGCCACGGCTCCGCCGCGTCACGGGCCCCGGAGTCCCGTTCAACCCCGCCCCGCACCCGTTCCCCTGACCCGGCGGCCACCGGCGCGACCGGGCACCACGGCGACGGCGACGGCGACGGCCGAGGGCGGCACGGCAACGCCCCCACCGCGGGTGCACGATGCCCGTGGTGGGGGCGGTCCCTGGGAGCGTGTGGCGTCAGGCGCTACACGAGGTGGTGCTCGTGGTGCTGGAGCAGGTCGAGGTGGAGGAGCAGGAGGTCGAACCGGCGAGCACGACCTCGGCCTCGTCCGAGTAGTCGGAGATCTCGAAGGTCTCCGACTCCAGCTCCAGGATCTCGTCGGCGAGCGTGGACAGCTCGGGCTTGTTGCTCATGGGGACTCCCTCGGGTCGGAGCGGACGCCGGCGGGACCGGCCGTGCCGGGCGGGCACCTCCTCATTCCACCCGCCCCCGCTGGCAGGTGGGCCTCACGCCCGCTCTCACCCCGCTGACACCCGGTGACAGCGGCACGCCGCCGGGCCGCGCCCCCGGGCCGGCACCATGGATGGCCGACAGGAGAGGACCCCCGATGACCAGCCCAGGCGCCCCGCCCGCCCCGCCGGTGGGGCGCGACGTGCTCAGGTCTGCGCTGGAGCTCTACCTCGACCTGCACCTCCACCCCGAGCTGTCCGGCGCCGAGGAGCGCACCGCGGGCCGCCTCGCCGACTGGCTCGCGCGGGACGGCTACACCGTCACCCGCGGCATCGGCGGCCACGGCGTGGCCGGGGTGCTGCGCCGCGGCCCGGGGCCCACGGTGCTGCTGCGGGGCGAACTCGACGCGCTGCCGCTGGCCGAGGAGACGGGCCTGCGCTACGCCAGCACCGTGCCCGGGGTGATGCACGCCTGCGGGCACGACCTGCACCTCGCGGCGCTGGCGGGCGCCGCCCGCGCCCTGGCCCGGCCCGTGCGGGGGCGCGCCGGACCCGCCGGAACGATCGTGGTCGTCGGGCAGCCCGCCGAGGAGACCCTTCAGGGCGCGCGGGCGATGCTCGCCGACGGGCTGTACGAGCGGTGCGGCACGCCGGACGCGGCGCTGGCCCAGCACACCGCGCCGCTCCCCGCGGGGACGGTCGCGCACGGCCGGGGCCCGCTGCTCGCGGGCAGCAGGGCGCTGGACGCGGTGCTGCACGGCACCGGCGGCCACGCGGGCGCCCCGCACCTGACGGTGGACCCCGTGGTGGCCGCGGCGGCGGCCGTGCTCAGGCTCCAGGCCGTGGTCTCCCGCGAGACCGCCCCGGCCGAGCAGGCGGTCCTCACGGTCGGCAGGCTCCGCGCGGGCGAGCGCAGCAACGTGGTGCCCGACCGGGCCGAACTCGGCCTCAGCCTCCGGGCGTTCAGCGACGCGACGCTCGCACGTCTCGACGAGGCGGTCCGCCGGGTGATCACGGCCGAGAGCGAGGCGTCGCGCTGCCCGGAGCCGCCCCGCTTCGACCTGGTCTCCTCCTCACCGCCGCTGGTGCCCGACGCCGCCCTGGCCGAGGCGGTCGGAACCGGCCACGCCGAGGCGTTCGGCGCGGGCCGGGTGGCCCGCTGGACGCCGGCCACCGCGACGGAGGACTTCGCCTGGTTCGGCCCCGCGGGCGCGGCCCTGCACGGGGGCGAGGACGTCAGGCTCGCCTACTGGATGCTGGGCACCGTGAGCCCCGCGCAGTGGCGCGCGGCCCAGGAGACACAGGAGACGCAGGAGACCCGGGGGACCCAGCGGAACGGGATGGTGCCGGGGAACCACTCCCCCGCCTTCGCCCCCGAGGTGCGGACCGCGCTGCCCACCGGGATCCAGGCGCTCACCCGTGCCGTCGAGACCACCCTGCGCCACCTCGCGCCGCCGGGCGGCGAGGGGGGGAACGGCGGTCAGAGCCAGCCGCGTTCACGGGCCAGCAGCGCGGCCTGAGCCCGCGTGGACGCGCCGAGCCGACGCATCAGGTCGGCGATATGGCGGCGGTAGGTGCGCACCGAGACGCCGAGGTCACGGGCGCCCGTCTCGTCCTTGCCCACCGTGCACATCAGGGTGAGCACCTGCAACTCCGCTGTGGACAGGCCGACTTCGGTCCCGGCCGGGCCGCTCAGCTCGACCGAGACATCCTCGGCCTGGTCCCATATCTTCTCGAACAGGCCGACCATGCTGGTCAGCAGCACCCCGCCGTGCACCAGCAGCGCGCCGCGGCCGATGTCGCACGGGTCCTGCGGCATCAGCGCGGCCTTCCCGTCGTAGGCCACGACGTGGAACGACACCTCGGGGGCCACGCGGATCCTGGCGCCGTGCGTGGCGAGCTCCGCGAGACGGGTCCGGGCGGGCGCGTGGTCGAGGGCCGAGGCGAGGACGACCATCCGCCGGCGCACCCCCCGGCGCAGCGCCCGCAGGTCGAGCGCCCGCAGATGGCCCGACTGCTCCGAGGTGACATCCGGGCGCGGCTCGACGGAGAGGATCTCCTCACGCGCGAAGAACGTCAGGTCCTCCATGCGGCCGCTGATCTCGGGCCACCCGCCGAGCTGTTCCACCGAGGGGCGCGTCCCGGCGCCGCCCGCGTCCGCCACGGCAGGCTCGGGGCGGCTCTCCGCCCGCAGCGCCGCCACGATGTGCTGGGAGCGGGTGATGCGCCGCACCTCCTCGTAGAGGTGCTGGAGGCGCAGCTCGGTCAGGCGCGCCACCGCGATCTCGGGATCCGCCGGCGTCAGGCACTCCGGCGGATCCCCGGGTCTGAGCAGGCGCAGGCGCAGCAGGCGGCCCAGCGCCTCGCCGGCCGTCTCCCGCTCGATGTCCAGGGTCAGATGCAGGTCGGTGGCGATGCTGTTGGGATGGCGCAGGAAGTGCCGGTAGACCAGCTCCTCCGACTGGGAGACCCCGAGGACAGCCATCTCGTTCGCCTGCACGACCGACCTTCCGTGGTGGGGGACTGTGGCAGGGCACAGAGTAAGGGCTGAGTGTGCCCCACCGGTGGCCGAGAACCGATGGTTTACTTCCCGGTCATCTCCTCGTGTGAACGCGATGCGGACGGCCAACGCCCCGCCCGGGGGCCGATCGTGACGGTGCGCGGGGATATTCACCGAACGTTCGCCCCGGCCCCTTCCTCGCGCCGGCGATCCGCGAGGACCTCGCGGATCACATGCCGGGCGTTGGCGGCGATGCCCGGGTTGGTCCCGTGGTAGTAGGGGAGCTGGATGAGCGCCATGGACAGCGCCAGGCCACGCCCGCGGGCCCAGGTGGCGTCGTCCACGCCGAGGGCGTCGCGGAAGGCGGCCCGCGCCCCGGCCGGGAGCAGATTCCACGCGACGATCAGGTCACAGGCCGGGTCGCCGACGCCCGCCGTGCCGAAGTCGATGACGGCGGCGAGCCGTTGGCCGCCCTCGCCCGGCGCCACCAGCAGGTTGCCCGGCATCAGGTCGGCGTGGAGCCAGACGGGCGGGCCGTCCCACGCGGGCGCGCCCAGCGCCTCCTCCCAGGCGGCGGACGCCGCCTCCGTGTCGGCCATCCCGCCCAGCGCCTCCAGCACCCGCAGCGCGGAACGGGTCTCGGCGTCCTGCTCGGTGAGCGGCCCGCCGCGGTGGGCGGGAGGGCCGTCGGCGGGCTCGATCGCCCGCACCGCCCCGACCAGCGCGGCCAGGTCGGCGGCGAGCGCGCGGGCCCCGCCCAGCGCGCCGGGACCGGCGAGAGCGGCCGGGTCCGGGTTCCGCCCGGGAAGCCAGCGGTGGACGGTCCACGGCAGCGGGTACTCCCCCGTCGGCGCCCCCTCGCCCAGGACGGTCGGCACGGGCACCGGGAGCAGCGGGGCGAGCCGCGGCAGCAGCAGCCGCTCCCGCGCCACGTCCCCGGCGGCGCCGGGCGTCAGCGGCAGCCGCACCGACATGGTGGCGCCCAGCCGGAACATGGCGTTGACGGTCCCCGAGGAGACGACCGCCCGCACCGGCAGCCCCGCCCACCGGGGGAACCGCCCGGCGATCAGGCGCCGCACCAGCGGGACATCGACGTCCAGCTGGTCGGCGTGCATCTTCGCAGCGTTCTCCGTGTTCCCCGCGTTATCCACGTTCTCCGTGTTCCCCGCGTTCCCCGCGTTCTCCGCGCGCATGAGCGCCCCTCCGTGATGCCGCGCCGCCGCTCCGGCGCGAGGGAGTCGGTCCGCGCGCCGCCCGCGTCCGCGGCGTGGAGCAGCCGCCGGGTCGGGCCTGTCCTGCCGGCGGCGCCGGTCAGTACAGCAGAGGGCTCCCCCGGGGGCAATCGACTTCCCGGGGGAGCCAGGTGGCCGCGGGCACGGCCTCTCAGACGGAGTCGGCGTACCGGCGGGTGTTCCCGGCCCAGGCGTGGACGCCGATGACGAGCTGGCGCGTGCCCGCGAGGTACCACCGGGCCTCGGGGTACCGGGGGGCGAGACGCTCGCGGAGGTTCTCGCTGTCGGCCATCAGGCGGCGGATGTGGGCCCTGACGGCGGCGATGGACTCGGTGCGGGACAGGCCGTGGGTCTGCCGGAGGATCACCACCATGTTGAACGGGTTCTGCGCGCGCTCCTCCCACTCCAGCGAGAACAGGTCGTTGACCAGGGTCGCGGCGTCGGCGGTGTTGGCGCGCAGGCGGCGCAGGTCGGGCTCGGCGCGCAGCCGGGCGGGGATCTCGCTGCCCTGGACCAGCTCCAGCATGTTCATGAACGGGTAGAGGCAGCTCGCGTGGCGGCGGAGCCGGGTGGCCTCGCGCAGGGAGGGCAGGGTGTCGAGGGCGCGGTGGCTGGTCTCGGCGACGAACGTCTCCAGGCAGGTGGCCCACTCCCCCACCGCGTGGCGGCACCACGCGCCGGTCATCGGGCGGCGCTGGCGCTGCCACAGGTCGTGCCAGGCGCGGACCACGCCGTCCTGCGGGCTGCCGGTGACCGCGGGCGGCACGTCGGGGACGGTGAGCACGCGCCTGAACCGGCCGACCAGCCCGCGCGCGCCGGTCACATCGCGGCCGAGCGGCCCGTCGAAGTGGTCGTCCATGATGGTGAACCAGCCGAGGATGTCGACCAGCAGGTCCCGGTCGCCGCCGCGCGCCCCGGGGTAGCTGAGGTCGATCAGGTCCGGCAGGGCGTAGGAGCGGTAGCTCTCCAGGGCGCTCTCGGGGACCAGTTCGTGCCGGACCAGCCAGGCGGCGTGGGGGTCGGCGGGGATCGAGACGGTCATGGGGTCGCCTCCGCGGCTTCCGGGGTGGCGGGGCCGCGGGGGGTGCGCGCGGCGAGCGCCATGGACAGGCCCTGGGCCTGCACGGTCGTCCAGACCACTTCCCTGGCCCGGGAGCCGGCGACCGGGAGCGGCTGCCAGGCGCGCAGCACGGTGGCGGCGACCACGGCCAGCTCGGCCCAGGCGAAGCTCTCGCCGATGCACTTGTGCTTGCCCGCGCCGAACGGCAGGAAGGCGTGGCGCTCCACCGCCCCTCCCCCACCGGCATCCGCGTGCCGGCGGTCGGGGTCGAAGCGCAACGGGTCCCGGTGGTGGGCCGGGTCGCGGTGCACGGCCGTGAGGCTGTACAGCAGCTCGGTGCCCGCGGGGATGCGGTAGGGGCCGAGCGCGACGTCCTTGGCGGCGGTGCGCATCAGGAACGCGTTGGGCGCGTGGAGGCGGGTGACCTCGCGGAGCACGCGGCCGGTGTAGGGCAGCCGCTCCAGGTCCCCGGCCGTCAGCGCGCCGCCGTCCTTCGCCGGTCCGCCGCCGGGCAGCTCGTCCAGCTCGGCCATCACGCGCTCGTACACCCCCGGGTGGCGCAGCAGTTCGTGGAAGAACCAGGTGAGCGTGGTCGAGACGGTCTCGGTGCCCGCCCCGAACATGGTGATCGCCTCGGACCTGACGGCGGCCTCGTCCAGCGGCTCGCCGGTGGACGGGTCGGTGGCGGAGCGGAGCAGGGACAGCAGGGTGCCCTCGCCGTGGTCGCCGCGCACGGCCTGGTCGACCACGTGGTTGAGCACGCGGACGGCGGCGTCGAAGCGGCGGTTGACCGGCAGCGGAAGGCGGCCGAGGAGCGGGTGGGGGTAGAGCGACTGCACGATCTGGCCCTTGACCAGGTCGGGCAGCGCGCGGTGGAAGGCCACGGTGGAGTCCGCCCGCAGCCTGGCGCCGAACAGGGCGCGGGTGACGATCTCCAGGGCGAGGTGGTTCATCTCGCGGGCGACGTCGATGACTTGTCCGTGGTGCCAGCGGGCGACGCGCTCGCGCGTGACCTGCTCGATGACGGGCACGTAGGCGGCGACGCGCTCGGCGGCGAACGCGGGCTGGAGGGAGCGGCGGCGGTCGCGGTGGGCGATGCCCTCGGACATCAGCAGCCCGTCGCCGAACGCGGTCCTGAGCGTCGACTGCACGGCCCCGCGCGGGCAGTCGTGGGCCAGGCCGACCAGGAGCGTGTGCACGAGGGCGGGGTCGGTGACCACACACACCGTGCGGAAGCCGAGACGGATGCGCACCACCGCGCCCACGCGGGAGAGCGACCCGATGAAGCCGAGCGGATCGCTCAGCAGCGCGGTCGCATGACCCAGCACCGGGACGCGGCCCGGCGCGCAGGGGATCGACCGATGATCGTGGTGGGGCAAAGTGACCGTGTCTCCTCGTGTCCGGGCCCGACACGGAGGAACTTTTCCGCATCAGCCGCCTCTTGAGCCGCAGATCGGCGCAAATCACCAGATGGAGTGAGCGAAACGCCCCTGGGGTGACGAGTTCGGGACAAGCCCTACGATCTCCCCGTCCGATCCACCGATCTACGGGGCCTCATGAGTCACATCGCCATGTTCTCGATCGCCGCCCACGGGCACGTCAACCCGAGTCTGGAACTCATCAGGGAGCTGGCCGCGCGCGGTCACCGCGTCACCTACGCGATCCCCGACCAGGGCGACTTCGTGAGCCTGGTCTCGGGGGCGGGAGCCGAGCCGAGGGTCTACCGCAGCGTGCTGCCGACCGAGGAGGACCCCGACGCCTGGGGCACCGAACTCATCGACAACGTCGAGCCGTTCCTCGACGACGCGATCCAGGCGCTCCCCCAGCTCGCCGCGTTGTACGAGGGCGACGCGCCGGACCTGGTGCTGTACGACATCGCGGCCTACCCGGCGCGGGTGCTCGCCCACCGGTGGGGGGTGCCGATCGTGCAGCTCTCCCCCGCGATGGTGGCCTGGGAGGGGTACGAGACCGAGGTCGGGGAGGGGCTGACCGCCACGATCACGTCCTCGGAGCGGGGCCGCGCCTACTACGCGCGGTGGCGCTCCTGGCTGGACGAGAACGGGCTCGGCGGGATGGACCCCGACCGTTTCATGGGCCGTCCCGACCACAGCCTGGTGATGATCCCGCGGGCGCTCCAGCCCCACGCGGACCGGGTGGACCCGGCGCGTTACACCTTCGTGGGCGCCTGCCAGGGCGACCGCTCGCACCAGGGCGACTGGTCGGCGCCGCCGGAGGCCGGGGACGCCAAGGTGCTGCTGATCTCGCTGGGTTCGACGTTCACCCGGCAGCCGACGTTCTACCGGGCCTGCCTCGACGCGTTCGGCTCGCTGCCCGGCTGGCATGTGGTGCTCCAGTACGGGAAGCACCTGGACCGGGCCGACGTGGGCCCGCTGCCCGCGAACGCGGAGGCGCACCCGTGGGTGCCGCAGCTGGCGATCCTGCGCCGCGCCGACGCGTTCATCACGCACGCGGGCGCCGGGGGCGCGCAGGAGGGCCTGGCCACGGCGACGCCGATGGTCTGTGTCCCGCAGGCGGCCGACCAGTTCGGGAACGCCGAGATCCTTCAGGGGCTCGGGGTGGCCGTTCACCTGCCGATGGAGGAGGCCACCCCGGGGGCGCTGCGGGCGGCGGTGGAGCGGCTGACCACGAGCCCCGGGGTGGCGGCGCGCTGCGCCGAACTGCGGGAGCAGACCCTCGCCGAGGGCGGCACGGCGCGCGCCGCCGACCTGGTGGAGGCGCGGCTGGCCGGATCCGGATGACGCGGGCCGACGCCGGGCCGACCGTGCGTGCGTGCGCGTCAGGCCGGGACGCCGCCGCTGATGACGGTGCGGGGGCGGGCGGGGTCCCAGAGGGCCGCCGGGTCCTCGAACGGGCTCGCGTCGAGGAGGAGCAGGTCGCCGCGGGCGCCGATCCGGACGCGGCCGAGGTCGGGGCGGCCCAGGAGGCGCGCGTTGACGGCGGTGGCCGAGCGCAGGCAGGCCAGCAGGGAGCTCGCCTCGGCCTGGAGGCGCAGCCCGGTCAGCTGGTCGTCCTCCAGGTCGCCCATCAGGTCGGTGCCGAAGCCGACGGGAACGCCCGCGGCGTGGGCGAGTTCGACGGCGTTCCGGCCCGCGTCCAGCACCTCGCGGTTCTTGTCGCGGGCGTAGCCGGGCAGCCCCACCTCGGGGCCGCGCCGGTCCATCGCGTCGTACGCGGCCAGCGTGGGCACGAGGAACGCGCCGCGCTCGGTCATCAGCGCGGCGGTCGGCGCGTCCAGGAGGTTGCCGTGCTCGATCGACCGCACGCCGTTGTCGACGGAGTGGCGGATGGCCTCGGGCGAGTAGGCGTGGGCGGCGACATAGGAGCCGCGGCGGGTCGCCTCCTCGGCGACGGCGGCGACCTCCTCGGGCGCGTACTGGGCGGGCCTGATGGGGTCGGTGGGCGAGACGACGCCGCCCGAGGTCATGATCTTGATGGCGTGGGCCCCGTGCCGGAACCGGTCGCGGACGGCCACTCTGAGGTTGTCGACGCCGTCCACGACCTGGCCCATGTGCCCGCCGTGCAGGCAGATGTCCCGGTCGGCGGGGCGCGCGTCGCCGTGGCCCCCGGTCTGGCTGAGGGCGGGTCCGGTGTAGAGGTAGCGGGGCGCGGGGATGAGCCCGGACTCGATGGCGCGGGCCAGGCCGATGTCGCCCCCGGCCACGTCCCTGACGGTGGTGAAGCCGCGGCGCAGGGCGCGGCGCAGTCGCCGCGCGCCCGCGAGGGCGAGGTAACTGAGCGGGCTGGTCTGGTACTCGACGCCGTGCAGCGAGATGCCGTAGGCGTGGAAGTGCGCGTCGATGAGGCCGGGCAGCAGCGTCCTGCCGCGGGCGTCGATGACGTGGTCGGCGCGGCTGACGGAGTCGCCGAGCTCGGTGACGGTGCCGTCGTGGACGCGCACGGACGCCTCGGTCAGCGCCTCGGACCAGCCGTCGAAGACCAGGGCGTTGAGGACGGTGATGTCGCCTGACCTCGGGATCGTCATCGGGTTCCCTCCATGGCGGGGTCGGGGTCGGGGGCC
>NZ_LAVK01000137.1 GCF_001083795.1 Streptomyces sp. SBT349
CCCCATGGGCCCCACGCACGACCCCGTCCCCGGCTCCTCCGCCGCACCCCGGGCGGCGGAGTGGATCACCACGCCGGTCACCGCCGACCTCCTGCGCGGCGCGCTCGACGTGGAACGCACCGAGCAGGGGCTGCTGCCGCACCGGCTGCCCGCCCGCGCCCTCGCGCGGGGCGCCGACGGGCAGCTGGCCATGGCGGAGTCCCAGCCCTCGGGCGTGCGGCTGGCGTTCCGCACCCGGGCCACCGCCGTCGAGCTGGACGCGCTCCGCACCAGGATGGCCTACCGGGGCGCCCCGCCCCGCCCGGACGGCGTCTACGACCTGCGCGTCGACGGCCGCCCGGCCGGGCGGGCCGTCGCGACCGGCGGCGAGGTCCTCATGGTGGACATGGCCACCGGGTCCGCCGAGACGCGGCCGGGTCCGGTCGGCACGGTCCGGTTCCCCGGCCTGCCCGACCGGGTGAAGGACGTCGAGATCTGGCTGCCCCACAACGAGACCACCCGGCTGATCGCCCTGCGCACCGACGCCCCCGTCGAGGCCGCGCCGCAGGCGGGCCGCCGCGTGTGGCTGCACCACGGCAGCTCGATCAGCCAGGGCTCGGGCGCCGCGAGCCCCACCACGACGTGGCCCGCGCTGGCCGCGGCCCTCGGCGGTGTGGAGCTGATCAACCTCGGCCTGGGCGGCGGCGCCCTGCTCGACCCGTTCACCGCCCGCGCCCTGCGGGACACCCCGGCGGACCTGATCAGCGTCAAGATCGGCATCAACCTGGTCAACGCCGACCTCATGCGCCTGCGCGCCTTCATCCCGGCGGTCCACGGCTTCCTCGACACCATCCGCGAGGGGCACCCGACCACCCCGCTGCTGGTCGTCTCCCCCCTCCTGTGCCCCATCCACGAGCACACCCCGGGACCCAGCGCCCCCGACCTCGGCGACCTCGGCGCGGGCAGGCTCCTGTTCCGGGCCACGGGTGATCCCGGTGAACGGGCCGGCGGGAAGCTGACGCTCACCGTCATCCGGGACGAACTGGACCGCATCGTGACGCTTCGGGCGGCCGAGGACCCGAACCTGCACCAGCTCGACGGCCGCGAGCTCTACGGCGAGGCGGACCACGCCGAGCTGCCGCTGCCCGACCGGCTCCACCCGGACGCCGCCACCCACCACCGCATCGGCGAGCGCTTCGCCGCCCTGGCCTTCGGCACCGGCGGACCGTTCCACCGCGCCGCGCCCCCCGAGTCGCGGGTGGCGGGCTCGTGAACGAGATGGAACGGCTCCGCTCGGCGATCGTCGCGGGGGCGGCCGGCGGCGCGCGGGCCTCCGCCGCCGCCACGGCCGCCTGCGAGCTGGCCGCGGGCGTCGGCCTGCGTACGGTCGTGTTCGTCGAGGGGGGCAGTGACCGGGTCGCGCTGGAGGCGCTGGCCGTCCGGCGCGGCCGGAACCTCGACGCCGAGGGCATCGCGGTCGTGCCGCTCGGCGGCGTGACGAGCATCGGGAGGTTCCTGGACCTGTGCGGCCCGGCGGGACTCGACGTCGGTCTGGCGGGCCTGTGCGACGCCGGGGAGGAACGCTTCTTCCAACGGGGTCTGGAGCGCGTCGGCCTCGGCTCCGGCCTCACCCGCGCGGACCTGGAGCCGCTCGGTTTCTACGTGTGTGTCGCCGACCTGGAGGACGAGCTGATCCGCTCCCTCGGGGCCGAGGCCGTGCGCCGGGTGGTCGAGGCCCAGGGCGACCTGCGCCCGTTCCGCACCTTCCAGAACCAGCCCGCACAGCGGGAACGGGCCGTCGAGCAGCAGCTCCGGCGCTTCATGGGCACCCTCAGCGGGCGCAAGGCCCAGTACGCGCACGCGCTCGTCGAGCACCTGGAACCCACCCGGGTACCACGGCCGTTGGACCGCCTGCTGGCCCACCTCTGACCCACGGGGGCCGCCCGGGACCGCCCGCGGCACCCGGGCACGCGGCACCCGGGCACGCGGCATCAGGGCATCAGGTCGCCGAGTGGGCCGGGGCGACGGCCTCGATGCGGCGGGCCAGCTCCACGTCGAGCTCGGTGACCTTGCCGCCGACGCTGTGCGTGCTCACCGAGACGCCGAGCCGGTTGTAGACGAGGGCCAGGTCGGCGTGGTGGTCGAGGTCCTCCTGGAAGGTGGCGATCTGCACCAGCAGGGCCACGGCGGCCAGGTGGCTGGGCAGGCCGTAGTTCCGCACCAGCCGGTCGTCCTCGACCGCCCAGCCGGGCAGCGACTCCAGCGCCTCGGCGATCTGGTCCCCGGTCAGCTTCCGCGGTGCCATGGGCGGTTCTCCTGTCGGTCGGTCCTTCCACCGGGAAGGGCGCCCGGCGGCTCACGCCGGGAAGACGGCGTCATGCCGTTCTACACCCCGCGGACCCGCGCCGCCGGACGCGCTCGCCGGGGGCCTACTGAGTGACCTGGTCGTTGCCGTGCCCGCCGTGGACGAGGTCCCTGCCGCCCCCGCCGGTGATGACGTCGTCGCCGTGCCCGCCGAAGAGGAGGTCGTCGCCCTCGCCGCCGGAGATCTCGTCGTCGCCCGAGCTGCCGTGGACGATGTCCCTGCCGTCCCACGCCTCGATCATGTCGTCGCCGCCCCCGCCGTGGAACACCTGGTCCGTGGGGTCGCCCATCAGGTGGTCCATGCCCTCGCCGCCCATCAGGACGACGTCGGCCATCACCATGTCGTCGCCCTCGCCGCCCATCGCCAGGCGCGCCGTGTGGGCGTGCAGCTCGTCGTCGCCCCGGCCGCCGTCGACGACGGTGACGCCCGGGTCGCTGGTGACGACCCCGTCCTCGCCGTCCCCGAGGAAGATGCGGATGTCGTCCGGCCGACCGCTGTCCACGGGCAACTCGCAGGCCACGAACGTCTCGTCCGCCGGGTCGGGGTGCGTGCAGTGCTCGCCCGGGACGAGCGGCACCAGATCCGTGAAGCCGACCCGCCGGACCTCCGGGCCCGTGTCCATGGGGAAGACGTGGAGGTCGTTGGCCTGCCCCCCGCCGTCCTCGAACACGAGGGACTGCGCGCCCCAGTCGGCGCCGACCGTCGTGGAGCCCTGGGCGGCGGCGGGGGAGGCGGCGAGTCCGGTGGCCACCAGGGCCAGGACGGCCGTGGAGGAAGCGGGAAGGAGCCGTGACCGCATCATGGGTGCGTCCTCACGTCGGAGAGAAGTTGTCGTGTCCCGTGCAACGTCGCAACTCTCCTCCTCCCCGCCCGTCTCGTCCACACCGTCCGCGGCGTTCCGGGACCACGCCCCTATCCCCGCGTGGGGGCGGGCTCGTCGCTGTGGCGGGCGGGCTGCGCCGCAGCCTCCCGCTGCCAGCGGCGGAGCACGCGGTGGACGGCCTCGGCGCCCGCCGTGCCCGACGGGGGCGGGGAGAGGGTGCGCGGCGACAGGAGGAAGGCGCGGTTCTGGGGGCCGCCGAGGCCGCCGTGGGAGCCGATCTGCTCCTCGAAGGCGTGCACCTCGCCGGTGTCGGGGTCCACCGAGGAGTTGACCATGAGGTCGGCCGCGTGGGGGAACGCCGCCGTCCTGCGGACGGCCGCCGCGGCGCGGGGGCCGAACGGCGCGAGCGGGTCGCGGCCGATGATCTCGCCGGTGCCGAGCCGGTGTTCGGCGCCGTCGGCTCCCAGGACGACCGGGCCGTGCCGCTCGTCGCGGACCAGCACGAAGCCGATGCCGGGGTGGTCCCTGAGGATGGGCAGCAGGGAGGGGTAGCGGCGTTCGACGTCTCCGCGTCCGGCGCGGCCCGGCAGGTCGGGGAAGGAGATCAGACCCAGGTTTCCCGAGGCGAGGACCACGGGCGCGGTGCCGCGCCCCGCCTCCTCCCCGGGGGGTGTCGGCGGCTCCGGCGGCGCCTCTGGGCGGTGGAACGCGGCGCGCGCCACCCCGCGCGCCTCCGCGCCGCTCTCACGCCGGCGCCTGGTCCGGCGCACGGGGCGCCCCGCGCCGGTGCGCACCAGCTGTTCGAGCGAGTGGCCGAAGGCCGACTCGAAGGTCTCGCCGTGGCTCTGCCCGTGGTCGGAGAGGAGCACCAGATGGTACGGGCGGGGCGCGTAGGCGGTGGCCCTGGCGATCACCTCGACGCAGCGGTCCAGGCTGGCGAGCACCTGCCGGGTGTCGCGGCCGTAGGGTCCCGAGTGGTGGGCGACCTCGTCGTAGGCGACCAGGTCCGCGTAGACGGTGGTGCGCCCGGTGAGGATGTCGCCGACGACGACGGCGGTGACCACGTCCCGCTGCACGACGGTGGCGAAGGCCCGGATGAACGGGTAGAGACCGCCGCGGGCGACGCGGGGGCGCTCGCCGCGCAGCCGGGCACCCAGCGACTGGCCGATCTCGCGGACGATCTCCCCGGTGAACGAGGCGGCGGTGCGCGAGGCGCGCGCCGGATCGGAGAAGTACGCGAAGTACCCCGCGCGCGAGCGCCGCCCGCGCCCCCGGCGCGCGGCGACGGACAGGACGAGCGCGGCCTGCGCGGCGCCGCCGGTGAACAGGTTCCCCCGGCTGGCGCCGTCGTGGGAGAGCAGCCCGGGGTCGCCGGTGCGGGCGACGGCCCGGCGCTGGAGCTCGGCGGCGCTGGAGGGCCGGTTGCTGATGATGACCTCGCCGGTCTCCTTCTCGTACCAGCGGAAGGCGGGGACGTCCTCGTTGCTTCCGTGGAGCAGGGCGAGTTGGACGGCGCCGGTCTGGCTGGACCAGTCGGTCTCCCAGGCGGTGAGCCGGTGGCTTCCGGCGTGCAGGGAGGCGACCGTGGGCATGACCGGGCTCTGACCCGCGATGGCCTCGGCGAGCACGTCGTGGCCGATGCCGTCGAGTTGGAGGAAGACGATGCCGGGGGTGTGCGCCTGGGGCGCGGGGGCGGCACGGGTCGTGCGCCAGCCCGCCATGCGGCGCAGGCGCCGTCCCTGCGCGCCGGGGTCGCGCAGGGCCAGGAAGGTGCTGGTGGTGGAGGCGGCGACGGACATCACGGCCGCCACCACGACCGCCGTGACGGGACCCGCCTCGCTGTGGCTGTCGGGGACGGCGCTCAGCGCGATCCACAGGAGCGACCCGTTGAGCAGGAAGACCAGCGAGCCGAGCGCGACGGCGGGCACCAGCAGCAGCGCGCGGACCAGCCAGGGCCACACCAGCGCGCTCAGCAGGCCGAACGCGCCCGCGCCCAGGACGGCTGTCCGGCCGGTGTGCGTGAAGCTCTCGCCGTCGGGCGCCTGGATCCTGAAGTCCGGCAGCGCGAGGGCCAGCGCGGCCATGGTGACGGTCGAGACCGCCCACACGGCGAGCACGCGCAGCGCGGCGCGCCCGGCGTTCCGCCATCCGGTCAACCGTATCGACCCACCTTCCGTCCGGAGACGCAATTCTTCCTGACCGGCACCTGGCATCCTGGGTGAAAGCGTACGAAGAGCCGGAAGGAGTTCCTCGTGCCGGTGGAGATCACCTGGTGGGGTCATGCCACCGCGACCCTGCGGGACTCCGGCACCACCGTGCTCACCGATCCGCTCTTCACCCGGCGGTGCGGGCATCTGAGGCGGCGGCGCGGGGCCCTGCCGCCCCCGGCGGCGAGGCGGGCCGACGTGGTCCTGATCTCCCATCTGCACCCCGACCACCTGCACCTGCCCTCGCTCTCCCGGCTGGCCGCGGGCACCCGGCTGGTGCTGCCGCGCGGGGCGTCGGCGGCGGTGCCGGGACTGCGGCGGGTGGCCTCGCGGTTCGACGTCCGCGAGGTGGAGGCCGGGGACACGGTCCGGGTGGGGCGCGTGACCGTGCGGCCGGTGCCCGCCGTGCACGACGGGCGGTGGCTGCCGTTCTGGCCGCGCCGCGTGCGCGCGCTCGGCTATGTGGTGGAGGGCGAGGCCCGGACGTACTACGCGGGCGACACGGATCTGTACGCGTCGATGGAGCGGGAGACGGGGCCCGTGGACACCGCGCTGCTGCCGGTCGGCGGCTGGGGCCCGCGGCTGGGGCACGGCCACCTCGACGCGGAGCGGGCGGCGCAGGCGCTGACGCGGCTGCGGCCGGTCAGCGCCGTTCCCCTGCACTACGGGACGTACTGGCCGGTGGGCATGGGCGCGGTGCGCCCGCACGAGTTCTTCTCACCGGGCGACGAGTTCGTGCGGTGCGCGGCGCGGCTCGCGCCCGGCGTGCGGGTGCACCTCCTCGGGCACGGGCAGAGCGTGCGCCCGGCGGTGGCCGGGTGACGACGGCCGCCGCGTGCGCCGACCGCGCGCTGGTGGTGTCGCTGGCGCTGGACCCCGAGTCGACGCAGCACGCGATCGGCTACCCGACGCTGTTCCTGCTGGTGCTGCTGGGGTCGCTGGTGCCGGTGGTCCCGACGGGGGCGCTGGTCAGCACGTCGGCCGCGGTGGCGGTCCACCACCACAGCCCGGTGCTCGCCTCGCTCATCGTGTTCGTGGTGGCGACGACGGCCGCCTACCTCGGCGACGCCCTGCTGTACTGGCTGGGCCTGCGGGGCACGCGGGCGCGGGGCGCCTCCCGCTGGCTGGACCGGATGCGCCGCCATGTGGCGCCCGACCGGCTGGCACGCGCCGAGCGGAACCTGGAGCGCCACGGCACCGCGGTGCTGGTGATCTCCCGGCAGGTCCCGGCGGGGCGGCTGCCCACGATGCTGGCCTGCCTGCTGGCCCCCATGCCCCTGCGGGACTACCTGCGGGGGAACGTTCCCGCGGTGCTGTGCTGGGCCGCGACCTACCAGCTCCTCGGCACGCTGGGCGGCGCGCTGTTCCCGCACCCCTGGCAGGGCGTGGTCGCGGCCGTGGTCCTCACCGCGCTGATCGCCGCCGTTCCCACGGTCTGGAGCCATGTCCGCCGCACCCGCGCCCGCGCCAGGACCCCCGAGCGGCCCACGCCCGAACGGCCCGCCCCCGAGTCGAACCAGGGATGAGCCGCCGGCGGGGGGGCTGCGGGCGCCCTCAGGGCCCGCCGTCCAGCACGCGGGAGCCGCCGATCGGGAGGTCCCACAGGTCGGCCGCCGGCAGGCCCGCCGACCGCCAGGCGGCGCGGGTCCTGACCAGCGGTTCGGACGGGGGCTCGGCGGACAGCAGGAAGGTCGCCCAGTGCATCGGGGCCATCCGCGGCGCGCCGACCTCGCGGCAGGCGCGCACGGCCTCCTCCGGATCGGTGTGGACGGACTGCTGGAGCCAGGGCGGGTCGTAGGCGCCGATGGGCATCAGCGCCAGGTCGATCCCGGGGTAACGGGCGCCGATCTCCGTGAACCAGTGGCCGTAGCCGGTGTCCCCCGCGAAGTACAGGCGCCGCCCGGCCGGGTCGGTGAGGACCCAGCCGCCCCACAGCGAGCGGCAGGTGTCGGTGAACGTCCGCTTGGACCAGTGGTGGGCGGGGACGAAGTCGAACCGCACGGGCCCGCCGGGCGCCGGCAGCTCCGCCGCCTCCCACCAGTCGAGCTCGGTGACGCGGGTGAAGCCGCGCCGCCGGCACCAGCCGCCGAGCCCGGCCGGGACGAAGAGCGCCGTGGTGCGCGGCAGCCGCCCGAGGGTGGGCGCGTCGAGGTGGTCGTAGTGGTTGTGGGAGATGACCACGGCGTCCACCGGCGGCAGGTCCTTCCAGGCCACGCCGACGGGCGTGAGGCGGGCCGGGGTGGCGAAGATCTTCCGGGACCAGACGGGGTCGGTGAGCACGGTCAGGCCGCCGACGCGCACCACCGAGCTGGCGTGCCCCGCCCAGGTGAGGGAGACGGTGCCCGCGCCGGCCGGGGGCAGCGGCCCCGGGGCGAACGGCAGCCCCGCCGTCTCGCGCAGCTCGGCCGCGGTGGGCCGCAGGGCGCCCCGGCGGGCCGCGACGAAGAGGGTCCGCATGCCGGGCAGCGGCGCGGTGAGCCGGTCGGCGAAGCTGCGCGGCCAGGAGCGCCGCTCGAAGAGCGGGCGCGGCGTGGTGAGGCCCTCGGTCATGGCACCTCCTCACCCGGTCCTCCGGCACGGTCCTTCCAGCCCAGCACGGGCGCGTGCCGGGGCCATCCGGCGGCGTGGCGCGCTGGGCCGATCCGGTGAACGCGCCCGCATCGTGAAACGGTCTTGATCAGGATGCGAGACGAGGGCAGGGTGGCGGCATGCCGGACGCGATATACACCCACGGGCACCACGAGTCGGTGCTGCGCTCCCACCGCTGGCGCACCGCGGAGAACTCCGCCGCCCATCTGCTGCCGAGGCTGCGCCCCGGCCTCTCCCTGCTGGACGTGGGCTGCGGCCCCGGCACCCTCACCGCGGACCTGGCGGAACGGGTGGCGCCCGGCGCGGTCACGGCCCTGGACCACGCGCCGGGGATCCTCCAGGAGGCGAGGGCCACGGTCGAGGGGCGCGGCGTCGAGGGGGTGGACTTCCGGGTGGGCGACGTGCACGCGCTCGACCTGCCCGACGCGTCGTTCGACGTGGTCCACGCCCACCAGGTGCTCCAGCACGTCACCGACCCGGTGGGGGCGCTGCGCGAGATGGGCCGCGTCTGCCGGCCCGGCGGCGTGGTGGCGGTGCGGGAGTCGGACTACGCGGCGATGACCTGGTACCCGCGGGTGCCGGGGCTCGACGAGTGGCAGGCGCTGTACCGGCGGGTGGCCACGGAGAACGGCGGCGAGCCGGACGCGGGCCGCCGCGTGTCCTCCTGGGCGAGGCGGGCCGGGTTCGCCGAGGTCACGGCCACGGCCTCGGTCTGGTGCTTCTCCTCGCCCGAGGACCGGGCCTGGTGGAGCGAGAGCTGGGCGGAGCGCTCGACGGCGTCGGCGTTCGCCCGCCGGGCGGTGGACGGGGGCCACGCCACGCCCGGGGACCTGGCCGGGCTCGCCGCGGCGTGGCGGGCCTGGGGCGAGAGGCCCGACGGGTGGTTCACGGTCCTGCACGGCGAGGCACTCTGCCGCCCCTGACCCAGCCGCGCGGCACACCGTCCAGCGACCCCGCACCGTTGAACGGCCCCGGCCCGTTCAGCGGTCCCGGGCCCAGAGGTAGAGGCCGAGTGCGGCCAGCAGCACCGACAGGCCCGAGGCGACGGCGCGCAGGTGGTTCCACCGGGTCCAGCCTGGCGAGAAGTCGGCCCACAGCGCCGCCGCGTGCTCGGCGCTGTCGGGGGTGCCCGCGGCGACGAGCACGTCGTTCATCGGGACGTTGACGGCCATGGTGGGCAGGAACGCGCCCAGCACGTAGGCGGCGCCCGCGGCGAGGAACGCGAGCCCGGCCGCCCGGTGGCCCAGGAGCAGCAGGAGCACGCCCGTCGCCAGGGCCGCCGCGGGGACACCCATGAAGGCGAGCAGGAACGCCGGGTTGAGGATCTTGTCGTTCATGCTCTGCATCGAGCGGACGGCCTGGAGCGGCTCGATCGCGTCCAGGCCCGGCATCACGGATGTCGAGAAGGAGAAGAAGACACCGGTGAGGGTGCCGGCCAGCAGGATGGTCAGGGCGGCGAGGACAGCGGCGAGAATCGGCATGCCCCCAGTCAACCGAGCCGCTCCCGCCGCGCCCATCGTCCAGCCGCTCGCCCCCATACGCCGGACGCCACCCGCCCGGTGAGCTCAGGGCACCGGAGCTCAGGGCACCACCACGATCTTGCGGCCCACGCCCGCCGCGAACTGGTCGAGCGCCCTCGGGTAGTCGTCCAGCGGCACCCGGTCGCTGATGAAGACCGCCGGGTCGAGCAGGCCCGCGGCGAACAGGTCGGCCGCGCGCTCGTAGCTGTGCAGCACGGCCATGGAGCCGGTGATGGTGATCTCCCGGTTGTAGATCTTGTACGGCTCGATGGTGACGCGGGTCGCGTAGTCGGAGACGCCGAACTGGAGGAACGTCCCGGCCTTGGCGACCCGGCCCAGGCCGTCCTGGATGGCCGCGGCGTTGCCGGTGGCGTCGATGACCACGTCCCAGCCCTCGGGCCGGTCCAGTTCCTCGGCGCCCGCGGCCGTGCGGGAGCAGCCGAGCGTGGAGGCGGTGGCCAGCCGGTCGGGGTTGAGGTCCACGACGTCCACGCCGCTGGCCCCGGTCCGCTTGGCCAGCTCCAGCATCATCAGGCCCATGGTGCCCGAGCCGTAGATCAGCACCCGGGCGCCCAGCGTGGAGCGCATCACGTCGTAGCCGCGGATGGCACAGGACAGCGGCTCGATGAGGGCGGCGTCCTGGAGGCCGACGTGGTCGGGCAGCCTGACGCAGTTGGCGACGGGCGCCACCGCGTACTCGGCGGCGCCCCCGGCCACCGAGACGCCGATCGCCGCCCACCGGTCGCAGAGGTTGGCGTGCCCCGAGCGGCAGTAGCGGCACTCGTGGCAGTAGAGCGACGGGTCGACGGCCACCCGGTCGCCCACGGCCAGCTCGGTGACCTCGCGGCCGGTCCCGACGACCTCACCGGCGAACTCGTGTCCCGGGACGATGGGCAGGCTGGGCGCGAACTCGCCCTCCCTGATGTGCAGATCGGTGCCGCACAGCCCGCAGGCCGCGACCTTCACCACCACCTCGCGCGGCCCGGGCGAGGGGTCGGGGACGGTGGTGACGGCGACCCGGCCGACGGATTCGATGAGGGCGGCTTTCACTTCACGGCTCCTAGCGAGAGGCCCTGGACCAGCTTGTCCTGGGCGGCGAACCCTGCCGCGAGCACGGGCAGGGAGATGGCGATCGAGGCGGCGGACAGCTGGGCGAGGAAGAGGCCCTGACTGGTGATGAAACGGGTGAGGAAGGCCGGGGCGGTCTCCGCCGTGACGCCGGTGAGGACGCGGGCGAACAGCAGCTCGTTCCAGCTGAAGATGAAGCAGATCAGCGCGGTCGCCGCGATCCCGGGCGCCACCACGGGCGCGACCACGCGGCCCAGCACCACGGGGAGCCTGGCCCCGTCGAGCTGGGCGGCCTCGATGACCGAGACCGGGACCTCGGCGAGGAACGACTGGAGCATCCACACGGCGATCGGCAGGTTCATCGAGGTGTAGAGGATGACCAGCAGCCAGACGTTGTCCAGCAGGCCGACCTCGCGGGCGAAGAGGTAGACCGGCAGCAGCCCGGCGACCACCGGCAGCATCTTGGTGGACAGGAAGAAGAACAGCGCGTCGCGCCAGGCGCGCACCGGCCTGATGGTCAGCGCGTAGGCGGCGGGCAGCGCCAGCAGCAGCACGAACAGCGTGGAGGCGAGGGAGGCGGTGAGCGAGTTGATCAGCGGCGGCCAGGGGTTGGCGCCGCCCGAGGTGCCGAAGAACTCGCGGTAGCCGTCCAGGGTGAGCGGCGCGGTGAACGCCGGCGGGTTGCTGGCCGCGTCGGGCTCCGAGTGGAAGGAGGTGAGCACCATCCAGGCCACCGGGAGGAAGAAGATCAGCCCGGCCAGCCAGGCGCCCAGCGTCAGCGAGAGGTTCTTGATCCTCATGCCCTGCTGCCCTCCTCGCGGAAGAGGGAGGACACCACGCGCAGCGCGAAGACCGCGATGAGCAGGGAGCCGATCACGACCAGCACCCCGGCCGCGGACGCGACGCCGTACTCCTGCGCCTGGTAGAACTCCTGGTAGACGACATACGGCAGGTTCGCCGTGTCCAGGCCCCCCGCGGTGATGGTGTACACCGCGTCGAAGTGCTGGACGATGTAGATCGAGCCGAGCAGCGCCCCGAGTTCGAGGTAGCGGCGCAGGTGCGGCAGGGTGAGGTAGCGGAAGATCTGCCAGCTCCCGGCGCCGTCGATGCGGGCGGCCTCGGTCAGTTCGAGCGGGCGGCTCTGGAGCCCGGCGAGCAGGATCAGCATCATGAACGGCGTCCACTGCCAGATCAGGGCCATCTCCACGGCCGCCAGCGGCATGTCGGAGATCCAGTCCGGCTGCGGGGCGGTGAAGCCGAACAGGTCGCCGAAGCGCGCCAGCAGCCCGTTGAACAGCCCGTACTCGGAGTTGAACAGCACATGCTTCCACAGCAGCGCGGCGGCCACCGGCACCAGCAGGAACGGGGTGATGGTCATGGTGCGGACCACTCCCCTGCCGCGGAACCGCCGGTCGAGCAGCAGCGCGAGGCCGAGGCCGAGCAGCAGGCTGACCAGGACCACGGTGGCGGTCAGCAGCGCCGTGGTGAGGACCGCACCGCGCAGCTCGGCGTCGCCGAGCACCGCCTCGTAGTTGCCGAGCCCGGTGAAGGCGCGGTCGTCGGGATAGAGGGCGTTCCAGTCCCACAGCGAGATCACCAGGGTGGCGACGAACGGGAGTTGGGTGACCACGACCAGGAAGATCAGGGCGGGCAGCAGCGGCGCCCTGGTCGCCCAGGCCCGGGCACGCGCGGCCTTGCGGGGCGGGGCGGTGACCCGCCGCCCGCCGGTGCCGGGCGGCGGGGCCGCGCCGGGGGCGGTTCCGGTGACGGTGCTCATCGGTTCCGGTACTCCTCGGCCACCTCTTCCGCCATGGCCTGGGACGCCTCCAGGGCCTCTTGCACGCTCTGGCGGCCCGCGATGGCCGCGCTGATCTCCTGGGAGACGCGGGTGCCGAGGTCGGCGAACTCCGGGATGCCGACGAACTGGACGCCGGGGGCGGGCCGTTCCTGCACGCCCGGGTCGACCGGGTCGGCCTCGGCGATGGCGTCGTGCGTCACCTGGTAGAACGCGCCGGCCGCCTCCTGGTACCGCGGGTCCTCGTAGGTGGAGGCCCGCTTGCCCGCGGGCACGTTCTCCCAGCCGAGGGTCTCGCCGACCAGTTCCTCGTACTCGGCGCTCGACGCCCACGAGATGAACTCCCAGGCGTCGTCCGCGTTCTCGGAGGCGCGCTGGATGCCCCAGGCCCACGTGTAGAGCCAGCCGGAGGACTCCGTCTCCACGACGGGCGCGGGCACGTAGCCGATGGAGCCGCGGACCGGGGAGTCCTCCGCCTCCAGGGACCCGGCGCCCGCGGTGGCGTCGTACCACATGGCGGTGTTGCCCTGGACCATGTTGTTCAGGCACTCGGCGTACCCGGCCTGGGCGGCGCCCGACTCGCCGTGCTCGCGGACCAGGTCCACATAGAACTCGGTGGCCTCGACGAACTCGGGCTCGGTGAGCCGGGCCTGCCAGTCGGCGCTGAACCAGGTGCCGCCGAAGGTGTTGACGACGGTGGTCAGCGGGGCGATGACCTCGCCCCAGCCGGGCAGGCCGCGCAGGCAGATGCCCTTCATCTCCTCCTCGCCCTCGTCCACCTGGGCGGCGAGCTCGGCGACCTCCTGCCAGGTGGGACGTTCCGGCATCTGGAGACCGTGCTCGTCGAACACGTCGGTGCGGTACATCAGGAACGAGGACTCGCCGTAGAACGGCTGGGCGTAGACCTGCCCGTCCTCGCCGGTGAGGGAGGTCCGGATGGGTTCGAGGATGTCGTCGGCGGCGTAGTCCGGATCCTCGGCGATGTACTCGTCGAGTGAGTGCAGCCACTCGTTGCCCGAGTAGATCGGCGTCTCGTAGTTGCTGATGGTGGCCACGTCGTACTGGCCCGACTGGTTGGCGAAGTCCTGGCTGATCTTGTCGCGGACCTCGTTCTCCGGCAGCACCGTGAAGTGGACCTCGATGCCGGTCTCCTCGGTGAAGTGCTCGGCGGTGAGCTCCTGGAGCTGGGTCATCTGCGGATTGTTGACCATCAGCACGTTGATGCTGTCGCCGCCGCCGGAGGATCCGGAGCCGCCGGCCCCGGCGCAGGAGGCCAGCAGGGCCCCGGACGCCGTCGCGGCGACGAGGGAACGCAGCATGAGTCGACTCTTCGTACGCATGGGGAACTCCTGGATGTCGCGTTGCCGGGGGCGGGGGTCAGACCCTGATGACCTGGGGCCCTTGCAGCGAATAGCGGTGTGCCTCCGCGGTGCCGAGGCTGGTACTGGTGACGATCGCGTCCAGGTCGGGGACGTCCGCGAAGCGGCAGAAGCTCGCGGCCCCGAACTTGGTGTGGATCCCGGCGAACACCCGGCGCCGGGAGGCGAGGACCGCCTGCCGCTTCACCTCGGCGACGGCCGGGTCGGGGGTGGTCAGGCCGTGCTCACGGGAGATGCCGTTGGCGCCGATGAAGCCGAGGTCGATGACGAATCCGGCGAGCATCTTGGCCGTCCAGTGGTCCACCGTCGCCAGCGTGGAGCCGCGGACCCGGCCGCCGAGGAGCAGCACGGTGAAGTCCTCGACCGGGGCCAGCGCGGTCGCGATCATCAGCGAGGCGGTGACCACGGTGAGGGAGCGGTCGCGGGGCAGGGACTCGGCGATGAGCTGGGGGGTGAAGCCCTCGTCGATGAAGATCGTCTCCGCCTCGCCGATCAGCTCGGCCGCCGCGGCGGCGATCCGCCGCTTCTCGGGCACGTGCCGGGTGGCGCGCAGCGCGAGCGTCGTCTCGAAGCCGCCGCTCTCCACCGGGTACGCCCCGCCGTGGGTGCGCCGCAGCAGCCCGTGCGCCTCCAGGACCCGCAGGTCGCGGCGTACGGTCTCCTTGGCCACGCCGAGGTCGCGGGCGAGCCGGGTGACCTCGACCGACCCGGACCGGCGGGCGGCCCCGACGATGGCGCGCTGACGCTCCTCGGCGGTCATGGCGTACCTCCTCGTAGCCGACCCGGTCCTGCCCGCGGTGCCCGCTTGGGCCCGTATGCAGAGTTCTACTCCGGGCTCCGCACGCTGAACAGGGGATACGGCGCCGGGATCCTGCCCGGTTATGCCCGTTCGACGGGCCCCGACCTGGCGGACGGGGGCACAGGCTGCCCGAACGGGCGGCGGGCGCCGCCCGCTTGGTGCCCGTTCGGCGCCTGGATGGCCGGGGGGTCACGCCGGGCGCATGCGGAACTCGTACGCCTCGGGGAGCGGGTCGTCGGTCAGGCGGCCCCAGGTGTCGCTGAGCGTCTCGTCGCCTTCCCGCAGGTCGGCGACCTCGAACCCGGCGTCGAAGACGGCGCGGGCGGCCTCCTTGTCACCCAGGGCGAGCAGGATGCGCGCGTCCAGCAGACGGAACCGGCCCGTCGCCCGCACCGAGGCGGGCAGGCGGTCGAAGACGCGGCGGGCGAGGTCGGCGCGGTCGGCGTCCAGGAGGACCGGGATCACGTCCCTGGCCAGCGCGGCCAGTGCCTCCGGGGCCACCCCCTCGGTGGCGAGCGCGCGCTTCGCTGCCTCCAGCGCGCGCTCCACGGCGCGGCGCGGGTGCCCGCCCCACGCCTCGGCCAGGGCGAGGCAGCGCGCGGTCCACGGGGAGAACGCGGCGCCCAGCGACCGTTCCCAGCTGCGCCGCGCCTGCGCCCGGTCGCCGGCGTGCCACTGGGCCACGCCCAGGTGGTAGTCGGTGTGCGGCCCGCCGGGGGCGCACTCCAGGCGCTCGCGCCAGGCGGGCGAGACCAGGCTCGGCCCGGGGGGACGCTCCAGCGCCCCGCCGTCCTCGGGCAGCCGTCCGGTGTCGAGCAGCGTCAGCCACGGCCGCTGCTCGGGGCCGAGCGTGGCGGGCTCGAACGGGGTGCCCGGCAGCGCGTACCCGCCACGGGCCACCTCCAGGGCGCCCCAGCCGGTCCCCGCGTGCAGGACCTCCCCCGGCTCGTGGTCGGCGAAGGGCAGCCACTCGCCGTAGGCGGCGTCCACCGTGGCCTCGGGCAGGGCCGCGGCCAGACGCTTCTCGGCATGGGAACGGGCCGCCGCCCAGTCCTCGCCGTGCGTCACCGACGGGTCGGCCTCGATCGGCCCGTACGCCTCCAGCCAGCTCACCTCGCCCCCGGCGGCCAGCGGCACGTGCTCCAGCTGGGTGCGGGCCAGGCCCGCCTGGATCTCCGCGTACCCGGGGGTGCCGTCCTCGGTCAGCCAGCGCTGCCAGCGCCGCCCGCCGGGACCCGCGCCCCACACGAACAGCTTCCGGCCGCGCAGCGTCGCGGTCGACGTCTGGACCAGGCCGTTGCCCTCCTCGTCCACGGCCGCGATCCACTTCCGCGCCTCCCTGGGCACCTCGTAGAAGTAGTCCGCGGGGAAGGCGCCGTGCAGCGGGTAGCTGCGGTCGGCGCCGCGCCACTCGGGGAAGGTGATGCGGCTCAGACTCCGCTCGTAGCCGAAGTGCCACGCCTCCTCGGCGGGGACCAGGACCCGGCCGCGGGGCGTCTCCGGGACGGCGATGTTGGACCACCAGTAGACCGGCACGGTGGCGTCGTGCGGGTTGCGCAGGCGGACGCCGACATACAGGAAGTCGGAGCCGTCGGGCAGCCACAGGTCCACCTGGAACGGCAGGTCGCGCAGCCGCTCCCACTCCCACAGGCGCAGCAGCGGCCCGCCCCCCGGCGCCGGGAGCACGGCGGCGTGCACCGGCGCGCAGGAGAGCGTGGTGTGCCCGGTGGCTCCTATGTTCCACTCGATGCCGCCGGAGAACCACGCGCCGTTGAGCGCGAAGTCCGCCGGCTGGAGGACCGGGTTCGTGTACAGCAGGTCACGGCCGGTCGGCTTGTGGTGCAGGGAGTGGACGCGGCCCCCGAAGCCGGGGAGCACGGTCGCGCGCAGCCGGTCGTTCTCGATCACGATGGTGTCGAGCTCGGTCATGACCCGGTCGCGGCCATAGCCGTCGCGCAGGCGGGTCGGCAGCACGGAGGTCAGCGGCGCGTAGCCCACCTGGCGGGCCATGTCGGGCGGCAGGGTGGCGCGCAGCCGGGCGTCGACCCGGTGCGGGTCGTCCCGCGGCAGCAGCGGGGGCAGCGGGTTCTCCGGGCCCAGAGCGGCCACCGGAAGCGTCACGGTGGAACGTCGGATCGTCGTCGCGCTGCGTGCCATGGGTCTCCCCCCGCCGGACGGCTGCGTGAGGCCCCATGGAACACCGCCGGGACGCGCGGAACAACAGGGCCCCGCCCCGGTCGAACTCCCTTGCGGGCTCCGGACGGTGGGCGGCGGGGGTCATTTGCGGCGGTCGAGGTACATCCCGCACAGGGCGCCGATGACCAGGGTGAAGAGCAGCGCCAGCCAGAGCGGCATCGTGACCTCGGGGACCAGGAGCCGCACCTTGGTGCGGCGCGTGTTCCCGATGATGAACAGCACGGTCACGACCGCGGCCACGGCGATCACGATCCGGGTCGGCGTCCAGAACGACGAGGCGGCGTTCTTCGGGGCCCTGGGTCCTGTGCTCATGCCTCAAGCATGCGAGCGGGGCCGCCGCTCCGCACGGGGAGCGGCGGCCCCGGGGGTGCCCCGCGGCGGTGCGCGCCTCAGGCGTACACGTGCCCGACGAACTCGGCGATCTGGTCGTCGGTGAGGGAGCGGGCGAGGTCCGCCTCGCTGATCATCCCGACCAGCCTCTTGTCGCCGTCGATCACCGGCAGCCTGCGGATCTGGTGGGTCTCCATCTCCTGGAGCACCTCCTCGACGCTCGCCGAGCTGCTGACCCAGCGCGGGGTCCCGCGGCAGAGGTCGCCCGCGGTGACCTGGGCGGGGTCGTGCCCGGCGGCGATCGCGTGCACCACGATGTCGCGGTCGGTCACGATGCCGCACATCCGCTGGTTCTCGTCGCTCACGGGCAGGGCACCGACGTCCAGCTCGCGCATGAGCTGCGCGGCCCGGTCGAGCGTCTCCATCTCGGGGATCCACTGTGCGCCCGGGTTCATGATGTCCGCTGCGGTGGTCATGACATCCCTCCTCGGTTCGGTCAGTCTCGTCCTCCGCAGCCATCCTCTCCCCGACGGGCATCTTGCGCCATTTGAGTGAGCGGGGGGCGCACCCCGGCGATCATCCGCCGGGGGCACGCGTTCCGCTGAGATCGAGCGCCGGCGCATCGGGGCGTTCGACGGAGAACGCGGTCAGGTAGAGGGCCAGCTCCGCCTCGACGGCACTCCTCACGGTCGCCGCGCGCCGGAAGCCGTGGCCCTCGCCCGGGAAGGCCAGATAGGCGTGCGGAACGCCGCGCCCGGCGACCGCGGTGAGCAGCCGCTCGGCCTGGGCGGGCGGGCAGATCACGTCGTCGAGGCCCTGGAGCAGGATGAACGGGGCGGTGATGCGGTCGGCGTGCAGGGCGGGGGAACGCTCCCGGTACCGCTCGGGCACCTCGGCGAGCGGTCCGACCAGCGTCTCCAGGTAATGGGACTCGAAGTCGTGGGTGCCCTCGGCGCTCCAGTCCGTGAGGTCGAGGATCGGGTAGAGGATGGTGGCGCAGGCGTACAGGCCCTCGGCGGCGGGCGAGGTCAGCGAGGCGGCGGCGGTCCAGCCGCCCGCGCTGCCGCCGCGGATGGCGATCCTGGCGGGGTCGGCGGCGTTCTCGGCGGCCAGCGCGCGGGCGACGGCGGCGCAGTCCTCGACGTCGACGACGCCCCACTGCCCGTTCAGGCGGTCGCGGTAGGCGCGGCCGTAGCCGGTGGAGCCGCCGTAGTCGACCTCGGCGACGCCGATGCCGCGCGAGGTGAAGTAGGCGATCTCCAGGTCGAGCACCACGGGGGCGTACCCGGTCGGCCCGCCGTGCGCCCGGATCACATAGGGCGGGGGCGGGCCGACCGGGT
>NZ_LAVK01000138.1 GCF_001083795.1 Streptomyces sp. SBT349
TTGCTCGACTGGGTCGAATTTTTATAAGCTCCAGGCCGGACTGCGCCACGCCACCCCGTTCCTGCTGACCGGCGCCGGCCAGTTCCGCCTGCCCGCGCCGCCAGCGCTGGGCTCGGAGCGCTACGAGGCGGACCTCGCCGAGGTCCGCGACCTCGGCTCCGCCGACTCCGCGCTCCGCACCGCCGAGCAGACCGAGACCGCCTCGTTCTGGTACGGCTCCTCCGCCACCCTCTACACCACCCCGCTCCGCGTGGCCCTGGAACGGCTCGACGGGTCCCTGACCGAACGGGCGACGCTCGTCGCGCTGTTCCATGTGGCCCTGGTGGACACCCAGATCGCCACCTCGGACAGCAAGTACGCCCATCTGCGCTGGCGGCCCGTCACCGCCCTGCACGCGGGCGGCGACACCGACTGGGCCCCGCTGCACGTCACCCCGTCCCACCCCGACTACCCCAGCGGCCACAGCACCTACTCCGGCGCCGCCCAGGGCGTGCTGACCGCGCTGACCGGCCCGACCACGGCGCCGTTCGAGCTGACCAGCCCCACCGCCCCCGGCGTGACCCGCACCTACACGGACTGGAGCACGCTGAGCCAGGAGAACATCGACGCCCGCGTCTGGTCGGGCATCCACACCCGCACCGCCGACGAGGCCGGCGTAAGCCTCGGCCTCCAGGTCGCCGACCACACCCTCCGAAACGCCGCCCGCCTCCTGGGCTGAGGCCCAGGCCGGGAGTTCACCTCCCCGCGCCGCCCTCGCGTCCGCCGTCCCGGCCACCGCCGGAGGGGGCGAGCGGGGGGCGGCGGCGGACGTGCAGCATGCCCTCCTCGTCGCTCAGCTCGGGCAGCAGCTCCACCTGCATCCGGTGCGTGGTGTCCCGGGCGGCTCCGCCCCCGACGTCCGCGGTCAGCACGCCGATGCGCAACCCGGCCCTCGCGTCCCCCGACCGGTGCACCTGCACGGCGAATTCGAGGCTCACCCGCTCCACCGCGAACCGGATCGACTCGTCCTCGCCGTCCCGCCACGCCTGCGTCAACTCCCGCCGCACCTGCCCGATCACCTCGGCCAGGCCCACGAAGTCCTCACCCGCCGCCGCCATTCGCGCCCCCTGGTCCGTCCCGAGCGTCGTGCCGTCCCACTCCTTTTGGTGCGCACGGAGTCTACGCGGTGTGAGGACCCAGGAGTACAGTGTGACGGTATGGGGGGCTTGGCAACGGAACGTTGGCTGGTCCGCATCAGGCAGCCCGGGGGGCCGGTTCTCGGCGCGGGTGTACTGCTCAGTGCCGACCTCGTGCTGACCTGCGCCCATGTGGTCGGGGAGCCGGACGCCTCCCTGATGGTGGAGCTCGCCGGGGCGGGAGCCATGGCGGACGCGGTCCCCGCGCGCGTGGCCGAGGACGGCTGGGTGCCGCACCGCGAGGGTGACGGCCTGTGGGGACCGGTGGGCGACGTCGCCCTGCTCCGCCTCCGGTGGCCGCAGCCCGCCGAACGCGCCACCACCCTCCACCGGCTTCCCCCGACCCGGCGCCGCGCGGTTCGCCTGTACGGCTTTCCGGTGGACGCCGACCGGGGTTTCGAACTGGACGGCCGCCTCGGCGGCCGGGGCGGCGACGGGCGGGTGCAGATCAAGCCCGAGCCCCCCGAGGCGAACGCCGTCGAGGGCTTCAGCGGCGGGGCCGTCGTGGACGACGAGACCGACCGCGTCATCGGCATCGTCGTCAGCCGCTACCGGCTCGGCGCGCTGCGCGCCTCCTTCATGATCCCCACGGGGACCGTACTCCACTACCTTCCCCAGATCCGCCACTTCGTGCCGAGCGAATCCGTCATCGACCGCGGGTTCGCCTCCGACCGCGCGCTCCGCCGGGACAGCGGGAACGAGCACGCGGAGGAGAAGGAGGACGAGGGCCTCGCGCTCTCGCTGACCGACTTCCTCAGCGGCGGCGAGGCCGCCCCGCCGGCCGCGTCCGTGGTCGTGGGGCCGGACGACGACACCCGGGAACTGCCGCTGTGGCTCGCCGTGAACGCGGCCTCCGGAGAGCTGTCCGCCCACGACCGCGCCGCGCTCCTGGCCGACGCCCCGCCCGGCACCGTCCCGCCCATCGGCTCCCTCGACCTGGCCATCAGCGTCACCGGCCGGACCCGGGCCGAGGTCGCCGAGCGCGTTTGCGGCCGGATGGGGTTCGTCCCCGCCCCCGGCGACACGTTCGAGGCGCGCCTGAGAGGGAACCCGTTGCCGCTCACTCTCGCGGTCAGGGGAGTGGACCGGGCGCGGGAGCCCGCCGGGGTGGGCGAACTGCTGGGGCTCCTCGCCGAGCAGGGCTGTCGGACGCTGCTGGTGTTCGACGAGGACGACGAACCCGCGCGCCGCGCCGCGACGGCCGCCCTGGAATTCCGCTTCCGCCTCGGCGCCGCGGACCGCCTGCTGAACGACTGCCTCGCCCTGGGCCGGCACGACCTGCCCGCGCGCACCCGCCGCGTCACGGCCCGTGCCCAGCCGGCCAGGGGCGCGCTGGACCGGGCGGGGAAGTCGTTCGCCGCCGCGAGCGCCCTCAAGCACCGGATCGCGGCGCTGCGCACCCAGGGCCCACCGCCCCCGGGCCGTTCCATGGACGAGATCGAAGAGGTCGTGGCCACCGCCACGACGGCGATCGCCGACCTCTCCGCGGCGATCGGGCACCTCGACGCCCTGGTCGCGCGCCGCAACGAGCTCCGCGGCCGGCTGGAGGCGGCGCACGCCCCCGCGCGGGGGCGGGACTCCGCGAGCCGGGCCGCCCTCGACCTGTCCGACCGCTACTGCGAAGCCCGTGACCTGCTGTGGCACGCGCCCTGCGACGTGCCGGCGGCCGAGGCGGCGATCCGCCGCTACCTCGACGCCCTGCACGGCAGGGACTCGGACGGCAGGGACTCGCACGGCAAGGACTCGGACGGAAGGGACAGGCCATGACCGCGTGCAACCGGCCCGGCTGTGGCGGGACCCTCTCGCCCACCGGCTACTGCGACACCTGCGGGCGGCGGCCACGGCTCACCGCCGAGGCCCCGCGGGACCCCGACCCCGAGACGGGGAGCACTGGGCCCGCGCCGCCGTCCTCGACCACGGGCGACGGCGAGATGTCGCTGCCGCGCGTCTCCGTGCGCGATCCGTCGGACCTGGTCATCGACGCCTCCCGCGAGCCGGTCGGCCCCAGGCACTGCGGCGTGAACGGCTGCTGGCAGATGGTCGGCATGCCACACGGCGACCAGCCCGCCGCGGCCACCGGCGAGTGCCCGCGCTGCCACCACCCCTACTCCTTCGAGCCGCAGCTCCACCCGGGCGAACTGCTCGCCGGCCAGTACGAGGTGGTCGGCTGCGTGGCCCATGGCGGCTTCGGCTGGGTCTACCTGGCCCGCGATCTCAACCTCGACGGCTCCCCTGTCGCGCTCAAGGGCCTCATCAACAACAACGACGCCACCGCGCTGAGCGTCGCCGCCGCGGAGCGGCGCTTCCTGACCTCGCTCCAGCACGACCACATCGTCGGCATCAGGAACTTCGTCACCTGGCGGGACACCGGATACATCGTGATGGAGTTCATCAGCGGCCACCCGCTCGACGCCCTGCTGAGCCGAGCGGCGCAGGAGCGGATCCTGGGCGGCCCGCTGCTCCTTGAGCACGTCGCCGTCTACGGCTGCCGCATCCTCAACGCGCTGGAGTACCTGCACCAGCACCGCCTGCTCTACTGCGACATGAAGCCGTCCAACGTGATCCACCACGAGGACCGCATCACCATCATCGACCTGGGGGCCGTCCGCCGGGTCGACGACCGCACCTCTCCCGTGATCTACACCGATGAGTACCTGCCGTACTCCGAGCTCCACCCCGACGAGCCGGGCGCCACGTCGGAGCCGGAGTCCGTCCGCCTGGGCAGGCGTCGCCCGGCCGCCCGCTTCTCCCGGATGACCGACCTCTACACGGTGGCGACCACCCTCAGGGAGCTGGCCGGGGCCGGTGAGGATACCGACGGCGTCGGCGCCGACGCCTTCCGCCTGGTGCTCGACCGCGCCACCGCGGTCGACCGCGCCGCCCGCTTCACCTCCGCCGCCGAGATGTTCGAGCAACTGCGCGGTGTATGGCGGCAGCTGCGCGCGGAGGCGGGCGACCAGCAGATCGCCCAGTCCGCCGTGTTCGCCCCCGGCGCCGCCCTGCTGGACGACGGCCTCGGCGCCCCGCCACCGCTGCGGCACTGGCTGCGCCCGCCGGGGCGGGAGCCGGCGCCGCTCGACCCCGGACGCCCGGCCCCAGCGCGCGTGGGCGCCGGGCTGCCCGCCCCCGTTCCCCATCCCGACCACCCCAGGGCCGCCCGCGAACTCCAGGTCTGCGACACGGCCCTGGCGATCGGCGAGGCGGGCGCGGCCCAGGCGGCGCTGGAGCGTGCCTGCGACCTCCTCACCCCGGAGCCGGCCCGCTACGACTGGCGCGTCGCCTGGTACTGCGGACGGCTGCTGCTCGCCCGCGGCGCCTCGTCCTCGGCGGACGCCGAGGTCCACGCCGCCCTCGCGCCCCGGCTCGGCCTGCGCCGGTCCCGCCCGCGCGCCGCCCGCGACTGGTTCACCGCCGTCTACCGCGCCCTCCCCGGCGAACCGGTCCCCAAGCTCGCCCTCGGCTACTGCGCGGAGCTGGACGGGGAGCCCGAGGAGGCCGAGGCCCTCTACCGCGCCGTGTGGCGGCGCGACCACGCCGACGGCTCCGCCGCGTTCGGGCTGGCCCGCATCCACCTCGCGGGCGGGGACCGGGCAGCCGCCCGCGCCGTCCTCGACCAGGTCCCGACCCACGCGCCGCACCACCAGGCCGCCCGCGTCGCCGCGACGCGGCTGCTCGTCGCCCGCCTCCCCGGCCGGCCGCTCGCCGCCGAGGACTTCGCCGAGGCACAGCACCGCCTCCCCGGGCTCCCGCTGGACCGGGGCCGCGAGGACGGGGAGGAACGGCTGCGGCTGACCGCCGAGTTGCGGGAGTCCGCGCTCCGGTGGGCGCTCGCCCACGGGTGGCCGCCGCCCGGCCTCCAGGGCGGGCCGCTGTTCGGCACCCCACCGGACGAAGAGGGCCTGCGGGCACTGCTCGAAGCCTCGTTCACCGCCCTGGCGCCGCGCGCGGCCACCACCGAGGAGCACCATCACCTGATCGACCACGCGAACGACGTCCGCCCCCTGACCCTGCTGTGACGCCGCCGTGAGACGGCCGAGCCGCGACAAGGCGATGCAAAGGAGCACGCCATGACCACGACCCAGCCCATCGGCTTGCGAATAGACCAGGTCAGGGAGCTGCCCGTCGGCGCCTCGCGCGATGGGATGCATGCCTACCTGGACGTCCGCACCCGCGGCCTGGACGCGAGCGCGCTCGGCGGCGCCCCCGAGGCCGCGGAGGTGATCATCGTCGACTGCTCGGGATCGATGGGATCGCCGTCGTCCAAGCTCCAGGCCGCGCGGGACGCCGCGACCGCGGCCGTCGACGCCCTGCGCGACGGCACCCGGTTCGCTGTCGTCGAGGGAACGCACCGGGCCGCCATGGTGTACCCGCGCCACGCGGATCGCCTGGCCGTCGCCGACCACGACACCCGCGCCCGCGCCGCCTCGCGGATCAGGCACCTGTTCCCCGAGGGCGGCACCGCCATCGGCACCTGGCTCGGCCTGGCGCGCGGCCTGCTGGCGGACGACGCGGCCCGGGTCAAGCACGCCGTCCTGCTGACCGACGGCCACAATGTCAGCCGCCATGACCTCCTGACCGATGAACTCGCCCGCTGTCAGGGCCTCTTCCGCTGCGACGCGCGCGGCATCGGCGACGGCTGGAGCGCCAGGGAGCTGCTTCGGATCACCGACCGGCTGGACGGCAGCGCCAGCGCCGTCCTCCGGGACTCGGACCTGGCCGCCGAGTTCGAGGCCCTGGTCCGCGCCTCGATGGCCCGCACCCTCCCCTCGCTGACGATCAGGGTCTCGCTGACCACGGGCGTCCGCCTTCGCTACCTCAAGCAGGTCCACCCCCGCGAACAGGACCTCACGGCGGACGGCGAGGAGGTGGACGGCCGCACCCTCGTGTTTCCCACCGAGCCCTGGGGGGGCGACGAGGTCCGCCAGTACCACCTGTGTCTGGACGCCGACCCGCGGGAACAGCCGCGGCACGAGGACCTCCAGCTCGCCTGGGTGGAGGTGGCCGCCGGGACCGACCGCGTGCCCGACACGGCGCCGGTCCCGGTCCTCGTGCGCTGGCTCCCCGGGGAGCGGCGTTCCACCCAGCACTCCCGGTCCGGCTGGCACTTCTTGCGTCATGAGGACCTGGGCCTGGCCGTCGCCGAGGCGTATGAGGCGTTCGACACGGGGGACATGGCCGCGGCGGAGCGCGCGCTCGGGACCGCGGTGGGACTGGCCCACGCCCTCGGCCACCACCGCCTGCTCGCCGAACTCGCCGAGATCGTCGACATCACCGACGCCGCCGCGGGCGAAGTCCGGCAGAAGGCTGACGCCGACCCGCGCCGCATCGGCCGACTGCTGATGTCCAGCCGCCACTCCGTCGTCGCCCCCGCGCCCGACGCGGACTCCGACCTCTACCCCGACCCCGACGGCGGGCGGCCGACGGGATGAGCACCACGCGCCGTTCACTCCTGCGCCGCTCCGCGGCCCTGCTGGCCCTGACCGTCTCGACCGCCGCCGCGCTCGCCGTGGGCTACGCGGAGGTCCACGGGGACGCCGCCCCGCTCCGCGACAGGACCGCGCCGGCGATCCTGGACGTGACGGCGGCGCGCGGCGCGCTGGTGGAGGCCCACGAGGCGGCGGAGAACGCGCCGGGGGACGGCGCCTTCCGCGTCCACATCGCGGTGGCCAGCCAGAGCGTCGCGCGTGCCGCCGGGGCGGATGTCCGGGGCGCCTCGGGGCTGCGTGCGCTGGAGACCGTCAGCGGGCTGATCGTCTCCTACTCCGGCCTGCTGGAGCAGGCCGACCGCGAGGAAGCGGAACCGGCCCTGCGCGATGCCTACCTGTACTACGCCGGCACCACGCTGAACCGCGGCGACGACGGCATCCTCGACCGGCTCGACGCCCTTCAGGACGACCAGCACGCCACGCTGGCGGCGCAGGCGTCGTTCGACCGGCCGTCCCGGCTGGCGTGGGCGGTGGCGGTGCTGTCCTTCCTCGGGCTGGTCGCCCTGCTGGTCGAGACCCAGCTCTTCCTGCGCCGCCGCTTCCGGCGCCGCTACAACCTCGGCCTGCTCGGCGCGACCGCGACGCTGCTGATCGCGTTCCTCGCCCTGACCGCCCTCACCGCCCAGACGCACGCCGCCATGGCCGCCTCCCGGGACCAGCTCGCCGACCTCCGGGAGCACCCGGACGGGCGGTCCTCCCGCCCCATCGCCGCGAAGGTGGAGAACGAGATGAACCGAACGGAAGCCTGGGACGGGCTGACGGGCTTCGTCCCCGTCCTCGGGCTGGCCCTCGCCGCCCAGACGGGGGCCGGCCTGTGGCCGCGGATCGACCAGTACCGGTTCAGGTCCCGGTGAGGCGCCCGCTGACGCTGGCCGTCGTGGCGGGGGCGGCGGCCCTGACCGTGCTCGCGGGCTTCGTCAACCACGTCGCGTCCTCGGCCGACCGGACGGTGACCGTGCTCGCCTCGTGGGGAGGCGCCCAGCGGGAGACGTTCGAACGGGTGCTCGCCGCGTTCACCGAGGACACCGGCATCGAGGTGGACTACCAGGGGACCACGGCGCTGCGGGAGGTCCTCCTCTCCGAGGTCCAGGCGGGCGCGCCGCCGGACATCGCGATACTGCCGAGCATCGGGGAGCTGGCCGAGTACGCCCAGCGGGGCGAGGTGCTCGCGCTGGACGACCGGCCCGCCTGGGACGAGTCGAGCATGCACGCGTACGGCGAGCCGTGGCTCGGCTCCCTCTCCGCCGGGGGCCGGGAGGAGGCCGTCTACTGGTTCCCCGTCAAGGTCGACCTCAAGAGCCTGGTCTGGTACGACGCCGGACGGACGGACGCGGACGGGCTCGCCCCGCTGGCCGGGGACGGCGGCGCGTGGTGCCTGGGCATGGGCTCGGACGCCACCTCCGGCTGGCCGGGGACCGACTGGGTGGAGGACCTGCTGCTCCAGCAGGCGGGCGTCGAGGTCTACGAGGCGTGGGCCAGGGGCGAGGACGGAAGCTGGACCTCGCAGGAGATGCGCACGGCGTGGCGGACCTTCGGCGAGCTGGTCGGCGGCGAGGGCTCCGGCAACGCCGTGGCCTCCCTCACCCGGGACTACGGGCAGGCGTCGGCCGGGCTCGGCGGTGGCACCTGCGCGCTCGACCACCAGGCGACGCACGCCCGTGGCGCCTACGCCGGGGCCGAGGCCCGGTTCGTGCCCTCGGCGCGGCTCTTCCCCGGCACGGACGGCACCCCCCGGGGCTGGGAGGTCGGGGGCGACTTCGCGGCGATGTTCCGCGACAGCGACGAGGCCATGGAGCTGATGCGCTTTCTGGCCTCGTCCGAGGCGCAGATCCTCTGGGCCGCGGAGATGGCGGGGGAGGGGCTGCCTCCCCCGCTGTCCGCCTACCGCCAGGCGGCCGAGGCGTCGCAGGAGGACGACCCGGTCATGGCCGAGATCACCGACACCCTGTGGAACGCCCCGCGGGACCTGTGCCTGGACGCCTCCGACCTCATGCCGCCGTCCCTGCGCGACGCGTTCTACGACGCGGTGCTGACGTTCCTCGCCTCCGTGCCGGAGTTCCTCTCCTCGGAGGCGCGGCTGGCACAGCTCCTGGGTGACCTGGAGGAGCTCGGCGCCAGGACCCCTGCGGACTTCCCCTGGCTGCCCTCCGCCTGCGGGCTGCCCTGACCCCGGGCGCCCGCGGCTACCGCTACCGGCTCCGCGCGCCCAGGGAGAAGAGGAAGATCAGGAAGCCCGCGACGGCGTGGCCCGCGACGCCGTAGAGGAGGACGCGGATCCACAGGCCCCGGGGGATGCGGTCGGCGCGACCGCGGCGCGCTCGCCGGGTGGTCGTCATGAGGGGTGGTCTCCTTCGTCTGTCAACGCCGCGCGCCGCCGAGGCACAGGTCCGCGGTGGCGCTCTGGAGGAGGGTGTGGACGAACAGCATCTCCGCGCCCGCGCGGGTGGCCGCGCCGATCCGGTGCGGGGTGAGGGAGTCGAAGTGGGCGCTGTCGCCCCGGTCGAGCACGTGCTCGGCCTCGCCGAGCGTCAGCCGCAGCCGCCCGGTGAGGACATGCAGCCACTCCTCGCCGGGATGCACGCGCACCAGCTCGTCCTGCCGGCCGCCGTGGGGGACCAGCACGTGCAGGGCCTGCATGCCGCGCCCCGAGCCGCCGGCCTGCCAGTAGGTCCAGCCCCCGGCCTCGCGGGCGCCCGAACTCCTCGCCCTGATCACGGGGTCGGGGGTGGGCGGCGCCTCGCCGAGCAGCGTGGACACGGTCGTACCGTAGACACGGGCCAGGCTGAGCAGCATCGGCAACGAGGGCTGGCGCCGCCCGGTCTCCAGACGGGAGAGGTGGGCGGGGGAGAGCCCGGCCCGCGCGGCGGCGGCCTCCAGCGTCAGCCCGGCGGCGCGGCGCAGTTCACGCAGCTGCGGGGCGACGGCGGGCAGTTCCTCGGGTGCCACCGGGGCATCGGGCTCCATGCCGTCGATTGAGCCATGACCTTCCCTCTGAGGCAAGTCCGTTGCCTCAGAGGCAAGACGCTCCCGCCTCAGCCGGCCGCGGTGTACCCGCTGATCTCGTAGCAGGCCTCGTCGTCGAGGGCCTCCTCCCGGTAGTCGATCGAGATCTCCGAGGGCGGCTCCCCGTCGGCGTTCCCCTCCTCGGGGTAGGTCACCGTGACCACGTCCGCGCCGTCCTCGCGGGCCGCTTCCGCCTCGTCGAGCAGTTCCCCGATGGTCGGCGGCAGTCGGGCGTCGTCGCCGTGGCCGAGGAAGAGGCCGGCCGTCTCGTCCTCCGCCGTCGCGTCGACGACCCGTCCCCCGGCCACCTCGATGGCGAACCGGCCCAGCAGAGAACGTTCACCGCAGGAGGACTCCAGGGTGTACCGGTAGCCGTCCGGCTCCCGCCAGGAGGGCTCCGCCGCCTCGGCGGCGTCCTCGGAACCGCACCCGGCCAGGGAGAGGAGCAGCGCCGCCGCGGCGGCCGGCGGCCCGAGCCGCATCATCGTGTACATGCCGTTGGGACGGGCCGCCCGACCGGCTGGTTCCCCGCTCGCCCGCCGGGGGCCCGTCGGCGCCTGCCGGGCCAGGCACCCGGCCTCCGGACACGGCGTTCGGATAACGGGTGGCTTCCGCGGCGGGGCGGGGGACACACTGGCCGCATGGGACGGACGGTCAGCGCGTGGGTGACCCGCGCCGGGGAAGGGCTGGGCACGGTCGGCCCGTTCCCCGTGGACATCCCCTGGTGGTCCGAGACCGAGCCGGTCGTGGAGCGCGTGGGCGAGGCGCTCGGCGTTCCCGTGCTGGTGCTCCGCCTCCTGCGGGTCGAGGGCGGGGAGGGCGCCAGGAACGGTCATGTGACCTACCACGTCGAGGCGTTGGAGCGGCCGGACCCGGCGCCGCCCACCGCGGGTCACCCGCCGCCCGCCGGCCTGGCGGCGCTCCTGCGGCCCGAGCCGCTGCGGGCGTCCTGGGCCACGGCGGACGGACTGGCGCAGGCGCTGGACTGGGCCGCCCGGACCCTGGCCGCCGCGGGCCGTCCGCCCACCGGGCCCGCCGTGCAGCGCCGAACGTGGAACCTCTCGGGCCTCTTCCGGCTGCCCACGGCCCGCGGCCCCGTCTGGCTCAAGGCCACTCCCCGCTTCGCCGCCGACGAGGCCGCCGTCATCGCCGCGTTCGCGCGCGCCGACCCGGGCCTGGTGCCCGCGCTCGTCGGCGCGGGGGAGCGGAGGGTCCTGCTGGAGCACCTCCCGGGCGAGGACCACTGGGGCGCTGCGGAGGAGGTGGCCACCGGCGTGCTCCGCCGTCTCGTCGCCGCCCAGGCCGCGCTCCCCGCACTCCTCGCCCCCGGCGGCGGCGCGGCCGACGCCGGCGCGGCCGACGGCGAGGGACCGCCGCCGGGGCTGCGCGACGGGCGCGGCGCCGTCCTGGCGGGCCGGATCCGGGCGCTGCTCGACGGCCCGCTCGCCCACGAACTGACCGCGGAGGAACGGGCCGCCGCCCACGCGCTGGCCGCCCGCTGGCCCCTGCTCGACGCCTGCGGGCTGCCCGACACGGTGGTGCACGGCGACTTCCACCCCGGCAACTGGCGCGGCGAGCGCGGCGGGCCGCCGGTCGTCGTCGACTTCGCCGACGCCTCCTACGGCAACCCGGTGCTCGACGGCCTGCGCGCCCGCGACTTCCTGCCCGAGGCCGCGAGAGGGGCGGCGGCCCGCGCGTGGATCGACGCCTGGAAGGAGCACGCGCCGGGCAGCGACCCGGCCCGCGCCCTCGCCGTCGCCGAGCCGCTCGCCCACCTCGGCTACGCCCTGCGCTACCAGGAGTTCCTGGACGGCATCGAGCCCACCGAGCGGATCTACCACCGCGGCGACCCCGCCGCGGCCGTCCGCGCCGCCCTCCGCGCCGCGTCCGACGGGCTCGGGACGGGGTAGCGCCCGCCCGTGCCGGGCTGACGACGGCGCGGTGCGCCGCCGTCAGGCGAGGCGGGTGAGGCGGACCGCGTCCGCGACCACGAAACCGTCGGCGTCGTCGCTCAGTTCGACCGTGGTCCAAAGGCCCGCGGCGAGGTCGAAGCCGCCGAGCGACGCCCAGGTCCCGCCCCTGGGCTCCGGACTCCCCGCGAGCCGCTGGTCGACCCGGACGGTGCGGGTGCCCCCCGCGCCCCGCACCGTGTAGGGCGCGTCGCCCGCGCGGTTCTCGTGCGGCGTGTAGGAGACGTCGATCCGGTAGCGGCCGTCCTGCGGCACCACCGGCCGCCAGCGGACCACGCCGGCGCCGGTCCCGGCGGGCGCGGTGCGGTAGTTGCCGCTCCAGTAGCCGGGCACCCCGGTCGCCGGGGACCAGACGCCGCCGACCACCTCGTAGCCCACGTCGTCGTTGTCGACCACCGACTCCTCGCGGACGTCGGCCCGTCCCGCGGCCGTGATCAGGCTCAGCGCGTCCAGCGAGAGAAGGCTGCCTCCGCCGCGCCCGGGGCCCGTCACCGTGAAACGCACCGTGTGCCGCCCGGCCGTGAGCTCGTGGGGGCCGAGCTGCGCCACGTCGTAGCCGCCGACGGACTCCGCCGTGGTGTCGAGGACCGCCGTGCGCGGGCGCCGCCCGTCGACCGTGACCGTGAGCAGGCCCCCCTCCTCCGGCCTGACGTAGCGCAGCAGCAGGTCGTACGTCGCCGTCCGGGGCGCCGTCACCGTGTACGCGACCCAGCCGCCCGGGGCGCTCGGCGTGAACACGGCGCGCGCGCCCCCGCGCGCCAGCGGGTCGGCGACCGAGGTCAGCACGCCGCCGGAGACCGTCCCGCCCGCGGCCAGGTCCGTGACCTCCTCCTGATAGCCGGGGCCGCCGCCCAGGCTGTCCCGTCCCCCGGTCAGCCAGTCGAGCGAGAAGCGGCAGACGGCGACCCTGCGCGGGGCGCTCGCCAGCTCCCCGTCGCAGCCGTAGAGCAGCAGGATGGTGCCGTCGGAGAGCCGGGCGAGCTCCGAGTAGAACGAGCGGCCCTCGTTGACGACCCTGCTGTAACGGAACGAGTGGCCCTCGTCGTAGCTGACCGAGACGGTCATGTTGGTGCGCACCGGGGAGTCCGGGCGGCTGAACAGGATCCGGTCCACGTCCGTGCTGCCGGGGCCGCCGGTGTAGCGCGCCAGGGAGGCGTCCACCGCGTTGAACCGGCCCGTGGAACCGTCCAGCGCGGGCCGCGACCAGGTCAGGCCGCGGTCCCGGCTGACGGAGACGATCCGCTGCCGGTTGCCGCCCGCCGCCGCCCGGCCGTTGACCACCACCGTGCCGTCGGAGCGCTGGAACACCCGGGCCTCGTTGATCGGGTAGTCCACCTCGACCGGCACCTCGCCGGTCGCCCTCCAGGTCGCGCCGTGGTCGTCGCTGTAGACCGAGGCGACGCCGTAGAAGCGCTCGGGGGCGCTGTTGCCCACGATCACCCGCCGGTGCAGGCAGTTGAGCAGCAGCCGGCCGGAGTCGAGCTGGATGCCGTGGCCGGGACCCGGGCCGTGCAGCGCCCAGTCGTAGGGGAAGCCGTCGAACAGCCCGGGGAGGGGGCGCTGTTCGCCCCAGGTCGCGCCGCCATCGGTGCTGGAGACCACCCAGAGGTCGCCGGAGTCGCCCGAGCAGGAGGTGTTCCCGGGGAGCCGGAGGGAGAGCATGAAGAACAGGAAGACCTCGCCGGTCCGCCCGTCGGCGAGGAGCGCCGGGTTCCCCCAGGACTCCCCGTCGACCGAGGGGACCACGGTCCTGGTCGGCTCCCAGGTGTCGCCGCCGTCGGTGCTGCGGCGCAGCAGGAGGGCCCGCGGGCCCGCGTCGCACACCTCGTACCTGCCCTCGGTGACAGCGAGAACCGTGTCGTCGGGCAGCACCGTGAGCGCGTGCACGTGGTAGTTCTCCAGCGGGTCGACCTCGGAGTCCCACAGCGTGGTCTCGTCGAAGAACGACGCGCCCCGCCTCCCGCCCGCCGCCGCGCCGGGCGCGAACGCCGCCTGCCCCGCCGCCGCGACCGCCGCGGCACCCGCCACGCCCCGCGCGAACGCCCGTCTGCTGAGCGCCACTCGCGGCGCCGTCTCCCTGCTCTGCCTCATGCGACCCCGGCTTCTAATACGTATTAATAGGTCGCAGTCCAAGCTAGCCGGGCGTTTTGGCGAGCGTCAAGAGCCGTGCGGCCGACGCGTGTTCGGCATGGCGGCGGCGACGGTGAACGGGCCCCGGGCGCGCGCCGGAACCGGTGCCGTCACGCCGTCAGGCGGGGGACGAGCCCTCCGCGGCCCGCGCGCGGTACCAGTCGAGCGTCGCGGCGATCGCCTCCGGGTGCGGGGTCGGGTCGAACGGGCCGAAGGTCTCCGTGAACCGGCCGCTGTCGCTCACGAACGGGCGGTCGCGCTGGTACCAGGTCTCGCCGAGGGCCCGCACGGTCGGGTTGACCAGGCCGAGCACGCGCTGCATCGGGCGCCCGACCGAGGCCGTGCGGGCGGGGCGGCCCGCCTGCGCGAAGACCAGGTCGAGGAACCGCGCGCCCGTGAGCGCCTCGGCGGCCGGGAGGTGCCAGGCCCGGCCGTCACCGCGGGCGTCCTCGCCCAGCACGACGAGCGCCCTGGCCATGTCGGGCAGGTAGGAGAGCGTGTGCGGCTGGTCCAGCCTGCCGACCCAGCGGGCCACCTTGCCCGCCGCCGCGGCACCGAACACGGTGTCGCCGACGATGGTGTTGACGCCGCCCGGCCCGTAGTAGTCGGAGGCCCGCCCCAGGGCGACCCTCAGGTCGCCGGCGTGGTGCCGGGACAGCAGCGCCTCGGCCATCCGGGCGCGCACGACCCCCTGGGAGTCGCGGGCCGCGTACGGCAGGTCCTCCGTCATCGGGGCGTCGACGGGGCCGTACATGTACAGGTTGTCGGCGAAGACCAGCTTGGCGCCCTGTGCCGCCGTCGCGTCGGCGATCGTCGCGGTGAGCGGCGGGAACTTCCACGCCCACCGGTGATAGGCGGGCGAGGCGCAGTGGTAGACGACGGCGGCGCCCGCGCACGCCTCCTCGGCCCCGGCGGGCGTGGCGGCGTCCGCCCGGAGCGTCTCGACGTCGGGCCGCGCGGCGAGGGTGCGGCCGACGGCGCGCACCCGCCGTCCCCGCGCGGTGAGTTCGCGCACGACGGCGCCGCCGCGGGCGCCGCCCGCGCCCAGGACGACGTGCAGATCGGATGCGGCGGACATGGAGCCTCCAGGCGTCGGCCGTTCCCCCTCGCGAGGTGGCGCGCGGGGGACCGGCGATCACGGTCGTTCGACAACGCCGACACCGTCGCACATGCGCATGGCCCCGCGCGCACTCGGGCACGCCTACCGCGCCCTCGCGCTCGCCGGCCAGCACCGACCAGCACCGGCCCACCGCGCGGTCGCGGCGCCGGCTGACGGTTTCTCACCGAAGTCTCATCCGTCCCTCAGACGACGCTCACCGCCCGCTCCTAGCGTCCGGCGCATGACCCTCACCTACCTGCGGCGCGAGCTGCTCGGACGCCGCAAGGCTCATCTCGTCATCGCCGCCGGACTCGCCCTCGGCATCGCGCTCGTCCTCATCGTCGACTCCGTCTCGTCCGGGATGCGCAAGGCCCAGGACGAGGTGCTCGAATCCCTCTACGGACTCGGCACCGACCTGACGGTGAGCGCGTCGTTCGAGCCCGAGGAGGGGGGCGGGGGGACCATCCGGCGCCCCCGCTTCGACTTCGACGCGCGGGAGGACGAGGAGCAGAGCGGCGACATGCTCGTCCCCGACTCGCCCGCCACCCTCGACGCCGCCGCCGTCGAACGCGTCGCGGGCATGGACGACGTGGCCGGGGCGGCAGGCGGGCTCGGGCTGCGCAACATCGGCGTCATGGGCTCCTTCCAACGGGGCCAGGTCCCCGAGGACGGCTCGCGGGACACCGTGACCGACCCCGGCGAGGCTCCCCGAGTGGAGGGCGGCGGCGCGGAGTTCGACGTCGACCAGTACAGCGTCTTCGGCGCCGACGTCACCCGGCCCGACCTCGGCCCGCTGAGCACCGTCGAGGTCACCGAGGGCCGGACGTTCGAGGCCGACGAGACCGACGCCGCCGTCGCGCTGCTCGACGCCGACCACGCCGCCGAGAACGACCTGGCCGTCGGCGACACCCTCACCACCGCCGGCACCGACATCGAGGTCATCGGCCTGACCAGCCCGACGACCGAGGAGTCCACCACGGACGTCTTCATACCGCTGACGCTCGCCCAACGCCTCTCCGGGCTCGACGACGAGGTGACCGGCATCTACGTCCAGGCCGCCGACTCCCAGCACCTGGACGCCATCGAGTCCGCCATCACCGACCAGGTCGACGACGCCGAGGTCACCACCGCCGCCGATCTGGCCGACCAGGTCTCCGGTTCGCTCTCCACCGCCGCGGACCTCGCGGACGGGGTCGGGACGTGGCTGTCCTACCTCGTGCTGGCCTCCGCCTTCCTCGTCGCCGGGCTGCTGGCCTCCTCCTCCGTCAATCGCCGGGTCAGGGAGTTCGGCACGCTGAAGGCGCTCGGCTGGACCCGCGGGCGGGTCACCCGCCAGGTGATGAGCGAGTCCCTGGTCACCGGCCTCGTCGGCGGCGCCCTCGGCCTCGGCGCCGGCCTCGCCTGCGCCTGGACCATCACGCGGGTCCGCCCCGACCTCACCGCGGAACTCGGCCTCGGCGCCTTCGGCGACGGCCCCGTGCTGAGGGGCCCCGGCGGCGGCCAGGGACCCGAAGCGCCGGCCGGGGGGACCGGCCCGTCACTGGACATCGGCCTCACCGCGCCGGTCGGCCTCGACATCCTCACCCTCGCCGTGGCCCTGGCCGTCACCGGCGGCCTGGTCGCGGGCGCCTTCGCCGCCTGGCGCGCCGCGCGGCTCCGCCCGGCCGACGCCCTGCGCCGCATCGCCTGACCGGCCCCCACCACCCCTCGCATCAGGAGGACCCGACGATGTACGAACTCACCGACGTGACCAAGCGCTACCGCCGCGGGAAGGACACGGTCACCGCGCTGGACAACGTCTCGCTGACGGTGCCCGAGGGGGGCAGGCTCGTGATCCAGGGCCCCACCGGCGGCGGCAAGTCCACCCTCCTCCACCTCCTCGGCGGCCTGGACCGGGCCACCGACGGCTCCGTCCGCCTCGACGGCACCGACCTCACCCGCCTCTCCGAGGCCAGGCTGACGCGGATGCGCGCCGAACGCATCGGCTTCGTCTTCCAGGGCTTCCACCTCATCCCCACGCTCACCGCGCAGGAGAACGTCGAGACGGCCCTCGTCCCGCTCGGCCTGCGCGCCCCCGAGCGCCGCAAGCGGGCGGCCGAGGCGCTGGAGTCGGTGGGGCTCGCCGAACGCGCCGCACACCTGCCCGACGAGCTCTCCGGCGGGCAGCAGCAGCGCGCGGCCATCGCCCGCGCCCTCGCCAAGCGCCCCCGGGTGCTCCTCGCCGACGAACCCACCGGCAACCTCGACGAGTCGACCCGCGACGAGGTGATGGAGGTCCTGGAGAGCCGGTGGCGCGAACTCGGTCTGACCTTCGTGCTCGTCACCCACGACAGCGCCCTCGCCCGCCGCGCCGACCGGGTGGCCAGCATCGTGCACGGCGCGATCACGGTCACCGACCGCTCCGGGGCCGCGGCCGGGTGATAGGTCGTTGGTTGATGTCGACGAAACGCAGGTAGGCGGTGTTGCGCGACTGGTTGGCCCGGAACGCGCTGTCGAGCAGGGAGACCGCGCTCAGCGGGAACGGCTGTCCGGATCCGGCCCCCCGCGGATCGTGCTGCCGGGCACTGCCGAACACCACCCCCGCATCTCCGCCCGAGAATTTCCGTAACAGTGAAGACACAGTGCGCGCACAGGCGTTGCCCGAGGACACGGGGGGCGACAGTCTGCACATCCACCTTCACGACAAGAGGACGTCTCCATGCGCCGACGCGCCGCCACGCCGCTCGTGGTCGCGATGCTTCTCCCCCTGGCGACCGGCTGCGGCGGGGAGGACTCGAATCCCTTCGGCGAGCCGAAGGGCCCCAGCACATCGACGGCGCTCGCCGTCGGCGATGTTTTCACCTGGGAGGGCGGGGTCATGGCCAGCGTCGACGACATCGACGAACGATCCGAACGAGGCGAGTACGACTCCTACCCGGAGGGGCACGCCGCCTTCACCGCCGAGGTGACCTTCGACAACGAGAGCGACGAGAGCCTGAGTCTCTCCGACTTCGTCTTCGACGCCGTGTCCACGGCGGACGGCGCCGAGGCGGCGGTCATCCACATCGAGGACGTCACCGACGGACTCCAGGGCTCGCTGGAACCGGGTGCCAGCGAGAGGCTCACGCTGAGCTGGAGCCTGGACACCGAACAGCACGGCCGGGACCTCACGTTCGTCGCCACGCGCGGCACGAGCACGGGCGAGGGCGACCGTCCGGAGTGGGCGGGCTCCCTCCCCTGAGCGTGTGCTCGACGCCCCGGCGGGCGGGGGAAGGGCATACGA
>NZ_LAVK01000139.1 GCF_001083795.1 Streptomyces sp. SBT349
CCACCACCCGGCGCCCCACCACCCGGCGCCCCACCAGCCGGCCCCCCGGCCCGGCGCGCGCGGCAGGACGCTGGTCGTCCGGTCCCTCTTCGCGCTCTTCCCCATCTTCTCGCTCGGCCTGCTCGCCTGGGTTCCGGCGCTGCGCGTCGGGGTGCTGCGCCGGCGCCCGCTGGACTGGGCGGTCCTCGGCCTGTACGTCTCGCTGACGACCTGCGAGGTCCTGTTCCTCATCGCGGTGGACACCGACGGCCCCAACGGCGCGTACGTCGGCCTCTATCTCCTCCTCTTCCTCATCGGCGCCACCATCCACTCGGCCATCGCCGACGACACCCCGCGCGACCGGGCCGCGCCGCCCGTTCCCGCCCCTCGGCAGCACGGCCTCCCGGGGCCGCCGGGACCGCCGAGCCTCCCGGGACCGCCCGCCACCTCGCCCCGCATGCGCCAGGTCGCCTCCGAGCTCGATGAGCTGGGCGAGCTGCTGCGCAAGCAGGAGGACAGGTGAGCGGGCGGCTGCTCGCCGGGCGCTACGAGCTGGCCGAGCCGCTCGGCAAGGGCGGCATGGGCGAGGTCTGGGCCGGGAACGACCTGGCCCTCGGGGGGCGCCGCATCGCCGTCAAGCTCCTGCACGCCGACCGGCTCGCCTCCCTCTCCGGCACCACCGACCCCGAGGAGCTGCGCCGCCGCTTCCTGCGCGAGTGCCGCGTCACCGCCCGCATCGACCACCCGGGCCTCGTCGCCGTCCACGACGCCGGGCAGGAGGGCGAGGAGCTGTTCCTCGTCATGCAGATCGTCGAGGGCTGCGACCTCGGCGACCACCTCGCCGAGCACGACCCGTACCCCTGGCCCTGGGCCGTCGCCGTCCTCGCCCAGCTCTGCTCGGCCCTCGCCGCCGTCCACGCCGTGCGCATCGTCCACCGCGACCTCAAGCCGGGCAACGTCATGATCCGCCCCGACGGCCGCGTCACCATCCTCGACCTGGGCATCGCCGCCGTCCGCGGCGACGGCGAGGACACCCGCCTCACCCGCACCGGCACCCTGCTGGGCACCCCCGTCTACATGGCCCCCGAACAGGCCGTCGGCGACCCGCCCGTGGGCCCGGCCGCCGACCTCTACGCGCTGGGCGCCATCGGCTACGAACTGCTCACCGCGCGCGCCCCGTTCACCGCGCCCAACGCCGCCGGGCTCCTCTACAAGAAGCTGCACGAGAACCCCGTTCCCCTGCACACCCTGCGCCCCGACGCCCCGCAGCAGCTCGCCGCGCTCATCCACCGGCTGCTCTCCCGCGCGCCGAAGGACCGGCCCGCCGACGCCCACCAGCTGTTCGAGGCGCTCACCCCGCTGCTGCCCACCGGCCCGGCCGGAGCCTCGGCGCCCATGGACCCCACCCGGCCGCTGCGCCACCCGATGGCGCCCTGGCCGCCCGCCAGGCCCGCCGAGCCCGACTTGGCCGCCGCCCTCCAGGAGGTCAAGCACCTGCTCGCGCTCGGCCAGTACCCGCAGGTCGCCGACCTGCTCAGCCGCACCCTGCCGCTCGCCTCCGCCCGCTACGGCGAGGCGTCCCCCATCGTCCGCAGCCTGCGCAAGCAGTACGCGGCCACGCTCATGGACATCGGCCACTACCCGCAGGCGCTTCCCGAGATCCAGCGCCTGGCCCACGAGTTCACCCTGGAACGGGGCCCCTACGACGCCGTCGTCCTGCAACTGAGGGCGGACGAGCAGCTCTGCCTGAGGCAGCTCGGCCACGCGACCTGAGGCGGCTCCGGCGCGGAGCCGGGGGCCGGGACGAGGCTCCCCCGCCAGGACTCGAACCTGGACAATACGAGTCAAAGTCGTATGTGCTGCCAATTACACCACAGGGGATTGCGCATCAGGCGGAAACGGGCTGGGAGGCCAGGTCTCCGACCGGCACCCCACACTATGCCAGGCCACCGCCCGCCGGTGCGACGGTATAGCGGAGCGGTACCGGCCTGAAAAGCGGAGGATCGCGCCCGTAGTCTGGTCCATATGAATGGGACGGGGGCGTCTGCGACGGCGGAGCGGGGGTTTGAGCTGCTGTGGTGGACGCGGCGCCGCAGCGTGCTGCTCGACGGCGGCCTGGCCCTGGCCTCGGCGGGCGAGTGCGTGGGCCAGGGCATCGGGTTCGCCGCCCGGACCGGGCTGCCCGTGTGGCTGGTGGTGATCCCCGCCGCGGTGGCCGGGCTCACCCTGATCGTCAGGCGCCGCTGGCCGCTCGCCGTGATCCTGGTCTCCGTCGCCCTCCTCCCCGCCAGCATGGGCGCGGCGATGGCGCTGGTCGGCCTCTACACCCTGGCGACCACCGAGGCCCCGCGCCGCGTCATCGGCACCCTGGCCGCCATGGAGGGCGTCGGCACGATCATCGTCGTCTTCCTGCTGATCAACGGGGACCCCGACCTCCAGGAGCAGTCCCTCCCCGTCTGGTTCCCGCCACTGGTCTCCGTCCTGTTCGGCGTCGCCTCCGTCGTTCCGCCCGTGCTGCTCGGCATGTACGTGCGCGCGCGGCGGCGCCTGGTCGAGACGCTGCGCGACCGGGCGCACGGCCTGGAGCGCGAGCTCTCGCTGCTCGCCGAGCGCGCCGAGGAGCGCGCCGAGTGGGCGCGCGGCGAGGAGCGGCGGCGCATCGCCCGCGAGATGCACGACGTGGTCGCGCACCGGGTGAGCCTGATGGTGGTCCACGCGGCGGCGTTGCAGGCCGTGAGCGCCAAGGACCCCGAGAAGGCCGCGAGGAACGCCGTGCTGATCGGCGACATGGGCCGCCAGGCCCTGACCGAGCTGCGCACCATGCTGGGCGTGCTCCGCACCGGCGACAACGGCACGCGGCAGGACGCCCCGACGCGGCTCGCGGAGATCGCCGCGTCCGCGCGGTCCGGGGCGAGGCTCCGGGCGGCGGGCGCCGCGGGGGCCGCGGCCGAGGACGGCGGCCCCTCGCTGACCCAGCTGGCCGCGCTGGTCGACCAGTCGCGGGCCGCCGGGATGTCCGTGGACCTCTCCGTGGAGGGCGAGCCCCGGGACTACGCGGAGCAGGTCGAGTCCACCGCGTACCGGGTGGTGCAGGAGGCGCTGACCAACGTGCACAAGCACGCCGCGGGCGCCTCGGCGCAGGTGCGGCTCGCCCACCGCGAGGGCGAGGTGGCGGTCCTCGTGCAGAACGAGGCGCCCGACGGCGGGGGCGGCGCGCGGCTGCCCAGCGGCGGCAACGGCCTGGTCGGCATGAAGGAGCGCGTGACCGCGCTGGGGGGAGGCTTCGTCTCCGGCCCCACGGACGCGGGCGGCTTCCGGGTCTCGGCGGTGATCCCGGACCAGCGGCCCGCGCATGGCTGAGTCCCGCGCGACCGAGCCGCCTCCCGGTGCCCCCGTCCTCTTCGGCGAGGGCTTCGCCGCCGACCCCTACCCGGCGTACGCCTGGCTGCGGGAGAACGCGCCCGTGCACCGCGCGGTGCTGCCGAGCGGCGTCGCGGCCTGGCTGGTCACCCGTCACGCGGACGCCAGGCGCGCGCTGGCCGACCCGCGGCTGAGCAAGAACCCGGGCCTCCACCGGGCCGCCGACCACGCCTCGGGCCGCGTCGGCATCCCGGGGGAGCGCGGCGCGAACGTCATGACCCACCTGCTGAACATCGACCCGCCCGACCACACCCGGCTGCGGCGCCTGGTGGCCAAGGCGTTCACCCCGCGCCGGGTGGCCGCCTTCGAGCCGCGCGTGCGGGCGCTGGCCGACCGGCTCGTGGACGGGTTCGCCGCGCGCGGACGGGCCGACCTGATCGACGAGTTCGCGTTCCCGCTCCCCGTCTACGCGATCTGCGACATGCTCGGCGTCCCCGCCGAGGACCAGGACGACTTCCGCGACTGGGCCGGGATGATGTTGCACACCGCGGGGAAGCGCGGCGGCGTCGGCCGCGCGGTGAAGCGGATGCGCGGCTACCTGGTCGAGTTGATCCACCGCAAGCGCGAGGCGCTGGGCGACGACCTGATCTCGGGGCTCATCCGGGCGTCCGACCACGGCGAGCACCTGACGGAGGAGGAGGCCGCGGCGATGGCGTTCATCCTGCTGTTCGCCGGGTTCGAGACCACGGTCAACCTCATCGGCAACGGCATGCTCGCCCTCCTGCGCCACCCGGCCCAGCTCGACCGGCTGCGGCGGGCCGCGGCGGAGGGCGACGGCGCGCTGCTGGAGGGGGCGGTGGAGGAACTGCTGCGCTACGACGGCCCGGTGGAGCTGGCGACCTGGCGGTTCGCGACCGAGCCGCTGACGCTCGGCGGGCAGCGGGTGGCCCCCGGCGACCCCGTGCTCGTGGTGCTCGCCGCCGCCGACCGCGATCCGGCGCGGTTCGCACACCCGGACACGCTCGACCTCGGCCGTGTCGACAATCCCCATCTGGGCTTCGGGCACGGCATCCACTACTGCCTGGGCGCGCCCCTGGCCAGGCTGGAGGGCCGCGCGGCGCTGGAGACGTTGCTGCGCAGGCTTTCTGACGTCCGGTTGGACGCGGATCCCGCGCGGCTGAGGTGGCGGGGCGGGCTCATCATGCGCGGGCTGCGATCGCTGCCCGTGCAGTTCAGCCCGGAAGGTGACGGCACGTCACGGGTGTGATCTCCATGTGATCTGGGTGGGATCGGCTTGTGATCGTGTGTGGGGCGGGCTAGGTTCCCCCTCAACCGCATCACTGTTCGCATGGGAGGCCCATCAGATGCGCTCCGGGACTGGTCGTCATCGTCGTCCGCGACAGGCTCCGGCCTTTATCGTCGCTGCCGGCGTCACGGGCGCGGGCATAGCCCTGCCGCTGCTGAGCGGAGGCCCGGCGCAGGCCGTCGGGGAGGAGACGTGGGACAGGGCCGCCGAGTGCGAGAGCGGCGGGCTGTGGAGCGCCAACACCGGCAACGGGTACTTCGGCGGCCTCCAGCTCACCATGGGCATGTGGCAGGAGTACGGCGGCCTGGAGTTCGCGGGCAGGCCCGACCTCGCCAGCCGGGGCCAGCAGATCGCCGTGGCCGAGCGGATCCTCGCCGACCAGGGGAAGGAGGCGTTCCCCTCGTGCGGCGTGCTCTCGGGCCTGTGGCCCGAGTTCCGTGAGGAGCGCGACGACCCCGACCGCGCCGAGGAGGCCGAGGAGGCCCAGGCGGAGGAGGAGATCGGCGGCCCCGAGGAGTCGGCGGAGCCCACCCCCGAGCCGGAGGAGAGCCCGGACTCCACCGGCGGGGAACCGACCGACGAGCCCACGGGCGAGGCCGGGGCGGACGCGGGGGAGCGCGAGGAGCCGCGCACGCCCTCCGAGTCGCCGTCCCCCTCGGAGTCCCCCTCCCCCTCCGAGGAGCCGACCGAGGGCTCGGCGGACGACCGCCCCGAGGACGAGGGCGAGGAGGCCGATCCGTCCGTGCGCCCGGACGAGACCGGCAGAGCCGACCGATCCGAGGGCTCGGGCAACGGCCGGCACCGCGGCGACCCCGACCCGTCCGACGCGGACCGCGCGGGCGAGGGCGGCGCCGGTCGCCATGCCGAGCGCCATGAGGTCCGCCGGGGGGACACGTTGTCCGCCATCGCGGTGGAGTACGGGGTTCCGGGCGGCTGGCCCGCGCTCTACACCACGAATGAATCGGTCATTGGTGATGATCCGGACTACATACTCCCGGGTCAGAAGCTCGACTTGACCGTTACGGGACGTTAGGTTCCCGTTCGCCACAGCAACTTCATGGTCGGACAAGTGTGACCATCATCTCCCTTCGTTCCGCGAGTGTCCGACTTGTGCGCCCTGTCCCGGCCCTCGCTGACCTGCGCCGATGCCTTTCCCCGCGCGTCAAGCCCCGCCGCGCCGACGATCTTCATCGTTCTTGAATCGTTAGCAGACGTGTGTTTAGTGTCCCTCCGCCCGGCGCCTCGTCGGGCGCCGAGGCCGCAACGCCGAATCCTGCCGCCGGTCTCGGGGACCACCATCGCGCACCACCGCAGGCAGGAGCGGGGGACCCAGGCCGCGGCCCGGCGCACACGCACCGGGCCACGGATGCCGAACGGGACACACCGTCCCGGGCGGCTAGGGGTGAAGCCCCGGGGCCACACGGCCCCTGGGCCGGGCAACTCACCAGGCCCGAACCCGACAGCTCACCTCGCAGGCGTCGGTGAGAAGGAACGACATGCTGTTCACGGGCAAGGGACGTCACCGCCGACCCTCCAAGCCGACCCGGATCGCCGCGGCCGCCACCGTCACCGGCGCCGCCGTCGCCATCCCCTTCCTGAGCGCCACCGGCGCGAGCGCCGCCTCCGTCGACACCTGGGACGCCGTCGCCCAGTGCGAGTCCGGCGGCGACTGGTCCATCAACACCGGCAACGGCTACTACGGCGGCCTCCAGTTCTCCCAGTCCAGCTGGGAGGCGGCGGGCGGCGGCCAGTACGCCGAGCGCGCCGACCAGGCCACCAAGGAGCAGCAGATCGCGGCGGCCGAGCAGCTGCTCGGCATGCAGGGCCCCGGCGCCTGGCCGGTCTGCGGGCCGCAGGCCGGACTGACCTCGGGCGGCCCGGCCGCCGACGTGGACACCGGCAGCGCCGCCGAGTCCGAGCCCGCTCCCGAGCCGGAGCCCGCTCCGGCGCCCGAGCCGGAGCCCGCGCCCGAGCCCGCTCCGGCGCCCGAGCCCACCGAGGAGGCGCCCACCGGATCCACGGGCTCCACCGGGGAGGGCTACACGGTCGAGGCGGGCGACACGCTCTCCGCCATCGCCGACGAGCACGGCACCACCTGGCAGCAGCTCTACGCCGAGAACGCCGGCGTCGTCGGCGAGGACCCCGACCTGATCCTCCCGGGCCAGGAGCTCACCGTCTGAGGTCACCGCCGCGCTGACCCCCCGTCACCGGGCGGGGAGCTCCCCGCCCGGTTTTCTTCACCTTGTAAACAAAAAGATGGGGCCGCCCCGGACCGCCGCTGAGCTGCGGCTTCGGGGCGGTTTCCCGCGCGCGGCCACGGCCCTGCGCACGCCCGGGTCCCCGGGGCGGTTAGGCTCAGAGGGCTGAAGACGCCCACGGAAGAACCGTCTGGACCTAAGGAGAACCTCGTGCCGTCCATCGACGTCGTCGTCGCCCGCGAGATCCTCGACTCGCGCGGCAATCCCACGGTCGAGGTCGAGGTCGGCCTCGACGACGGCAGCACCGGCCGCGCCGCGGTGCCCTCCGGGGCCTCCACCGGGGCGTTCGAGGCGCTGGAGCTGCGCGACGGCGACCAGGACCGTTACCTCGGCAAGGGCGTGGAGAAGGCGGTGCTCGCGGTCATCGAGCAGATCGGCCCCGAGCTGGTCGGCTACGACGCCACCGAGCAGCGCCTCATCGACCAGGCGATGTTCGACCTGGACGCCACCGCCGACAAGTCCTCGCTCGGCGCCAACGCCATCCTCGGCGTCTCGCTCGCCGTGGCCCACGCGGCCTCCGAGTCCCGCGACCTGCCGCTCTTCCGCTACCTCGGCGGCCCGAACGCGCACCTGCTGCCGGTCCCGATGATGAACATCCTGAACGGCGGCGCGCACGCCGACTCCAACGTGGACATCCAGGAGTTCATGATCGCCCCGATCGGCGCGGAGTCCTTCTCCGAGGCCGTCCGCTGGGGCGCCGAGACCTACCACACCCTCAAGAAGGTGCTCAAGGAGCGCGGCCTCGGCACCGGCCTCGGCGACGAGGGCGGCTTCGCGCCGAACCTGGCGTCCAACCGCGACGCGCTCGACCTGATCGTCGAGGCCATCCAGAAGGCCGGCTACACCCCCGGCCAGGACATCGCGCTCGCCCTGGACGTCGCCGCCACCGAGTTCTACTCGAACGGCGTGTACACCCTGGAGGGCAAGTCCCTCTCCGCCGAGGAGCTCTCCTCCTACTACGCCGAGCTGGTCGACGCGTACCCGCTGGTCTCCATCGAGGACCCGCTGAGCGAGGAGGACTGGGACGGCTGGCAGGCCGTCACCGCCCAGCTCGGCGCGAAGGTCCAGATCGTCGGCGACGACCTGTTCGTCACCAACCCCGAGCGGCTCCAGCGCGGCATCGACAGCGCCGCCGCCAACGCGCTGCTGGTGAAGGTCAACCAGATCGGCTCCCTCACCGAGACCCTGGACGCGGTCGAGCTCGCCCAGCGCAACGGGTTCAAGTGCATGATGTCCCACCGCTCCGGCGAGACCGAGGACGTCACCATCGCCGACCTCGCCGTCGCCACCAACTGCGGTCAGATCAAGACCGGCGCCCCGGCCCGCTCCGAGCGCGTCGCCAAGTACAACCAGCTGATGCGCATCGAGGAGATCCTCGACGACGCGGCCGTCTACGCCGGGCGCAGCGCCTTCCCGCGCTACCGCGACTGACGGCGGTCCGTCGGCCGGCCGACCGGCCGCGGGCCTTCGCCGAAGAATCCCCCGTCCCCGCCATCCGTCCCGTACGGTGGCGGGGACAGGCACACGGGCGGGCGAACAGGAGGCGCCGTGGCCGCGGACCGGGACCGTTTCTCCACCGCCACCAGGATCAGGGCACTTGGCGAGCAGGCCGCCGCCCGGGTCTACCGGGCACAGAGCAAGCGGCTGCGCAGGCCGCCGCGCCGCAGCCGCCTCACCGGCCGTGCCGCCGTCCTCGCCCTCGTCGTCTGCTCGTTGATCGTCGCCCTCGCCTACCCGCTGCGGCAGTACGTCCAGCAGCGCGCCGACGTCGACGACCTGCGGCGCCAGGCCGAGGAGGAACGGGAGCGGGTCGAGCAGCTGCGGGACGCCAAGGCCCGCTGGCAGGACCCCGGCTTCGTGGAGCAGCAGGCCCGTGAGCGGCTGAACTTCGTGCGGCCGGGCGAGATCGGCTATGTCCTCCCCGGTGCGGCCGAGGCCGACGGCGACGACCCCCTCTCCACCCGGAGCGGCCTGGTCGCGCGCCCCTGGTACGAGAATCTGTGGAACGGCATCGACGCGGCGGACCGGCCCTCCGGGCGGTAGACGGCCCGCGGAGGGGCGACGCGGCGGGCCCGTCCGGCCGTTGACCGCCCGGACGAAGCGACGACGAAGCGATAGAAAGCACTGCTTGTGGACATCCCAACTCCGCGGGACGCGGCGGCCGTCGAGGCACAGCTCGGCCGTCCGCCGCGTGGCCTGCGCGCCGTCGCGCACCGTTGCCCGTGCGGCAATCCGGACGTGGTCGAGACGGTTCCGCGCCTGCCGGACGGCACGCCGTTCCCCACCACGTACTACCTGACCTGCCCGCGCGCGGCCTCCGCCATCGGCACCCTGGAGGCGGACGGCGTCATGAGGGAGATGACGGCCAGGCTGGGCGGGGACCCGGAGCTGGCCGCCGCCTACCGCGCCGCCCACGAGGACTACCTGGCCCGCCGCGACGCGATCGGCCCGCTGCCCGGCTTCCCCAGCGCGGGCGGCATGCCCGACCGGGTCAAGTGCCTGCACGTGCTGGTCGCCCACGCGCTGGCCGCGGGCCCCGGCGTCAACCCGCTGGGCGACGAGGCGCTGGCGATGCTGCCCGAGTGGTGGCGCAAAGGCCCCTGCGTGCGCCCCTCGGAGGAACCCGGGGGACGCGAGGAACGTGGAAGACGCGAGGGACACGAGGGAGAGGGGACGACGGAATGACACGCGCCGCCGCGATCGACTGCGGCACCAACTCGATCCGCCTGCTGATCGCCGACGCGGACCCGGAGACCGGGCGGCTGACCGACCTGGACCGGCGGATGGAGATCGTCCGCCTCGGCCAGGGCGTCGACCGCACCGGCCGCCTGGCGCCCGACGCGCTGGAACGCACCTTCGCCGCCTGCCGCACCTACGCCGCGGCCATCGGTGACCACGGCATCGGCCCCGACCGGGTGCGTTTCGTGGCCACGTCGGCCTCGCGCGACGCGGAGAACCGCGACGACTTCACGCGCGGGATCAAGGACATCCTCGGCATCACCCCCGAGGTGATCACCGGCGACGAGGAGGCGCACCTGTCGTTCCTCGGCGCCACCCGCGACCTCGTCGGGCGCCCCGGCGTTCCGCCGCCCTATCTCGTGCTCGACATCGGGGGCGGCTCGACGGAGTTCGTGCTCGGCGAGGACGCGGTGCGGGCCGCCCGCAGCGTGGACATCGGCTGCGTCCGCCTCACCGAGCGCCACGGCCTGTCCGACCCGCCGACGGCCGGGCAGATCGCCGCGATGGCGGCCGACATCGACGCGGCGCTCGACCTCGCGGGGGAACGGGTGCCGCTGACCGAGACCCACACCCTGGTCGGGCTGGCGGGCTCGGTCACCACGGTGGCGGGCATCGCCCTCGACCTTCCCGCGTACGACTCCTCGGCGATCCACCACTCCCGCGTCCCGCTGCCGCGCGTGCGGGAGATCAGCGACGCCCTGCTGGCCGCCCCCCACGCGGAACGGGCGGCGATCCCGGTCATGCACCCCGGCCGCACGGACGTGATCGGCGCGGGGGCGCTGGTGCTGCGGAAGGTGATGGAACGGACGGGGGCGGAGGAGGTCGTGGTGAGCGAGCACGACATCCTCGACGGCATCGTGTACACCATCGCCGCCACCCGCTGACCCGGCGGGAGGCCCCGGGCCACGCCCGGCCGACGGACTTCGTGAAGTTTTTCACATGATGGCGCCCCTGGAGGGGCCCCACGGGCGCCTCACGGGCCCGCCGGGCGCCCGGATGTCGCCCCCGCCCCGCCCGGCGGGCGCCGGGTGACCGCGCCCGATCCGGAGACCCCCGCCCTCACCTGCGCCGTTGCGGCGAAATGCCCTCGGGCTCGCGCGAGGGCCGGGGAGTATAGCAGAACACCGCCGCAAGCTTGTGAACCCCCTCACGAGCGGGGGCCGGAGAGGGGTGGATACTCGACGATATGAGCACCACGGAGCGTCCCCGAATTCTCGTCGTTGGTGGCGGGTACGTCGGTTTGTACGCGGCCCGCCGCATCCTGAAGAAGATGCGCTACGGCGAGGCAACCGTCACCGTCGTCGACCCGCGCTCGTACATGACCTACCAGCCGTTCCTGCCCGAGGCGGCGGCCGGAAGCATCTCCCCCCGGCACGTCGTGGTGCCGCTGCGGCGCGTGCTCCCCCACGCGGAGGTGCTGACCGGCAGGGTCACCTCCATCGACCAGGACCGGCGGGTCGCCGCCGTGTCCCCGCTGGTCGGCCAGCCCTACGAAGTCCCCTTCGACTACCTCGTCGTCGCCCTCGGCGCCGTCTCCCGCACCTTCCCCATCCCCGGGCTCGCCGAGCAGGGCATCGGCATGAAGGGCGTCGAGGAGGCGATCGGCCTGCGCAACCACGTGCTGGAGCAGCTGGACAAGGCCGACTCCACCACCGACGAGGAGATCCGCCGCCGGGCGCTGACCTTCGTCTTCGTGGGCGGCGGCTTCGCCGGCGCGGAGACCATCGGCGAGGTCGAGGACATGGCGCGTGACGCCGCCAGGTACTACCCGAGCATCACGCGCGAGGACATGCGGTTCGTGCTCGTCGACGTCGCCGACAAGATCCTGCCCGAGGTCGGGCCGAAGCTCGGCGAGTGGGGCCTCGAACACCTCCGGAAGCGCGGCATCGAGGTCCACCTGAAGACCTCCCTGGTCTCCTGCGTCGGCGGCCATGTCGAGCTGAGCAACGGGGTCACCGCCGACTCCCACACCATCGTCTGGACGGCGGGCGTCAAGCCCAACCCGGCGCTGGCCCGTTACGGCCTGCCGCTCGGCCCGCGCGGGCACGTGGACACCCTGCCCACGCTCCAGATCAGGGGCAGCGACTCCATGTGGTCCGCCGGCGACAACGCCCAGGTCCCCGACCTGGCGGCGCGCGCCGCCGGCGAGGAGAACGCCTGGTGCCCGCCCAACGCCCAGCACGCGCTGCGGCAGGCCAAGCTCCTCGGTGACAACGTCATCGCGGGCCTGCGCGGCTTCCCGCAGAAGGAGTACAAGCACGCCAGCCTCGGCGCGGTGGCCGGGCTCGGGCTGCGCAAGGGCGTGGCCATGATCAAGGTCGGCGGGCTGACCCTCCGCTTCCGCGGCCGGATCGGCTGGTACCTGCACCGCGGGTACCACGGCATGGCGGTCCCCACCTGGAACCGCAAGATCCGCGTCTTCGCCGACTGGACGCTCGCCCTCTTCCTCAAGCGCGAGGTCGTGGCGCTCGGCGCGATGGAGCGTCCGCGCGAGGAGTTCTACGAGGCCGCCGCGCCCGTCACGGCCGCGGCCGTGACCCGGGCCGAGCCCGCCGGGCAGGCCGCCGAGCCCGCCGAGCGGGGCGGGCGGGCACAGGAGAAGGAGAAGGCGGCGGCGGGCTGACCGGAGCCGACCGGGCGGAGGGGCGGATGGCCGAACGGCCACCCGCCCCTCTCGCCGTTCCCCGGTTTCACCTGTTTGCCGCCTTGATTCACACCTGGAATGGATGGGTGGTTGGCGGTGTTCGGACCTACCTGAGTGCCAAGGTTGGTCGGGACGACCTGTCCTCATTTCTGGAGGTGTGTCCGCATGGCCGTCGCCCCTCGGCTTGCCGCGATCGCCGAGCGATTTCTGGGATCCGCTCTGCCCGTCAGGCTCCGCGCCTGGGACGGCAGCGAGAGCGGCCCGCCCGACGGGCCCGTCATCGTCGTGCGGCACCGGCGGGCGCTGCGCCGGGTGCTGTTCCGGCCGGGCGAGCTGGGGCTCGCCCGCGCGTGGGTGGCGGGTGAGATCGATGTGGAGGGAGACCTCTACGCGGCGCTCGACCGGATGCTGGAGCCCCTTCAGGCCGAACGCGCCACCCCCGCGCGGCAGGCGCTCGCCGCCGGGCGGGAGCTGATCCAGCTGTCGGGGCCGCAGCTCCCCGTGCCGCCGCCCGTGCCGCCCGAGGAGGTGCGCCGCCGAGGCGGCCCGCTCCACTCGCTGCGCCGCGACCGGCAGGCCATCAGCCACCACTACGACGTGGGCAACGAGTTCTACGAGATGATCCTCGGCCCGTCCATGGTCTACTCCTGCGCGCTGTGGGGCGAGGGCGGCGAGGGCGGCGAGGGCGGCGAGAGCGGCGAGGCAGCCGAGGGGGGCCGGAGGGCCGAGGGCCTCGACGAGGCGCAGATCGCCAAGATCGACCTGATCTGCCGGAAGCTGGGGCTCGCGGAGGGGGAGCGGCTTCTCGATGTGGGGTGCGGATGGGGCTCGTTGGCGCTCCATGCGGCGCGTCACTACGGGGTGCGCGCCGTGGGGATCACGCTCTCCGCCGAGCAGGCGGCCTATGCGAGGGAACGGGTGGCCAAGGAGCGCCTGGAGGACCGCGTCGAGATCCGGGTGCAGGACTACCGCGAGACGGGGGACGGCCCGTTCGACGCCATCTCGTCGGTCGGCATGGCCGAGCACGTGGGGGCCGCGCGGTACCGCGAGTACGCCGACCAGCTCTTCGGGCTGCTGCGGCCCGGCGGGCGGCTGCTCAACCACCAGATCGCGCGCCGCCCCAACCCGCCGGGGAAGAGCTACCGGCCCGACCCGTTCATCGACGCCTATGTCTTCCCCGACGGCGAGCTGGCCCCGGTCGGCCGCACCGTCTCCCTGCTGGAACGCGCCGGGTTCGAGGTCAGGGACGTCGAGTCGCTGCGCGAGCACTACGCGCTGACGCTGCGCCAGTGGGTGCGGAACCTGGAGAGCCGCTGGGCCGACGCCGTCCGGCTGACGAGCCCCGGCCGGGCCCGGGTCTGGCGCCTCTACATGGCCGCCTCCGCGCTCTCGTTCGAGCACGGCCGCATCGGCGTCAACCAGATCCTCGCCGTCCGCCCCCGTCCCGGCGGCGGATCGGGACTGCCCCTGCGCCCCCGGGCCTGGACCGAGACCGCGGGGACGGCCGGGAGCGCCGGGCCGGACCGAACGGCCTGAGGAGAAGGACGGACGGGCCCCGGGCGGAGGCGATCCCCGCCCGGGGCCCGACGCGCGGCGGCGGCCTCAGTCCGCCTTGATCGCGTCCAGCATGTTGAGCCTGGCGGCGCGGCGGGCGGGCCACAGCGCGGCCAGCACGCCGACCAGACCGGCCAGGAGCAGGAAGATCCCCATCCTGCCCCAGGGCAGCACCAGTTCGTAGGTGGTCAGGTACTCGCTGATCAGCTGGCCCACGGCCCAGCCGAAGAACACCCCGAGGCCGACACCGAGCACCCCGCCGAAGAGCGCGATCACGATCGACTCCAGACGCACCATCCGCTTGGTCGCGCGGCGGTCGAGACCGATCGCGCGCAGCATGCCGATCTCCTGCCTGCGTTCGAACACGGACATCGCCAGGGTGTTGATGACGCCGAGCACCGCCACGATGACGGCCATCGCCAGCAGCCCGTACAGCATGTTCAGCAGGAGGGTGAAGACGAAGGCGATGTCCTCGGAGATGTCCTCCTTGTCCTGGACGAGGATCGCCGGGTTGTCGCCGAGGACCTCCTCCAGGTGCGACTTGGCCGCCTCGCCGGCGCCGTCGGCCACGCGCAGCATCACCTGCACGCTCTCGACCCGCTCCATGTGGGGGTCGAGCGTCGCGGCGTCCATCATGACGCCGTTGATCATCTCGTTGCCCTCGTAGAGCCCCGAGACGGTCAGCTCCTCGGTGGTGCCGTCCTCGTAGGTCGTCGTGAACGAGTCGCCCAGAGCCCAGCCGAAGTCCTCGGCCGTGTCGGTGTCGACCACCGCGTTGGTGCCGTTCAGGTCGTCGAAGGAGCCGCCGGAGAAGTCCAGGCGGGTCAGGTCGGCTATGGACTCGCCGTCGACGCCGGTGAGGACCTGGGTGTCCTCCTCGCCCTCGAACAGCGCCGGGGAGAGCCGCAGGCCGGAGAGGGCGGTGACCTCGGGCTGCTGGGCGAGGGTCTGCTCCACCTCGGGCGAGAGCGGCGAGAAGTTCGCCATGGAGACGACATAGTCGGAACGGAGCGACTCGCTGGCCATCTTCTCGATCGCCTTGGACATCGAGTCGGCGATCACGGTCATGCCGGTGATCAGCGTCAGCCCGATCATCAGCGCCGAGGCGGTGGCGGCGGTCCGCCGCGGGTTGCGCACCGCGTTCAGCCGGGCGAGCTTGCCCGAGACGCCGAACACCCGCAGCAGCGGCCGCGCCAGGGCGATGACCGGGCGGGAGAGCAGCGGGGTGAGGACGAAGACGCCGATCACCAGCAGCGTGGCGCCCAGGCCCATGGTCGCGCCCTTGTCGCCCGCCCCGGTGCCGGCGATCACCAGGGCCGTGCCCCCGGCCGCGAAGACGGCGCCGATGCTGTTCCGCACGAGGAGGCTCCGGGTGGTGGCCGGGGCGTGGATGCTGCTCATCGCCGCCACCGGCGGGATCTTCGCGGCGCGCCTGGCGGGCAGGTACGCGGCCAGCATGGTCACGCCGACGCCGACGACGAGCGAGGCGATGACCGCGTCGGCGGCGATGACCAGCGGTCCGGCGGGGATGGTCACGTCGATGGAGCTCATCAGCCCGCGCAGCCCGGCGGCGATGCCGATGCCCGCGGCGAGCCCGGTGAGGCCGGCGACGGTGCCGACCACCAGCGCCTCGATCAGGACCGAGCGCGTCACCTGGCGGCGGCTGGCGCCGACCGCGCGCAGCAGGGCCAGCTCCTTGGTGCGCTGGGCGACCAGCATGGTGAAGGTGTTGGCGATGATGAAGATGCCGACGAAGAGCGCGATCCCGGCGAACGCCAGCAGCGCCGTGCGCATCCCGCTGGTGGCGGCCTCGATGCCGGCGGCCTGGTCCTCGGCGAGCTGGATACCGGTGATCGCCTCGGCGTCCTCGGGCACCAGCGGCGCCGCCGCCTCCCTCAACTCCTCCTGGGTCGTGCCCCCTTCGGCCTCGACCGTGATCTGCGTGTACTCGCCCGGCGCGGTGAACAGCTCCTGTGCGGTGGCCGTGTCGAACAGCACGAGGGTGCCGCCGGCCGCCACGTTCCCGTCCTCGGTGGTGAAGACGCCGGTGATCGTCTCCTCGCGGACCGGCCCGTCGACCGAGACCCGCGCGGTGTCGCCGACCCGGTACCCGGTGCGGTCCGCCGTGGTGGCGTCGAGCGCGATCTCGCCCGCGCGCTCGGGGGCGCGGCCCTCCGCCAGCGGGTACCGCCGGTCCTCGTCCGTGCCGCCGGGGCCCGCGTCGTAGTTGGCGCCGTTGGTGGCGAAGCCGTCGCCGACGAGGTCGCCCTCCTTGTCGGCGAGCGCGGCGAACCCGGAGACGCTGCCGGTGGTGTGGGCGGCGCCGGGCAGGGCGGCGACCCGGTCCAGGAGGTCCTGGCCGAGGTTGTCCGCCCCACCCGGGGTCTCCTCGGCCGCCTCGCTGTCCTCGTCCGGCTGGATGGCGAGGTCGACGTGGTCGAGCCCCTTCTCGGAACTGCGCTGGAACGCCTCGGAGATGGTCGCGGTGAAGACCAGCGTGCCGGCGACGAACGCCACGCCGAGCAGCACCGCGAGGGTGGTCATGAAGAGCCTGGCCTTGTGCGCGAGCACGTTGCGCAGGGCGGTTCTGAGCATGGGAGCAGCACCTAGGGTCGGAGAGGTGAAACCGGCGAACGGGCCGGGTGGTGGTGTGGGGGTGCGTCGGGGTGGTGCGCGACTAGCTGGTGCGCCCCTTGGCGTCGTAGCGCTTCATGTGCTCCAGCACGGACTCGGCCGTCGGGTCCGGCATGTCGTCGACGATCCGGCCGTCGGCGAGGAATATGACGCGCTCCGCGTAGGAGGCGGCCACCGGGTCATGGGTGACCATGACGACGGTCTGGCCCAGCTCCCGCACCGAGTTCCGCAGGAAGCCGAGGATCTCGGCGCCGGCGCGCGAGTCCAGGTTCCCCGTGGGCTCGTCGCCGAAGATGATCTCGGGCTTGCCCGCCAGCGCGCGCGCCACGGCGACGCGCTGCTGCTGGCCGCCGGAGAGCTGCGCGGGCCGGTGCTTGAGCCGGTCGGCCAGGCCGACGGTCGCGATCACCTGCTCCAGCCACGCCGGGTCGGGCTTGCGGCCCGCGATGTCCATGGGGAGGCGGATGTTCTCCAGGGCGTTGAGCGTGGGCAGCAGGTTGAACGTCTGGAAGACGAACCCCACGCGGTCCCGGCGGAGCTGGGTGAGCCTCTTGTCGCTGAGGTTCGTCAACTCGGTGTCGCCGATGCGCGCCGAGCCGCCCGAGACCGTGTCCAGCCCGGCCATGCAGTGCATGAGCGTGGACTTGCCCGATCCGGAGGGGCCCATGATGGCGGTGTACTCGGCCCGGCGGAACTCGACGGAGACGCCGTCGAGCGCCACGACTCTCGTCTCGCCCTCTCCGTAGACCTTGGTCAGGTCCGTTGCCCTGGCGGCCACGGCGGCAGTCGCGTGGGCGGGGGGCGGAGCGGCGAAGGTGGACACGGTGCTCTCCTGCTCGTCGTGGGACGCCGCGGTGGGACGTCGGTGCGGACACTGGCCGGAACCCTTCCATCGTGAGGCAGGCGGCCTCCCCGTGGGATCCCTCCCGGTGCGGGTTCGGTGGAGTTCTTCAGAGGTACGCGACGCCTCCTGGCCTCCTCCTCAGGGAGGAGGGACATCCCTGAGTACCTAAGTGGATGCGGAGGGTTGATTTGCGTCATTCCTCGAACGGCGGAAGCTCACGTTCCACCGAGGGAGCCCCCCTGTGACCGGGGCCGTGCCGTCCTGGCCGGTCATCAGTGGCTCATAAAATCGGACAACATCCTTCTGGCGCACCGGTGTTCGGGCGAACGTGCCGGATAAGCTCGGTGGCGAGACTGGCGCGGAGGCGCCCGCGTACGGCTTGGGATCTGTGCCCGGATGGTGGAATGCAGACACGGTGAGCTTAAAACTCGCTGGCCTTCGGGTCGTGCCGGTTCAAGTCCGGCTCCGGGCACCCAGAGCCCCAAGTCTCTGACCAGCGGTAACGGCCCCTGAGCCCAGGGTCATGCTGACGGCGTGGGAACACCGTGGGGACACCGTCGGAACACCGTCGGAAAACCGTCGGAGAACAGAGCCGCACTCACCCTCCTGCCGCATCCCGACGGCCGATCAGGTCCCTGATCATCAGGGGGAACGGATGTGCTGAGACGCGGACATGCGCCGCTCGCACGGACCCCTGACCCGACACTCCTCATCACCCCCTCACCCGTGCGGGTGCTCCCGGAGCGGGGGTGGGCGG
>NZ_LAVK01000013.1 GCF_001083795.1 Streptomyces sp. SBT349
GTTACGCGCTCCGCCCGGATCGGGACGTCAGGAGCCCCCGGCACCTCGTCCTCGACCAGGCGCCGGGGGTTCCTGACGTCCCGATCCGGGCGGAGCGCGTAACCCCGGCATCACCCCAGGTCACATGTGTGAGCCCAACAGTTACCCTTGACAGGTGACCGACGCCCAGCAAACAGCCGAAGCAACCACCGGACTCGCCACGTCAGAGCCGTCGGGTCCGGCGCCGGTCCCCCTGCTGGCTCCGCGCGAGGGCGTGCCCCCGGTCACCGCGGACATCGAGGCGCTCGAGGCCGTCGTCGCCGCCTTCGCGGGCGGGCACGGCCCGGTCGCCGTGGACGCCGAGCGCGCCTCCGGGTACCGGTACGGGCAGCGCGCCTACCTGGTCCAGCTGCGCAGGGAGGGCGCGGGCACGGCCCTGATCGACCCGGTGGCCTGCCCCGATCTCTCCGGCCTCGGCCGGGAGCTGGCCCCCGCGGAATGGGTGCTGCACGCGGCCACGCAGGACCTTCCCTGCCTGCGGGACATAGGTCTGGTGCCGACCCGGCTGTTCGACACCGAGCTGGCCGGCCGCCTCGCCGGCTTCGCCCGGGTCGGGCTCGGCGTGATGGTGGAGACGGTGCTCGGCTTCAGCCTGGAGAAAGGTCACTCCGCGGTGGACTGGTCGAACCGTCCGCTGCCCGACCCCTGGCTGCGGTACGCGGCGCTGGACGTGGAGCTGCTGGTCGATCTGCGCGACGCCCTGGAGGACGAGCTGCGGCGGCAGGGCAAGCTCGCGTGGGCGCTGGAGGAGTTCGCCGCGATCGTGGCCGCTCCCCCCGCGCCGCCGAGGAAGGATCCGTGGCGCCGCACCTCCGGGGTGCACAAGGTGCGCCGGAGACGTCAGCTCGCCGTGGTCAGGGAGCTGTGGACGACCCGCGACCAGGTGGCCCAGCGGCGCGACCTCTCCCCCGGCAAGGTGCTCTCGGACGCGGCCATCATCGCCGCGGCGCAGGCGATGCCCGCGGACACGCGCGCCCTGGCCGGCCTGAGCGGCTTCGGGCACCGGATGGGGCGCCGCCAGCTCCAGCACTGGCAGGCGGCCGTCGACCGGGCGAAGGCGCTGTCCGAGGCCGAGCTGCCCCAGCCGGGACAGCCCGCGAGCGGCCCCCCGCCGCCGCGCGCCTGGGCGGAGAAGGACCCGGCCGCCGCGGCCCGGCTGTCCGCGGCCAGGACCTCGGTGACGGCGCAGGCCGAGGAGCTGAACCTCCCCCAGGAGAACCTGCTGGCCCCCGATGTCGTGCGGCGGTTGTGCTGGGAGCCGCCGACCGAGGCCGGGCCCGGAGCGGTCGCCGACGCGTTGCGCGGCCTCGGCGCGCGGGAGTGGCAGATCACGCAGACGGCGGACCTGCTGTCGCACGCGCTCGCGAACGACGCGTAGGGCGGCGGACGGCGCCCCTTGCCAGAGTGTTACCGGCGGGTAGCATGGGCGGTGGACCACATCATCTCGGCGTGGAGGAGAAGCCATCGTGCCGCGTACCGTCAGGGAGGTCGTCTTCGTTGACGGCGTCCGCACCCCGTTCGGCAAGGCGGGGCCGAAGGGGATCTATCACGAGACCCGCGCCGACGACCTGGTCATCAAGTGCATCAGGGAGCTGCTGCGCCGCAATCCGCAGCTGCCGCCCGAGCGCGTGGATGACGTGGCCGTGGCGGCCACCACGCAGATCGGCGACCAGGGACTGACCCTCGGCCGCACGGCGGCCCTGCTCGCCGGGCTGCCCAAGAGCGTTCCCGGCTATTCCATCGACCGCATGTGCGCGGGGGCGTTGACGGCGGTGACGACCACGGCGGGCGCCGTCGCGTTCGGCGCGGCGGACATCGCCATCGCGGGCGGGGTCGAGCACATGGGCCGCCACCCGATGGGCGAGGGGGTCGATCCCAACCCTCGGTTCGTCGCCGAGAAGCTGGTGGACGAGTCCGCGCTGTTCATGGGGATGACGGCGGAGAACCTGCACGACCGCTTCCCGCACCTGACCAGGGAGCGGGCCGACGCCTACGCGGTGCGTAGCCAGGAGAAGGCCGCCAAGGCGTACGCGGACGCGCGGATCCAGCCGGATCTGGTGCCGGTCGCGGTGCGGCGCACCGGCGGCGAGGGCGAGGCGGGCTGGGGCCTGGCCACGGCGGACGAGCCGATGCGCCCCGGCACGACGGTGGAGGGGCTCGCGGGCCTGAAGACCCCGTTCCGGCCGCACGGGCGCGTCACCGCGGGGAACTCGGCGGGCCTCAACGACGGGGCGACCGCGTCGGTCATCGCGGCGGAGGACGTGGCGCGCGAGCTGGGACTGCCCGTGAAGATGCGGCTGGTGTCCTACGCGTTCGCCGGCGTCGAGCCCGAGGTGATGGGCTTCGGCCCGGTGCCGTCCACGGAGAAGGCGCTGGCCAAGGCCGGCCTGACGATCGGGGACATGGGCCTGCTGGAGATCAACGAGGCGTTCGCCGTCCAGGTGCTGGCGTTCCTCGACCACTACGGGATCGCGGACGACGACCCCCGCGTCAACCAGTACGGCGGCGCGATCGCCTACGGTCACCCGCTGGCCTCCTCGGGGGTCCGGCTGATGACGCAGCTCGCCCGGCAGTTCGAGGACCACCCGCACGTCAGGTACGGCCTGACCGCCATGTGCGTGGGCTTCGGCATGGGCGCGACGGTCGTCTGGGAGAACCCGCACTGGGAAGGCGAGAAGTGAGCGACGCACGCGCGGCTGCCCAGCCGCGGACGACGAACGGGGGGACGCGGTGAGCGCGACCGGAGAGCTGTTGCTGAAGGCCGCCGAGGGGTTTCCCGACGAGGTGGTCACCGAGGCCCGGGTGCGGCACCTGGATCTCCCGGAGGGGGCGGGGCGGTTCGCGCTCATCACCCTGGACAACGGGTTCGACCACACGAAGCCGACCACGTTCGGGCCGCGTTCGCTGGCCCGTCTGGACGAGGCCCTCGACCAGGTGGCGGCCGAGGCCGACGCCGGGGAGATCGTCGGGGCCGGGCTGACGGGCAAGCCGTTCATCTTCGCCGTGGGGGCCGACCTCAAGGGCGTCGAGGTGCTGAGGGAGCGCGAGGACGCCCTCGGGATCGGCCTCGGCGGGCACCAGGTGTTCAAGAGGCTGGCCGGTCTCTCCGTCCCCACCTTCGCCTTCTACAACGGCGCGGCGATGGGCGGCGGCGTCGAGGTGGGCCTGCACTGCACCTACCGCACGGTGTCGGAGTCGGTCGGCGCCTTCGCGCTGCCCGAGGTCTTCCTCGGCCTGGTGCCGGGGTGGGGCGGCTGCACCCTGCTGCCGAACCTGATCGGCGCCGATCGCGCGGTCACGGTCATCATCGAGAACGCCCTCAGCCAGAACCGGATGCTCAAGGGCCCCCAGGTCTACGAGCTGGGCATCGCGGACGCCATCTTCGAGGCCGCCGACTTCCTGGAGCAGTCCCTGCGGTGGGCCGCGGCGGTGCTGCGGGGCGAGATCGAGGTGATCCGGCAGCCCCCGGACCGGGGAGAAGCCTGGGACCGGGCGGTGGCCAGGGGGCGTTCCCTCGCGGACGAGAAGGTCCACGGCGCCGCGCCCGCCGCGTACCGGGCGCTGGACATCATCGCCGACGCGCGCAACGGCGATCTGCGGGCCGGCTTCGAAGCCGAGGACCGGGCGCTGGCCGATCTCATCATGGGCGACGAGCTGCGCAGCGGCATCTACGCGTTCAACCTGGTGCAGCGCCGGGCCAAGCGGCCGGTGGGCGCGCCGGACAAGGGGCTGGCGCGGCCGGTGACCAAGGTGGGCATCGTGGGCGCGGGCCTCATGGCCTCGCAGCTCGCGCTGCTGTTCGTCCGCCGCCTGGAGGTGCCGGTGGTGCTCACCGACATCGACCGGGAACGCGTCGAGGCGGGCGTGCGCTGGGTGCACGAGCAGATCGACTTCCTGCTGCTCAAGGGCAGGATCGGGCAGGACGCGGCGAACCGGCTGAAGGCGGCGGTGACCGGGTCGCTGGATCGGGCCGCGGCGTTCGGGGACGCCGACTTCGTCATCGAGGCCGTCTTCGAGGAGATGGGCGTCAAGCGGCAGGTGTTCGGCGAGCTGGAGGACGTGGTGCCCGAGCACGCGATCCTGGCCACCAACACCTCGTCCCTGTCGGTGACCGAGATGGCGTCGGGGCTGCGGCATCCCGAACGGGTCGTCGGTTTCCACTTCTTCAACCCGGTGGCGGTGCTGCCGCTGCTGGAGGTCGTGCGGGCCGCGGAGACCGATGACGCGGCGCTGGCCACGGCGTTCGCGGTGGCCAAGAAGCTGCGGAAGTCCGCCGTGCTGGTGAAGGACGCGCCGGCGTTCGTGGTGAACCGGGTGCTGACCCGGTTCATGGGCGAGGTGCTGGGCTCCATCGACGAGGGGACGCCGGTCGAGGTGGCGGACCGGGCGCTGGCGCCGCTGGGGCTGCCGATGTCACCGATCGTGCTGCTCGACCTGGTCGGCCCGGCGGTGGCGCACCATGTGGCGGGCACGCTGAGCGGGGCGTTCCCCGACCGGTTCCATGTCTCGGAGAACCTGAGCCGGGTGGTCGAGGCGGGCAAGCGCACCCTGTACCTGCACGACTCGGGCAAGCCGGAGCTCGATCCCGAGGTGGCGGCGCTGTTCGAGGTCGGTTCGACCGTGCTCTCCGAGGAGCAGGTGCGGGCGCGGGCGCTCGACGCGATCGCCGAGGAGATCGGCCTGATGCTGGACGAGGGCGTGGTCGCCGAGGCGCAGGACGTCGACCTCTGCCTGATCACCGGCGCGGGATGGCCGTTCCACCTGGGCGGCATCACCCCCTACCTGGACCGCGAGGGGATCTCCCAGCGGGTGCTGGGCCGCCGCTTCCTGCCCCTGGGGGCGGCGAGCGTCCCCGAGTGAGGAACGGCTCACCCGGGCGCGTGGCGCCCGGCCCGCACTCCGGCGGGCCGGGCGCCACGCCTCGTTGGGGCGCGCCCCGGGAAATTTCCCTCCGGGGAGCGATGAGTTCGGCTCGGGCGGGTGGTCTCCATGAACGACTGACCGGCAAGGGCCGGGCGGCGCCCATCGATTGAGACGAGGCCACCATGTCCACCAAGATCTTCGTGAACCTTCCGGTGAAGGACCTGGACCGTTCCAAGGACTTCTTCACCAAGCTCGGGTACTCCTTCGACGCCCAGTTCACCGACGAGAACGCCGGCTGCCTGGTGATCAGCGACACCATCTACGCGATGCTGCTGGTCGAGCCGTTCTTCAAGACGTTCACCAAGAAGGAGATCGCGGACGCGTCCACCAGCACCGAGACGATCCTCGCGCTGAGCGCCGACAGCCGCGAGCAGGTGGACGAGCTGGTGGACCGGGCCCTGGCCTCCGGGGGGTCGGCCTCCATGGAGACGCAGGACCACGGGTTCATGTACGGCCGCAGCTTCCAGGACCCCGACGGCCACCAGTGGGAGATCATGTGGATGGATGTCGCCGCCGCCCAGCAGCAGGGCTGAGGGCGGGCGGCCGGCCGGCGAGGCCGCCGGCCGCCGCCCTCCGTGGTCAGTCGCTGCCGAGGTGGGCCGCGGCGGCGTCGTAGCGGCCGTCGATCCGCGCCACGAGCCCGGTGACCTGGCGCGCGATGGCGGGGGCCGTCAGGCCGACCTCGGCCAGCACCTCCTCGCGGGTGCCGTGGGGGAGGAAGCGGGCCGGGATGCCGAAGTCGCGCAGCGGCACGTCCACGTCGGCGTCGCGGAGGGCCTGGGCGATCGTGGAGCCGACGCCCCCGGCGCGGCTGTTGTCCTCCACGGTGACGACGACCTTGTGGTCCGCGGCCAGGGCCGGGAGCGCGGGGTCGACGGGCTTGACCCAGCGGGGGTCGATCACGGTGGTGGTGATGCCCTGGCGGTCGAGCAGCTCGGCCGCCTCCAGGCACATGGGGGCCAGGGCGCCCACGGAGACCAGCAGCACGTCGGGGCGGTCGGCGTCCGCCCTGCGCAGGACGTCCATGCCGCCGACGGTGCCGACGGCGGGGACGTTGACACCGACCTTGCCCTTGGAGTACCGCACCACGGTGGGGGCGTCCTCCACCTCGACCGCCTCGCGCAGCTGGGCGCGGAGCTGGTCGGCGTCGCGGGGCGCGGCGAGCCGCAGGCCGGGGACGCACTGGAGGATGGACATGTCCCACATGCCGTGGTGGGAGGCGCCGTCGGGGCCCGTCACGCCCGCGCGGTCCAGCACGAACGTCACGCCGCAGCGGTGGAGGGCGACGTCCATGAGCAGTTGGTCGAAGGCGCGGTTGAGGAAGGTGGCGTAGACGGCGAAGACCGGGTGGAGGCCGCCGGTGGCGAGACCGGCCGCGGAGACGGCGCCGTGCTGCTCGGCGATGCCCACGTCGTAGACCCGGTCGGGGAACTCCTCGGCGAAGGCCCGGAGTCCGACGGGGCGGAGCATGGCGGCGGTGATGGCGACGATGTCCTCGCGCTCGCGGCCGAGCTTGAGGATCTCCTCGCCGAAGACGGAGGTCCAGTCGGCGCGGGACTCGGAGACGGGCAGGCCGGTGTCGGGGTGGATGACGCCCACCGAGTGGAACTGGTCGGCCTCGTCCTCGCGGGCGGGCTGGTAGCCGCGGCCCTTCTCGGTCAGGCAGTGCACGATGACGGGGCCGCCGAAGCGCTTGGCGCGCTGGAGCGCGGATTCCAGGGCGGCGATGTCGTGGCCGTCGATGGGGCCGACGTACTTCAGGCCGAGGTCCTCGAACATGCCCTGGGGGGCGATGACGTCCTTGAGGCCCTTCTTGGCGCCGTGCAGGGTGTCGTAGATCGGGCGGCCGACGACGGGCGTGCGGCTGAGCATCTGCTTGCCGCGCGCGAGGAACCGCTCGTAGCCGTCGGTGGTGCGCAGGGTGGCCAGGTGGTTGGCCAGGCCGCCGATGGTCGGCGAGTAGGAGCGCTCGTTGTCGTTGACGACGATGACCAGCGGGCGGTCCTTGCCGGCCGCGATGTTGTTCATGGCCTCCCAGGCCATGCCGCCGGTGAGGGCGCCGTCGCCCGTGACGGCCACCACATGGTCGTCCACGCCGCGGAGCTGGTTGGCCTTGGCGAGACCGTCGGCCCAGCCGAGGACCGTCGAGGCGTGGCTGTTCTCGATGACGTCGTGCTCGGACTCGGCGCGCGAGGGGTAGCCGGAGAGGCCGTTTCTCGCGCGGAGCTCGGAGAAGTCGCTGCGCCCGGTGAGCAGCTTGTGGACATACGCCTGGTGCCCGGTGTCCCACAGGATCCGGTCGGACGGCGAGTCGAAGACCCGGTGCAGGGCGATCGTCAGCTCGACGACGCCGAGGTTCGGCCCGAGGTGGCCCCCGGTCCTGGCGACCGCGTCGATGAGGAAGGCGCGGATTTCCTGGGCCAGTTCCGGCAGTTGGTCAGGAGTGAGCCGGTCGAGATCGCGCGGTCGCTGGATACGGGTGAGCAGAGGCACCGTTTCTCCTTGCGTTCGGGGCTCAGGGCGGCTGTTCGATGAGTTTAGTGTTCCCCATGAAACGGCCGGAGTCTCGGGAACCGAGATACGTCACCAGGGGCGACGGCCCGAGCCGCGTGACGCAGCTCGGGCCGGTCCGTGATCGATCATGTTCGTCCTGCGGTTCGTTGGGTTCGCCGGGAGACCGAGTCGAGAACGACGGCAATCAGAAGGACGGCACCCGTGATCATGTACTGGATCTCCGCGGACATGTTCATCAGGTTCAGCCCCGACGTGATCGACTGGATCACCAGCGTTCCGAGCAGCGCCGACCAGATCCAGCCGCGCCCGCCGAAGAGGCTCGTTCCGCCGATGACGGCGGCGGCGATGACGTTCATCAGCAGGTTGCCCGAGCCCAGGCTCTTGGAGGCGCCGCCGCTCTGCGCGGCGAAGAACAGACCGCCGAACGCGGCCAGCGCGCCGGCGATGGTGAAGACCGTGAGACGGACCCGTTCGACGTTGATGCCGGCCCGCCGGGCGGCCTCCGCGTTGCCGCCGACGGCGAAGATCTGCCGCCCGTAGGTGGTGCGGCGGACCATGAAGTCGGCGAGCAGCAGCACGGCCAGGAAGAGGACCAGGGCCAGCGGCAGGCCGCGGTGCTGGTTCAGGGTGTAGGCCGTGACGAACGAGGCGATGGCGACCAGGGCGCCGCGGACGAGGATCTCGCTCAGGGGGCGGCTGGTCAGCTTCGCGGCGGCGCGGCGGCGTTCGCCGCGCCACAGGGTGAGGACGTATCCGGCGGTGAGGATCGCGGCCAGCGAGTAGGCGGCGGCGATGTCGCTGAAGTAGAAGTCGCCGAAGTCCCGCACCCAGCTGTCGCGGGGGATGTTGATGGTGCCTTCCTCGCCCATCACCCAGATCTGGACGCCGCTCCAGCCGAGGAATCCGGCGAGGGTGACGACGAACGCGGGGACGCCGACCTTGGCGAAGAACACGCCGTGGATGGTGCCGACGGCCGCGCCCGCGAGGAGGGCCAGAAGGATCGCGAGGACGTCGTCGACGCCATGGCTGACGGTGAGCACGGCCCAGATCGCGGCGGAGAGTCCCGCCACCGAGCCGATGGACAGGTCGATCTCGCCCAGGAGCAGGACCAGGACGATGCCGACGGCCATGATGCCGGGGCCGGCGATGTAGATGGAGATGTTGGAGAGGTTCCTCGGGGTGAGGAACGTGCCGGTCTGGGCCTCGAAGACGATCGCGATGATGATCAGGCCGATGACCACCGGGATCGAGCCCAGTTCGCCGCCGCGGATCCGGCGCCTGAAGTCCTCCAGGTAGCCGGCCAGGCCGCGTTCGCGGACGAGGAGGCGGGGATCGGGGGCGAGTTCGGCGCCCGGCGCCGCGGGCGGGGCGTCGGTGCCGGAGTCCGTTCCGGTGGCGGAGTCGGTGCCGGTGTCGCTCATGATGCCTCCTCCGGTGTGCTGTCCTGCGACGTGCTGTCGGCTTCTTCCGGGGTGGTGGGGGCGGGGACCGTGCGGCGCCTTCGGCGGGCGACGGCGTTGTCGGCCGCGCCCGTGATGGCGGCGATGATCTTCTCGCCCGAGGTGGTGGCGACCGGGAAGACGCCGTTGTTGCGGCCGAGGCGCAGCACGGCGACGCGGTCGGCGACGGCCTGGACGTCGGCCATGTTGTGGCTGATGAGGATCACGCCGAGGCCGCGCTCCCGCAGGCGTTCGACCAGGTCGAGGACCTGCGCGGTCTGCTCGACGCCGAGCGCCGCGGTCGGCTCGTCGAGGATGACCACCTCGGGGGAGCCGATCAGGGCGCGGGCGATGGCCACGACCTGGCGCTGGCCGCCGGAGAGCGAGGCCACCGGGATGCGGACGCTGGGGATGCGGATGGAGAGCGTGTCCAGCAGGTCGCGGGCGCGGCGCTCCATGGTGACGGGGTCGAGCACGCCGCGGCTGCGGATCTCGTTGCCGAGGTAGAGGTTGGCGACGACGTCCAGGTTGTCGCACAGGGCGAGGTCCTGGTAGACGGTCGCGATGCCGAGCTCCTGGGCGTCGTGCGGGCGGTTGATCCTGACCGGGTCGCCCTTCCAGGAGATCTGGCCGGAATCGATGGGGTGGACCCCCGCGATGGTCTTGACGAGGGTCGACTTCCCGGCTCCGTTGTCGCCCACCAGGGCGGTGACCTCGCCGGGGCGGATCTCCAGATCGACGTCGGTGAGCGCCTGGACGGCGCCGAACCGCTTGGAGACCCCGCTCAGCGAAAGAACGGGTGAGGCGGTCAACTGAACCTCCTTGCATGGGTTTGCCCCGGGGCCGTCCGCGATGGGCGAGGACGGCCCCGGGGGTGGTGGCGTCGCGCGGATCAGCTGAGGCCGGCTTCCTGACACGCCTCGGCGTAGTCGGCGGTGCAGATGTCCTCGACGGTGTACGCCTCGTCGGCGACGACCGTGTCCGCGATGTTGTCGACGGTGACGGCGACCGGGTCGAGCAGGGTGCTGGGGATGCCCTCGTCGGTCGGGCTGTCGACGCTGTCCGGCGTCAGGTCGGCGAAGTCCTCGCCGCGCAGGAGGCGGACGGCGACCTCTCCGGCCAGCTCGGCCTGCGGGCGCAGCGCCTTGTAGATCGTGAAGGTCTGCTCGCCGCTCACGATGCGCTGGAGGCCCGCGAGCTCGGCGTCCTGGCCGCCGACCGGGATCCCGGAGATGCCGGCCGCGTTCAGGGCGGTGACGACGCCCGCGGCCATGCCGTCGTTGGCGACGTAGACGCCGTCGAACCCGTCGGTGCCCAGGGAGTCGATGGCGCCGGTCATCTGCTCGTTGGCGATCGCGCCGTCCCACTCCTCGACGTCCTGCTCGAAGACGATCTCGGCGGTGCCGTCGAGGACGGAGTGGGCGCCGCTCTTGAAGTCGGCGGCGTTGGGGTCGGTGGGCGCCCCGTTGATCATGACGACGCGGGAGCCCTCGGCGTTCTCGCCCAGGGAGTCGAGGAGGGTCTGGCCCTGGAGCTCGCCCACGCGCTGGTTGTCGTAGGAGATGTACGCCTCGACGGGGCCCTCGGCCAGCCGGTCGTAGGCGAGGACGGGCACGCCCTCGGCCGCGGCGTCGGCCACCCAGTCGCCGGTGGCCTTGGAGTCCACCGCGTCCAGGATGATCACGTCCACGCCCTGGGTGAGCAGCGCGTCGAACTGCTGCCGCTGGGCGTTGGTGTCGTTGCCCGCGTTGGAGTACTGGACGTCGCAGTCCGGGCAGAGCTCTTCGACCTTGGACTCGATGAACGGACGGTCGAACGTCTCGTACCGCGTGGTGACATCGTCCGGCAGCAGCAGGCCGATGGTGCCGCTGGCGTCGGCGTTCCCCTCTTCCTCGTTCTCGTCACCGCCGCCGGCTTCGCCACAGGCGGCGAGGGCAACCGTGAGAGCTATGGACGTAGCTCCCATGGCGACAAGTCGCAGTTTTTTGCGCATAGTTGAGTTTGCCTCCCGGTTGGGCGCCGCTTCGCGGCCGTGGGTCGGCTGAGAGCTAACTCCGCTCGCTTCTTGGCGTCAATACATAAATCCAAGTTCAACCAAATCGAGACCTTCTCTTACGCCTGAAGCGAAGCATTGAAGCCACGCACCCCTGAAACGTTTTCGGCAGGGAGAAAAGGGCCCGCTCATGTTGGGATGTGGCGGATTACTTTCCGTTCTGTGCGTTCACTTCTTGATGATCACAGGGTGGCGCGGACCGGTCCGAGCAGCATCCCGTCGCCCATCTCCCGCAGCACCAGGGCCAGCGCGCCCAGCACCTCGGCCCGGCCGCCGAGGGCGCCGGGGACCAGGGAGAGCTGGCGGGCGGCGCTGGGGATGGCGTAGCGGCCGACCGACTCGCGGATCGGCGCGAGCGCGATCTCGCCCGCCTCCGCGAGGTCGCCGCCCAGGACCACCCGGCTGGGGTTCAGCAGATTGCACAGCTGGGCGACTCCGGTGCCGATGTGGCGGCCGATGTCGGCGATCACCCGGCGGCAGCCCGGGTCGCCCTCGCGGGCGAGCTGCACCACGCGGTGCATGGTCAGGTCCGGGCCATGGCTGGCCAGCAGCAGCGGCAGCACGTGGCGGGCCGCGGTGAACGTCTCCAGGCAGCCGCGGTTGCCGCAGCGGCAGACCGGGCCCGACTCGTCCAGGGTGATGTGCCCGATCTCGCCCGCGGTGCCCCCCGGGCCCCGGTAGATCTGTCCGTTGATCACCAGGCCCGCGCCGACCCCGCTGGCCACCTTGATGTACGCCAGGTCCCCCGAGCCGCGCCCGCTGCCCCAGACGAACTCGCCCAGCGCCCCCAGGTTCGCGTCGTTGTCCACATGGACCCTGACCCCGGTCCTCGCGGCCAGCTCCTCGCGCGGATTGGTCCCGCGCCAGCCCGGCAGTATGGCCGTGGAGCCCAGCGCCCCGGTCTCCACGTCGATCGGCCCCGGCACGCCGAGGCCGATGCCTATGATCTTGGCCCGGTCCACCCCGGCCACCGACAGCAGGCGGCCGACGAGCTTCTCGGCGCGGTCGAAGCCCTGGTCGGCCGAGGCGTCCACGTCGAACGGCTCGGCCTCCTCGGCGAGCACCTGGTGCGCCAGGTTCCCCACGGCGACGCGCAGGTGGGAGTGGCCGAAGTCGACGCCCACGACGATGCCCGCGTCGCTGGAGAGCGAGACGCTGCGGGCGCGCCGGCCGCCGGCCGAGGTGGTGCGCACCTCGACCGTGCCCAGCTCTTTCAACTCCCGAACGATGTTGGACACGGTGGCCGCGGACAGCCCCGTGGACCGGGCGATGTCCGCCTGGGTCAGCGACCCGGCGGCGCGCACGGCCCGCACCACGCGCTCAAGATTGGCCCGGTGCAGTGAGGACTGCGACCCCGGAGTCTCCACGGTTCACTCCACTTCCGCATCGCCGGCGGGCGCCTCGACGGGCCTGCCGACGGCGCCGACAGCGGTAGGAGACGGCGCCGGGCCCACTATATGAACTTGAACGCTGGTGGGGGAGAACAGTGGGGAAACCGCTTGCACCCGCCAGAGGTGCGCCGGCTTACCTCACCGCGCCCGCCGTGAGCCCCGACTGGACCTGGCGCTGGAAGGTCACATAGACCACCAGCACGGGGAGCATCGCCATGGTCACCCCCGCGTACAGGGCGCCCCAGTCCCCCTCGTACCCCTGCTGCACCATGAGGGCGGCCAGGCCCTGGGGCAGCACCGCGTCGTCGGGCGAGCCGACGTTGAGCACCCGGGGCAGGACGAACTGGTTCCACTGGCCGAGGAAGTTGAAGATCCCGATGCTGATGAGGCCGGGCTGCGCCATCGGCATCATGATCTGGAAGAACGTCCTGGTGTGCGAGGCGCCGTCCAGCGTCGCCGCCTCCTGGACGGCGCCCGGCAGCGTTCGGAAGAAGGCGACCAGGAAGAACGTGGTGAACGGCAGCGAATAGGCGATGTAGACGATGATCAGTCCCTGCCGGGTGTTCAGCAGCCCGAAATTGTTCAGGATGAAGAACAGCGGAACCAGGGCGAGGAAGATCGGGAACATCATGCCGCCCACGAAGAGCGTGTGGATCAGCCGGTTGCCGCGGAAGCTGAAACGGGCCAGGACGTAGGCGGCCATGGAGCCCAGCAGCATCGTCCCGGTCAGTGAACCGGCCAGGATGATCAGCGAGTTGAGCGTGTACTGGCCGATGTCGGCGCTGGTCCAGGCGTTGGTGAAGTTGTCCCACTCCAGGCTGGTGGGCAGGCCGAACGGGTCGGAGACCAGCTCGCTGTGGGGCCGGAAGCTGGAGAGGACCACCCAGACCACGGGCCCCGCGGCCATGACCACCCACAGCACCAGGAAGGAGTGGGCGAAGACGTTGAGCACGCCGCCGGTCCGCTCGCCGGCCGTGGTGCGCTTCTGTTCGCTCATGCGAAATGACTCCCAGTGATGCGTGCTAGAACTCGATCCGGTCCCGGCGGCCGATGCGCATCGCGAGCACCGCGAAGACCAGGGTCACGAAGAAGAGGACGACGCCGATGGCGGTGGCATAGCCGGCCTGCGCGTCCCGGATGGCCTTCTCGTACAGATAGCTCGGCACCACGTTCATGCCGTGCTCCGGGACCATGATGTTCACCAGCGCGAATGCGTCCAGGGCCTGGATCCCCATGTAGATCCAGCCGGTCCTGACGGTGTCCCAGGTGAGCGGGAAGGTGATCCGGAAGAACGTGGTGGTCCTCCCCGCGCCGTCCAGCAGGGACGCCTCGTAGATCTCCCGGGGGATCGAGCTCATCGCGGCCGAGAACAGCACCACGTAGAAGCCGACGAACGACCAGCAGAGCACGAAGAGGATGCACCAGCGGGCCAACTCGCCGCCGAGCCAGTCCTCCTGGCGCCAGGAGTCGAGGCCGACGGCACCGAGCCCCTCGTTGAGCACGCCGCTGCGCGGGCTGTAGACCCGCGCCCAGATGACGGCGATGATCGCGATGGACAGCACCTGCGGGAAGAAATAGACCACCTTGTAGAAGCTGGACCCGAAGACCCCCGCGACGGTCTGGTTCCGCCGCTTCCGGCCCCCCGCGTTCAACATGAAGGCGAAGAACAGGCCCAGCGCGAGCGTGATCGCGGGCGCGAGAACGAGCAGCAGCAGGCTGTTGCCCAGTGCCTCGCGGAACTTGTCGTCGTTCCACAGGCGTTCGTAGTTGTCGAACCCCGTGAAGTTGTACGAGGCGCTGTTCCCCGACCAGTCGGTCATCGAATAGAAGAACGCCTGCACAAAGGGCGAGACGACGAAGAGCAGATAGACCAGCAGGGGAACGGAGAGGAACCAGGATATGAATCGGTACTGGTCCAGCTTCCGGTAACGCCGGTCGTATCGCACCCGCTCCGGGGTGAACCGGGGCGGCAGGAAGAACGCCGCCGCGAGCAGCAGTTTCGTGGCCGCGGGCGGGCTTGTGCCCCTCCGCTCGGTCTGGGCTTCCATACCGCCCCTCCCCTCCCCCGGTCAGACGTGCTGGAACTTCTGGATCGAGTCGTCCTGCGCCGTGGCGTCCGCCGCGTCCTGGCAGCGGTTGATGGCCTCGTCCGGCTCGATGTCGCCGGCCATCATCGCCGCGATGACGCCGCCGATCTCCTCGTTGTTGAGCTGCTGGTACCAGTCGGGCAGCCGGGGGATGAGGAGGTTGTCGCCGGCGGCGGCGAGCGTCTCGGAGGCGCTGGTGAGGCCGGGCGGCAGGTCCATGTCGTCGGAGGCGCCCTGGACGCAGGTGAGCGAGGCGACGAGGGAGGTGAAGTTCCGCGCGGACTCACGGCCGAGCATGATGCGCAGGAACTCCAGGCCGCCCGGCACGTTGTTCGCCTGGGACGGGACGAGGAACGGCTCGCTGCCGCTGGCCCAGATGGTCTCGAACGGCATGGCGTCGGAGGAGTCCAGGCTGGTGGGCGGGCCCACCGCCATGTCGAAGTCCTCCGGGGTGTTGCGCCGCGCCTCGTTCTCCACCCAGGAGCCGTTGGGGATGAACAGGGCGTTGTACTGGTTCCACTCGTCCTGGGACTCCTCGTGGGTGAGCCCCGGGCTGCCCTGGAGGACGTAACCGCGCGCCACCAACTCGTGGTACGCCTCGAAGGCGGCGCGAACGGCCTCGTGGCGCCAGGCGTTGGGCTCCAGGTTGTCTATGGCGCGCAGGACCTCGGCGCCGCCGATCTTGCCGATGAACGGGTACAGCGTGAAGTTGAAGTAGTAGGGGTACTGGCCGGCGTAGGTCCAGCCCGCCATCCCCTGCTGCTTGGCCTTCTCGCAGACCGCGATCATCTCGTCCCAGGTGCGCGGGTACTCGGCATCGAGCCGGGCGAGCGCGGTCTTCGAGTACCACTGGCCGTAGACGGTGTAGGCGTAGTTGAGCTGCCACATCGACTCGCTGCCGAACTGGCCCATCTCGATGACGCCGGGCCGCAGTGTCTCACGGACCGTCAGGGAGGGGTCGTCGAGCGAGGGCGCGTCCAGCAGCTCGGTCAGGTCGTGGGCCTGGTCGTTGCGGATCAGCGCGGCGATGTCCATCTCCTCCGCGCCGGAGTTGTTGATGATGTCCGGCGGGTCGCCCTGCACCATGCGGGGCTGGAGGCGCGATTGGATCTCCTGGGTCTTGGAGTGCTCGACCGCGCCGTAGCTGCCGCTGTAGATCGCCTCGGCGTCCAGGGCGTACTGGTCGCCGAACCCGCCGTCGAAGATGACGACTTCGAGCTCCGTGTCGGGGTTCACGCCGAACGGGTTGGAGTCGGTGGACTCGCCGCGCTCGGCCTCCTCTTCGTCACCGCCGCCGCTGGCGCAGGCGGAGAGCGCGCCGACGGCCGGGATGGTGAGGAGGCCCGCGGCCGCGGATCTCCTCATGAGGGTACGGCGGTTGACGTACGGACCGGAATGCATGTGCGCGTCCTCGCCTTCTGGGGATGCGGGCGGGTGATGGCCGCCGGATCCCCGACAGGTATAGTCCACTTGCCGTTGGCGGGGAAGATCACGAGCCGAAACGCGAACAGGCTTTTCCGAGTTGATATCTGCGCGTCACACTCGGCACACGCGGACACCTCCGCCCCGGGGGTGGTACCCGGGGCGGAGGTGTGAACCGACGGAGCGTCGGGCGCGCGGGGGGCGCGCGCGAAGCGAGGGACGCGCGGGCCGGGGCGCGTCGTTCAGGCGCGGAGCAGCGAGCGCAGGACGTACTGCATGATCCCGCCGTTGCGGTAGTAGTCCGCCTCGCCGGGGGTGTCGATCCGCACGGTCGCGTCGAACTCCACGCCGCTGTCGGTGGTGACCTTGACCGTCTCCGGGATGCCGCCCTCGTTGAGCGCGGTGACGCCGGTGAACGTGAACGTCTCCTCGCCGGTGAGCGCGAACGACGCGGCGGTCTGCCCGGCCGGGTACTGGAGCGGCAGCACGCCCATGCCGATGAGGTTCGAGCGGTGGATGCGCTCGTAGGACTCGGCGATCACGGCACGCACGCCCAGCAGCGCGGTGCCCTTGGCGGCCCAGTCGCGCGAGGAGCCCGAGCCGTACTCCTTGCCCGCCAGGACGACCAGCGGGATGCCAGCGGCCTGGTAGCGCTCGGAGGCGTCGTAGATGAACGCCACCGGCGCGTCGTCCTGGGTGAAGTCGCGGGTGTAGCCGCCCTCGGTCCCCGGCGCGATCTGGTTGCGCAGCCGGATGTTGGCGAACGTGCCCCGGATCATCACCTCGTGGTTGCCGCGGCGGGAGCCGTAGGAGTTGAAGTCCCGGCGCTCGACGCCGTGTTCGGTGAGATAGCGGCCCGCCGGGGTGTCGGCCTTGATGGCGCCGGCCGGGGAGATGTGGTCGGTGGTGACCGAGTCGCCGAGCTTGGCGAGCACCCGGGCGCCCTCGATGTCGGTGACCGGCTCCGGGTCCTGCGTCATGCCCTCGAAGTAGGGGGGCTTGCGCACGTAGGTGGACTCCGGGTCCCACTCGAAGGTCGAACCGGACGGGATGGACAGCGCGTTCCACTGGGCGTCGCCCGCGAAGACGTCCGCGTAGCTCTGGCCGAACATCTCCTGGCCGATGGCCGAGGCGACGACCTGCTCGATCTCCTGCTCGGTGGGCCAGATGTCGCGCAGGTAGACCGGCTTGCCGTCCTGGTCGGCGCCCAGCGGCTCGGCGGTGATGTCCACCTTCATGGACCCGGCGATGGCGTAGGCGACGACGAGGGGCGGGGACGCCAGGTAGTTCATCTTGACGTCGGGGTTGATGCGGCCCTCGAAGTTCCGGTTGCCGGAGAGGACGGAGACGACGGCGAGGTCGTTGTCGTTCACCGCCTGGGAGATCTCCTCGGGCAGCGGTCCCGAGTTGCCGATGCAGGTGGTGCAGCCGTAGCCGACCAGGTTGAAGCCGAGCTTGTCCAGGTAGGGGGTGAGGCCGGCGCGGTCGTAGTAGTCCATGACGACCTTGGAGCCGGGCGCCAGCGTGGTCTTGACCCAGGGCTTGCGGGTCAGGCCGCGCTCGACCGCCTTCTTGGCCAGCAGCGCCGCGCCCACCATGACGGAGGGGTTGGAGGTGTTGGTGCAGGAGGTGATGGCGGCGACGGTGACCGCGCCGTGGTCCAGCTCGAACGTGGTGCCGTCCGCGTCCGTGACGGTGACCGGGTGGCTGGGCACCCCGTTGCTGACGGCCGGGGCGTCGGAGGCCGGGAAGGACTCCTTGCCCGCCTCGTCGACGTCGTTGTCCTGCACGTAGGCGCGGACGTCCTCGCTGAACTTCCGCTTGGCGTCGGTGAGCGCGATGCGGTCCTGGGGGCGCTTGGGCCCGGCGATCGAGGGCACGACGCTCGACAGGTCGAGCTCCAGGTACTCGGAGTACTCCGGCTCGCGCGCCGGGTCGTGCCAGAGGCCCTGCTCCTTGGTGTACGCCTCGACCAGGGCGAGCTGCTGCTCGTCACGTCCGGTCAGGCGCAGGTAGGAGATCGTCTCCGCGTCGATCGGGAAGATCGCGGCGGTCGAGCCGAACTCGGGCGACATGTTCCCGATGGTGGCGCGGTTGGCCAGCGGCACGGCGGCCACGCCCTCGCCGTAGAACTCCACGAACTTCCCCACCACGCCGTGCCTGCGCAGCATCTCGGTGATGGTCAGCACCAGGTCGGTGGCGGTGGTGCCGGTGGGCAGCTCGCCGGTGAGCTTGAAGCCGACGACGCGGGGGATGAGCATGGAGACCGGCTGGCCGAGCATGGCCGCCTCCGCCTCGATGCCGCCCACGCCCCAGCCCAGCACGCCCAGGCCGTTGACCATGGTGGTGTGCGAGTCGGTGCCGACCAGGGTGTCCGGGTACGCCTGACCGTTCCTGACCATGACGGTGCGGGCCAGGTGCTCGATGTTGACCTGGTGCACGATCCCGGTGCCGGGCGGCACCACCTTGAACTCGTCGAACGCGCTCTGGCCCCACCGCAGGAACTGGTACCGCTCGCGGTTGCGCCCGTACTCCAGCTCCACGTTCTGCTGGAACGCCTGCGGGGTGCCGAACTTGTCGGCGATGACGGAGTGGTCGATGACCAACTCGGCGGGGGCCAGCGGGTTGACCTTGGAGGCGTCGCCGCCGAGCTCCTTGACCGCCTCGCGCATGGTGGCGAGGTCCACCACGCAGGGCACGCCGGTGAAGTCCTGCATGATGACGCGCGCCGGCGTGAACTGGATCTCCCGGCTCGGCTGGGCGCTCGCGTCCCAGCCGCCGAGCGCCCGGATGTGGTCGGCGGTGATGTTCGCGCCGTCCTCGGTCCGCAGCAGGTTCTCCAGAAGGACCTTCAGACTGAAGGGCAGGCGGCGCGAGCCCTCCACCTTGTCCAGCCGGAAGATCTCGTAGGACTCGTCGCCCACCCGCAACGTGCTGCGGGCGTCGAAGCTGTTCGCCGACACGACTGTCTCCTTCACCACAAGCTTTCGCGCGTACTCGTCAGATATCTCGATGTCGAGATAACCCTAACGCATCCGGTCGGCGGATGAGCGAACGGGCGGGGGGTGTTGTGTCCCGGTGGCGCGGCTGCCGAAGCGGGGCAGGCGCGGGGCAGGCGCGGGGCGCGGTCTCGACGACCGGCGCGGCGAGCGAGGTGGCGCTTCGAGCGGGCCGCCACCGCGGGCTCCCCCGGCCGGGCGTACGGGGTGGGGTGACGCCGGGGCCCCCGGATGCCGGATCGCGACACGCCGACACACCGGCGTGTCACCACCCGAATGGCCGCACCAGTCAGGCGTCATCTCATATGTGAGATAAGCTCGGTCACATGATCGACGACTACCTCGCCCGGATCGGACAGCTCATTCGGGACGCACGTCAACATCGTGGCTGGACCCAGGTCCAGCTCGCGGAAGCACTCGGGACCAGCCAGAGCGCGGTCAATCGCATCGAGCGGGGGAATCAGAACATCAGCCTTGAGATGATCGCCCGCATCGGTGAGGCCCTGGACAGCGAGATCGTTTCGCTGGGTTACGCGGGGCCGATGCACCTGCGCGTGGTCGGCGGCCGGCGGTTGCACGGCAGTATCGACGTCAAGACGAGCAAGAACGCCTGCGTCGCCCTGCTCTGCGCCACCCTGCTCAACTCGGGGCGTACCGTCCTGCGACGGGTCGCCAGGATCGAGGAGGTCTTCCGCATCCTGGAAGTCCTCAGCTCGATCGGCGTCCGCAGCCGCTGGATCAACGAGGGGGCGGACCTGGAGATCACCACGCCCGCCGAGCTCGACCTGAACTCCATCGATCTGGAGGCGGCGCGGCGCACGCGCAGCATCATCATGTTCATGGGTCCGCTGCTGCACCGGACGGATCAGTTCAAGATCCCCTACGCGGGCGGCTGCGACCTCGGCACGCGGACCGTCGAGCCGCACATGGCGGCGTTGCGGCGGTTCGGCCTGGAGGTCACGGCGACCGAGGGCATGTACCACGCCACGGTCAACCGGCAGGTGACGCCCCAGCGGCCCATCGTGCTGACCGAGCGCGGGGACACCGTCACGGAGAACGCGCTGCTCGCCGCCGCCCGGCACGACGGCGTGACCGTCATCCGCAACGCCTCGTCCAACTACATGGTCCAGGACCTGTGCTTCTTCCTGGAACAGCTGGGCGTGCGGGTCGAGGGCGTGGGCACCACGACGCTCACCGTGCACGGCGTGCCGGAGATCGACCGGGACGTGGACTACTCGCCCTCCGAGGACCCGGTGGAAGCGATGAGCCTGATCGCCGCGGCGGTCGTCACCGAGTCCCAGCTGACCATCAGGCGCGTGCCGTTGGAGTTCCTGGAGATCGAGCTGGCCGTGCTGGAGGGCATGGGCCTGGATCACGACCTGGGCGCGGAGTACCCGGCGGACAACGGCCGCACCCGGCTGGCGGACCTCACCGTCAGGCCCTCCAAGCTGGAGGCGCCGATGGACAAGATCCACCCGATGCCGTTCCCCGGTCTGAACATCGACAACGCGCCGTTCTTCGCGGCGATCGCGGCCTCGGCGCACGGCTCGACGCTCATCCACGACTGGGTCTACGACAACCGGGCCATCTATCTGACCGATCTCAACCGCCTCGGCGGGCGTCTCCAGTTGCTCGACCCGCACCGGGTGCTGGTCGAGGGGCCGACGCGCTGGCGCGCGGCGGAGATGATGTGCCCGCCGGCGCTGCGCCCCGCGGTGGTCGTGCTGCTGGCGATGATGGCGGCCGAGGGCACCTCGGTCCTGCGGAACGTGTACGTCATCAACCGCGGCTACGAGGATCTGGCCGAGCGGCTCAACTCCGTGGGCGCGCAGATCGAGACCTTCCGCAACATCTGATCCACCCCGGCCGTCGCAGCCCCTCCGGCCGGCGGAAACGCCGAGCCGGCCGGGCCGCGGCGGCGTCTGCGGGACTGACCGGAGCGGGGCTGCGGGTCTCCGAGGACGTCAGCGTGGTCGGCTTCGACGGCCTCCCCGAGGCCCGCTGGGTGCCCCTGGCGCCGATCGGACGAGGGGCGGGCCCGGCCGTCCGCGTCACCGAGGGCCGCCCTGTTCCGCTCCCGCCGAGGAACGTTCCGCGGGGTCCCTGGCGAGCCTGGGGAGGATGCGCGCCTCCAGTGCCTCCGCGAGCGTGGGTGCCGAGGCGTCCCGTTCGGAGAGCAGCGGGGAGTCGATGCCCGACCAGTCGATGGCGAGCGTGGGTCGAGGGGGTGGACGGTGGGTGATCTCCAGCTCGCCGCGCCACGAGGGCGCGATGGCGTGCACCGCCTCGTGGACGGCCGGGGTGAACAGGTAGACGCCCACCAGCGCCAGGTCGCTCTTGGGCCGCGCCGGCTTCTCCTCCAGCCCGATCACCCGTCCCCCGGGGCCGAGTTCGGCGACGCCGAAGGCCGTGGGGTCCGGTACCTGGGTGAGCAGGATCTGTGCGTCCGGCCGGTCGGCGCGGAACGTCTCGACCAGCCCGGTGATACCGCCGACGATGAAGTTGTCCCCGAGGTACATCACGAAGTCGTCGTCGCCGAGGAACTCACGGGCGATCAGCACCGCGTGGGCCAGGCCCAGCGGGGTCTCCTGCGGTATGTAGGTGACGTTCAACCCGTGCTTCGCACCGGCGCCGACCGCCTCGCGGATCTCCGCCGCGGTGTCCCCCACGATGATGCCGACTTCGGTGATTCCGGCGTCGGCGATCGCCTCCAGACCGTAGAAGAGCACCGGCTTGTTCGCCACCGGCACCAACTGCTTCGCCGAGGTATGGGTAATCGGCCGGAGCCGGGTACCGGCGCCGCCGGAGAGAACGAGAGCCTTCATGGGCCTACGCCATACCGTTCTGAATCGAGTCCGGCCGGGGGCCGGGCATGCCTGCCCACCAGGTCCTCCAGCAGGTAAAGGACCTCGGTGGGTGCGGACTGTGCGGCGATCTCCGCCCGGATCGAGCGGGCGCGATCCCGGTAGGACGGCGTGGACAGCAGCTCCTCGGCGGCTTGGGTGAGCCGCTCCGGATTCTGCTCGCCCGTCGACAGGGTGATCGCCGCGCCGTAGTCGGAGATGCGGTCGCACGGCGGGATCATCCTGGGGATGTTCGGGATCAGCAGCTGGGGGACACCCGCGTTGAGCGCGGTGAGCGCGGTCTGGCCGCCGCCGTGATGCACGATCAGGTCGCAGGTGGTGAGCAGGATGTCCAGGGGCAGCCATCCCGCCCGGATCCCGGGTTCGGCGGCCCGCAGCCGCTCGGCGACCGCCCGTGGGGCGGCGACGGCCAGTTCCACGCCCAGGCCGCCGATGCCGTCGACGAGTTCCCTCAGATAGGCGATGTCCTCGTCCTGGGACACCCTGCTGCCGGCCGTCACACACACGCGCGGGCGCTCGCCGCGGCGGTACATCCATGGCTCAAGCGCGCGTTGCTCGTTGTACGGGATGAACCGCATGTCCGCCCGCGGCCCTTCCGAGGTGGCGCGCAGGCTCGGCGGGCAGATGTCGACCCACAGGTCGGTCCCGGGGATCCCGCTCAGACCCAGCGCCTTCAGCTCGGGTGCGAGCTCGGCCTCGGCGCCTCGGTCGATCCCGGGCGGCTCGCCCAGGTCCCAGGTGTGCCGGACGAACGGTACGCCCAGCCGCGCGGCGAGCAGCGGCGCCGCGTAGCAGAGGGAGCCGCCGACGACCAGGTCCGGGGGCCGGTCGGCGGCGAGGGCGCGCAGACCTGGCAGGCCGGCGGCGGCCAGCCGGCCGAAGCCCCGGCCGTTGAAGAAGAGCCGTTCCTCCGGGTCCTCCGGCGGGCCGAGCGTGCGGCCGTCGCGGTCGATGAACATGAACTGCCGCATGGTCCCGCCCGTGACGGGCACCGCGGGCAGTCCGACCGCGGATACAGCTCGTGCGGCTCCAGGACGACGCCGATCCGGGCGAGCATCGGGAAGGACGAGGTGAGCACCCGGGCGACGCCGTCGGCGCCGAACGGGCCGCTGGCCCCCTGCGGGCCCTTGCCGCCGCCGTCGCCGACCATCCCGTGGCCATCGGCCCCGAGACAGCTCAGCAGCCGCGAGCCGACGTGGACGACGTGGACGATGTGGACGAGGGCAAGATCGCCCCATGGCTGGAACACTCGGCGATGAACCTCCGGCATCCGAACGCGCGGCGGCGTTCGCTCCACGCCTTCGAGGCGCGGATCCTCGCCGCGAGGGAGTCTTCGATGGCCACTGCCGGAGGCGTCATGCCGCGGCCCAGCAGCCGACGAGGTGAGGCCACCGAGGAGCGCCTCGTTAGGGTCGGGGGCGAGCGGACGGCCGTGGCGGTCGTATGGGGCTAGGGCGGAGAGGCCGGTGGGGGGACGATGAGGGACGCGCTGGAAGGTTGGATACGAGTTCCCGTAGGCGCCGAGAAGCAGCGCTGGAGCACGCGCGGAAGGTGCCGGACGGTCCTTGTCGTGACGCACAACGTGACCTCGACCACTCGGCTGCTGGATGTCCTGCCGCTGTTCCGCGATGACCTGCGCGTCCAGTTGCTGGCCACCTGTACGGGGTCGTCCCCGTACCAGGCCGGCATCTCGGAACTTCTGGCGGAGGTCGGCGTTCCGGTGCTTCCTTGGGCCCAGGCGACACGAACCCGCGTGGACCTGGCCATCACCGCCAGCCTGGGCGGCCAACTCGACCAGATCCAGGGGCCTTTGGTCGTTCTCTCCCATGGTGCCGGATATAATAAGATACTTGCGAGCCGCGAGCCGCGAGCCGCGAGCCGCGAGCCGCGAGCCGCGAGCCGCGAGCCGCGAGCCGGTGTTCGGGTTCGGCCCGGAGTGGCTGCTGGCCGATGGGAAGCCGATCGCGGACGCCATGGTGCTCTCGCATCCGGAACAGCTCGACCGGCTGCGTGTCGCGTGTCCGCCTGCCGTCGCCAGTGCTGTGCTCGCCGGAGACCCGTGCTACGACCGGCTCCTCGCCGCGCGTCCCCACCGCGAACGGTTCCGCCGCGCCCTGGGGGTGCGTCACGGTCAACGACTGGTGCTGCTGAGCTCCACCTGGAATCCGGAGTCGCTCTTCGGCGACGGTGACGAGGACGTGCTGGCCCCGCTGCTTCCGCGGCTCACCGGGGAGTTGGCCGCGGACGAGTACCGGGTGGCGGCCGTGCTGCACCCGAACATCTGGTTCGGCCATGGGCCGGGACAGATCCGGATGTGGCTGGACCGCGCGCGACGCGGCGGGCTGACGCTCGTCGAGCCGGTCCACGAGTGGCGGCAGGCGCTCATCGCCGCGGACGTCGTGCTGGGCGACTTCGGCTCCGTCTCCTACTACGCGGCGGCTCTGGGGACGCCGGTACTCCTCGGTGCCACGCACCCGGCCGGGCTCGGTCACGACTCGCCGGTCGCCGCCTTCACCCGGCAGGCTCCGCGCCTGGACGCCCGCATGCCCCTGCGCCCCCAGTTGGAGGCGGCGACCGCCGCGCACCGGCCGCTGCCGGAACCGGCGTCGCTGACCAGTTCGGCGCCGGGGCAGTCGGCCGGGCTGCTGCGGCAGACGTTCTACCGCCTGATGGGCGTGCCGGAGCCGGACGAGCCGGCGCTGCTGGCTCCTCTCCCCCTGCCTGCCTGTGCCGCGCCGGTTCGCACCGCGCCGATCCGCGTGGTGACCCGGCTGCTGGACGCCGGGCGCATCGCCGTGGCGCGGTACGCGGATCCGGGCCGCGATCCGGGCGGCGAGGGCGAGGCGCACACCGCCGTCCACGAGGACACCCTCGACCCGAGTCGACTCTCGCTCGCCGACGTGATCGTCCGGTACGGGGCACCGGATGACCCACGCCTCGGTCCACCGGCCGACTGGGCCGCCGACGTGCTGCGGCGTCATCCCTACTGCGCGCTCGCCGCGTACGTCACCGGGCCGGGCAGCTGCACCGTCCTCCCCCGCGGGGGCCGACCGCTCACGCTGGTCGCCGACCCCTCGGCCGCCGACCCCGCCGCGTACGCCTCGGCGCTGCACACGTGGCTGGCGGCGGGAAAGGGGCTGGCGGAGCTCGGCGAGAGGATGACCGTGGTCACCGGACAGGCCGCCCACGAGGTCCTCGTCCGGCCGTCGGCCCCCACTCGGTCTACCTTCCGTCCTGGGTGAGGTCCGGACCGTTGACGCAGCTCTCGCGCAGGGCCCGCAGATGGGCGAGGTGGTACTGCGCGCCCTCGCCGGTGAGGAGGGAGACCGCCTCGTCGATCAGCGGCAGCGCCTCGGCACGCCGCTCGGCGAAGAAGTACAGCTCGGCCCGGTCCGTCAACGTGCGCGCCGTGTTGTACGGGTCGCTCCCCCGGAAGAACTCCAGCGCCCTCGTCAGCAGCCCGTCCGCCTCCTCCCAGCGGGCGAGCCCACGCATGGCCAGGCCACGGCGGGCCCGACCTCGGTGGCGCAGGAGCAATGCCCTGGCCCGAGGCAGGTCGCGCGCGCCCTCGCCGCCGGGCGCGATGCCGTCCAAGATCCGGTCCGCGTCCTCGAAATGGCGCTCCGCCTGGGCGAACTCCCACTGCGCGAGCGCGACCAGCCCCGCCACCTCTGTCGCCGTGGCCTGCCCGCGCAGGTGGCCCGCCTCCCGTTCGGCGGCGAGGGCGGCCTCAGCCGCTCTCTCGGCACCCTCGAAGTCACGGCACTCCAGCAGGGCCAGTGCCAGGAACGTGTGCATGCGTCCGGCCAGACGAGTCCCAGGGAACTGCTCGTCTGCCGCTCCGGCAGCCGCCCGCAGGGCCGGCAGGACCTCCTCGTGGCGCCCGTCCTTCAGCTGCACCGGCCACAACGCCTCGCACAGCGCGCAGGCGGTCTCCCCCAGGCCGAACTCCGCGGCGGCCAGCACCGCAGCGACCAGTGTCGGCAGTTCGTCACGGAGAGCCGCGAGGGCCTCGGCCTGGCCGGCGTACGTCCCCGCGGGGACCGTCCGGAATGCCTCGCTGACATGCCAGTTCCGGGGATGGGCGGTGCGGGCGGCCGCGACCGCGAAGTCCCGGTGGGTGACGATCACCCGCTGCATCGCCCTGCCGCACCCCGCGACGCCGTCCTCGGTCATCGCTTCGCGTTCGGCGTGCGCGCGGACCGACGGCCGGTACCGGTAGCCGCCGTCGCCCAGGTGCTCAAGCAGATTCACCTCCGCGAGCCCCTCCAGCAAACGGGCCGCCTCCCCGGCGCCGGTCTCCGCCACGACCGCCGCCGCGCCGGGGCGGACGGCGGGCCACGGCCACAGCGCCATGCGCCGGTACAGCCGGGCGGCGGGCGACTCAAGCCCGCGATAGGTGGCATCGAGAACGGCACTCAGCGCGTCGCTGTCCGACCCGGCCATACCGCGTTCCCCTCGTTCGTCGGGCCGCCGCCCTGCCGCCAGGGCCAGACCGGCCGTCCACAACGCCAGCGCCGAACCGCCGCAGCGCGCGACCAGCGCCCGGTCCACCAGCCGCCGCTCCCCCGCGAGTTCGGTCAGCAGCCGCAGCGCGTGCCGGTCCGGCAACGGCCCGACCTCGATCGTTTCCGCATCCACCCCCGGCAGCCTGCGTCGGCTCACGACGATGGCGAACACACCAGGAGCCGACGTCAGCAACGGCCGCACCTGGGCCGCCGAATGCGCGTGGTCGAGAACGATCAGCATGCGCCGAGTGTCAACGACCTCCCGGAAGAGAGCAGCACGCTCGGCAAGGCCGGGAGGGATCTCCTCGGTCCTCAGCCCCAGCGCACGCAGTGCCTGCCGAACGGCAAGCGAAGCGTCCAGCCCACCGTCGGCGTCGCTGCCCCGCAGATCGACATAGAGCTGTCCGTCGGGGAACCGCTCCGCCGACTGCCAGCCGAAATGGATGACCAGCCCCGTCGTGCCGATCCCCTCCTCGCCGAGCAGCAGCGCGCGACGCGGACGCCCGTCCGGTGCGCGCCTCGCTTCCCGGCCGAGTCTGTCCAGTGGCCTGTCCCTGTCCTGGAAGAACCTGTTCCCCTCCGGCAACCGAGGAACCGTCCGAACGCCCGGCGCACGCCCCAGCGTCCGGCCGACCAGCCTCTCCATCTCGCTCAGCCGCCGGGCGAGAACAGGATCACGCCGACCACTCTCGAACAACCGAAGCGCCAGATCATCCGTCGGCCCCGGCCTGCGCGCGTCATCCTCCCCCCTTCCGAACAGTCCCCCGATCAGCAGGTAGAGCTGCTTGCCCGCCTCGCCTCCCATACCCGACGCCACAGCACCCAGCATCGCCGAGATCGCCGCCAGCGACACGGGATCCACCATCGGACTCTTCCCCCTCCGACCGCAGCACCGAGCCCGGCACCGCCCGACGTAGCGTCACCATCTTCCCAGCCACCCGCGACCACCACCACAGCCGCCGTAGCCGTCGTGAAGACCCCGCTGCTGTCCAAACCCCCGGCGTGGGCCGCCCGTTGCCAGATGCCGACAAGCCGCCCACGACATCAACTGGGCGATGTCAGCATCGTCAACGTGCGTGACAACAGCGGACGATGACCCTCATACCACCACGATGAGCGGGATCCGGACCCGCGAGTCCGGTGTCGTGCACGGCGAGGCACGGGAACGCATCGCCGTTCAACGCCGCAGGTCATCAGGCTGCCCTGTCTCTTCCGCAACATCTGACCCACCCCGGCCGCCGGGGCGTCTCGGCGCTGCCGAAGGCGGCGTCGTGCCGCGTGTCTCGCCCGCCACGTCGTGCTATGCGTCCTCCGTGTCGATCACGTCCGCCAGGACCCGCAGACCTGCGGCGATCTGGTGGCCGCTGGGCACCTGCTTCGGATCGATCAGCCACTGCACGATCAGCCCGTCGGCCAACGCGCCGGACACCGCCGACACGGCGCGGGCCGTCTCGGCATCGAGGTCGGGACGTACGGCCTTGGTGTGCTCGGCACCTTTGGCCACCTGTCCGGCGTGGAGCCTCGCGAACCGCTCTCGCAGTTCGGGCGAGCGTTCGATCTGCGACCATGCCTCGACGTGCGCGATCAGCAGTGGCTTGTGCGCGTCGAACTCGGCCAGGACGCGGTCCCAGGCGCCGGGCAGGCGCCGGGGGTCCTCCGTGCTCAGCTGCGCCAGCATGTCGCTCAACTCCGCGATCGCCTGCATCAGCGCGGCGTCGAGAAGAGCTTCCTTGGAGCCGTAGTGGTATCCGATCGAGGCCAAGTGAGTGCCGGGAGCGGCGGCCACGATGTCGCGGGCGGTGGTCCGAGCGTAGCCGCGCTCGTACAGGCAACGCTTCGCTCCTTCGAGCAGGTCCTCGCGACTTCCCATGGGTGTGAGCATAGCGTGTACATCCGTACTTGACGAGCGTCTTAGACGCTTGTACACATTGCTGCATGACCTCCCCCTCCACCACCCCCTCGACCAAGGCGAGCCGCAAGGAGTGGATCGGCCTGGGCGTCCTGACCGTGCCCGCCTTGCTGGTGTCCATGGATCTCTCGGTGCTGTTCATGGCCGCGCCCCGGATCAGCGCCGATCTGCGGCCCAGCACAGGCCAGTTGCTCTGGATCATGGACATCTACGGCTTCCTGATGGCCGGGCTGCTCATCACGATGGGCACCCTGGGCGACCGGATCGGCCGGCGGCGGCTGCTGATGCTCGGTGCCGTCGCCTTCGGAGGCGCCTCACTGCTGGCCGCCGTCTCCAGCAGCCCCGAGACGCTGATCCTCGCCCGCGCGTTGCTCGGTGTCGGCGGGGCGACTCTCGCCCCGTCCACGCTGGCGCTGATCCGCACCATGTTCCGCGACGACGCCCAGCGGCGCACCGCGGTCGCGGTCTGGACGGCGGCCTTCGGCGCCGGGGTCCCCATCGGCTCGATCATCGGCGGGCTGCTCGTCGAGCGCTTCTGGTGGGGATCGGTCTTCCTGATCAACATCCCGGTGATGGTGCTGCTCCTGACCCTGGCCCCGCTGCTGTTGCCGGAGCACGCCGATCCCCTTCCCGGACGCTTCGACCTGCTCGGCGCGGCACAGTCGATGGCGGCCATCCTGGCGTGCGTCTGGGGGTTGAAGAAACTGGCCGAGGACGGGCTCGCGGTCCCGCCGTTCGTCGCCATCGCCGCCGGGCTGGCCACGAGCTACCTGTTCGTCCGGCGCCAACGCGCCGCCGCCCAGCCGCTGATCGACCTCGGTCTGTTCCGGCGTCCCGCGTTCTCGGCGGCCATCGGCTCCAACGTCGTCCTCACCGTGGCCTCGGCCGGAGTCGGCATGCTGGTCGTCCAGCACCTTCAACTCGTCCTCGGCTACCGGCCGTTCGTCGCCGCACTCTGGATGATTCCCATGGTCGGCATGACGGTGGTCGGCATCGTGGTGGGCACCGTCATCGTGCGCTGGGTGCGCCCCGGATTCGTCATCGGCGCCGGACTGGCGTGTGCCGCCACCGGCTTCGGCCTGCTCACCCGGCTGGAGGCCGAGGACACCGTCGGGGCGCTCCTGACCGGCTACAGCGTGCTCGGACTCGGGATGGGCATGGCCATCACCCTGGCCTACAACCTCGTGGTGGCCACCGCACCGCCGCGGAACGCCGGCACGGCAGCCGCTCTCAACGAGACAGGAACCGAACTCGGTGGCGCCCTCGGCATCGCCATCCTCGGCAGCATCGCCACCGCCGTGTACGAGCGGGACATCAGCAGGGCCCTTCCCGGAGATGTGCCCGCGGGCGCGGCCGACGCGGCCGGCTCCACACTGGGCGGGGCGCTCGTCGCAGCCGAGCAACTGCCCAGTCGGCTCGCCGAATCGGTGACCCAGGCCGCCACGACGGCCTTCACCAACGGGATCAACACCACCGCGGCCGTCGGAGCGGGACTGCTGGCTCTCAGCGCGGTCGTGGCCGCGACCGCGCTCCGCGGCGTGCGCATCGACGACGGCCACTCCGGGGAGCACGGACACTAGCCTCCGCATTCCGTTCGGGTCCGGCCGAGCTGCCCGGGGGTGATGTCAGAAGCCGAGGACCGATCCGGAGATGTGGTAGCACTGGGAACACAGGCTGCTGGCCATCGGACCCGCGCAGGAGTGGCTCCTCTTCGGGCCGAACGAATCCACCACCTCCCAGCCCCGGGGCCGGTGCGCGGACGGCGCCATGCACTCCTTCCTCCTCCACGCCCCCGACAGCGGCGGACAGGTGACGGTCGAGACGTTCCCCCAGGGCCACGGCACCTCGCGCTTCCGTCCCGCCTCCTGACCACGGCCGGGCGCGCGCTACTTCGGGTCGCGGTTGAACAGCGCCGTGGACCAGGGGTAACCGAGCACGGTCAGGCCCAGGCACCAGGCGACCGCCAGCCATCCGTGGTGCCCGATCTCGGTGCCGAGCAGCAGGCCGCGCAGGGTCTCGATGGCCGGGGTGAACGGCTGGTACTCGGCGATCGGCTGGAACCAGCCCGGCATCGTCTCGGCCGGGATGAACGCGGTCGAAATGAGCGGCAGGAGGATCAGCGGCATGGCCATGTTGCTGGCCGCCTCGGGGTTCGGGCTGGACAGGCCCATGCCGACCGCGATCCAGGTGAGCGCCAGGGCGAACAGCGCGAGCAGGCCGAACGCCAGGACCCACTCCAGGACGGTGGCGTCGGTGGAGCGGAAGCCGATGGCCACGGCGACGGCGCCGACGACGACGACGACGACCACGCTCATGATCGACTGGAGCACGCCGCCGATGACATGCCCGATGAGCACGGAGCCACGGTGGATCGCCATCGTGCGGAAGCGGGCGACGATGCCCTGGACCATGTCCATGGAGATGGACACCGCGGTGCCGATCGTGGTGCTGCCGATGGTCATCAGCAAGAGGCCCGGCACGAGGTAGGCGATGTACTCGGAACGGTCGGCCCCGCCGCCGCCGATGCCCGCGCTCATCACATCTCCGAAGATGTAGACGAAGAGCAGCAGCAGCATGACGGGCGTGAGCAGCAGGTTCAGGGTGAGGGAGGGGTAGCGCCGCGCGTGCAGGAGGTTGCGGCGCAGCATCGTGGACGAGTCGCGGACGGCAAGGGGCAGGAAGCTCATCGGACGGTCTCCTCGGGCTGGTCGGGGACGTCGCTGCCGCCGGTCAGGGCGAAGAACACGTCGTCGAGGTCGGGGGTGTGCACGGTCAGTTCGTCCGCCTCGATGCCGGCCGCGTCCAGCCAGTCGAGGATGGAGCGCAGCTCGCGCTGGCTGCCGTCGCTGGGGATCTGCAACGCGAGGGCCTCGTCGTCCCGGGCGGCCTCGCGCAGGGTCGCGGCGGCGGACTGGTACGCGGCCGGGTCGGCGAACCGCAGCCGCACATGCCCGCCCGGGACGAGGCGCTTCAGCTCCCCGGCGGTGCCCTCGGCGGCGATCCTGCCGTCGTTCAGCACCGCGATACGGTCGGCGAGTTCATCGGCCTCGTCCAGGTACTGGGTGGTCAGGAACACGGTGACACCGTCGGAGACGAGCTCGCGGATGATCTGCCACATGGTGTGGCGGCTGCGCGGGTCGAGGCCGGTGGTCGGCTCGTCGAGGAAGATGATCCGCGGGGCGCCGACCAGCGTCATGGCGATATCCAGGCGGCGCTTCATGCCGCCGGAATAGGTGGAGACTGGCTTCTTGGCGGCCTCCACCAGGTCGAAGCGCTCCAGCAGCTCGGCGGCGACCCGGCGGCCCTCGCGCTTGGACAGGTGGTGCAGGTCCGCCATGAGAAGCATGTTCTCCTCGCCGGTGATCAACCCGTCGACGGCGGAGAACTGCCCGGTCACACCGATCGCGGCCCGCACCCCGTCCGGAGACGTGGCGATGTCGTGGCCCCCGACCTGGGCCTGCCCGCCGTCGGGGGTGATGAGGGTGGAGAGGATCTTGACGGCGGTGGTCTTGCCGGCGCCGTTGGGCCCGAGCAGCGCGAACACGGACCCGGCGGGGATGCGCAGGTCGATGCCGTCGAGCACGGTCGTGCCGCCGTACGACATGCGCAGGCCGACGGCGGAGACGGCGGCCGGTGACGGGTGACCGCCGTTCCGACTGGATGTGGACATGACAGATGAAGGCATGGAGTCGCCCCGTTCGAAGGCTGAAGTGAACTGGTTGGCGGGGGGGTGAGGTCGTCGGGCCGGGCGCCGGGGCCCTCGGCGAATTGCCGACTCCGGATCGCCGCACGCGGCCCCGAGCACGGCCGGATCGCGGGCCACCTGGCCGAGGCGCGTGCTGCCACCCTCGGCGTGGCCGCGGGCCGTGGCTATGCCGTCCGCGGATCCGGGGTGAACGCCCGGGGCCACCGGCCGGCCGGATGGCGGCCCGACCCCGTGTTCCCGGTGGGCGTCGGGGGCCGGGGCGGCGTCACTCGCAGAACACCTTCACCGTGGCGTCGGGGTCGTCGACGTCGACGGTGAGGTCGTCGAGATGCTCGATGAGCTCCTCAAGGTGCTGCGGCTTGAGCTCGCCGAGGTCGATCGGCACCCCGGACTTGTGCAGCTGCGCGTTGACCTTGGTGAGCGCCTGCGGGGGGACAAGGCTCGTGAGCCGGACCCCGGCGCGCAGCAGCTGGAGCGGGACGCGGACGTTGACCCGGCCCGGCCCGTCGCCGCCGGAGCTGTCCTCCCAGTTCACCACCATGCGCAGGTACTTGGGTCGAGGCTTCGGGCGGGAGGTGGCCCCCGGCGGCGACTCGGGCTTCTCCCGTTCGAGGGCGTCGATCAGCCGCTCGGCCTCGTCCGCGGTGATCTTGCCCTCAGCCAGCATCTGCAGGACCTGACGGCGCTGCTCGTTCATGGTCGCCCCTTCTCCTCCGACTCATCTGACGCTTACCAGTACGGCCGTTCGGCCGTATTCGATCTCGACCCGGGTGCCGGGCAGCGCCCACAGCAGTCGCCCGGCGCCGCGCAGCGCGCCCACCGGGCTCACCCGCGTCGCCAGGCAGGCGATCAGCCCGCCCGCCACGGCGAGCAGCAGCAGCGGTGACGCCACCAGCAGGACCGGCAGGACCGGGACGTACAGCCGCAGGCCGCGGCCGCGTGGACGGCGATAGCGCACCGTCACCAGCTGCGGGATCACCGGGAACCCTCCAGCTCGGCCAGCGCCTCCTCGGCGCTGATCTCCCCCCGCCGCAGGCGGTCGACGACGTCGGCGGCGCCGGTGGGGGCCGGGTCGGTGTCGACGAAGTCGAGGTGCTCGGCGATCCGTTTCAGCCGGGACTTGATCGTGGGGTAGCTCACCCCGAAGATCCGTTCCATCTCCTTGATCGAACCGTGCGACCGCACGAACGCGGCGACGAACACCTGGTCGTCGACGCCGAGCCGGGCCAACTGCGGCGGCTCGAACTGCCCCTCGACCACGACGCCGCTGTCGGCGAGGCGGACCCGCTCGACCACGAACGGCTGTCCGCGCGTCAGGTCCGTCAGCTCCTGCCAGTCCACCCTCGGCTCCCTGCACTCGGCGACACGCTCACCAGTCATATGTACCTTGACTTTTTTAAGGCGTCAACGCGCGGATCTTAATTTTCTCAATGTTCTCCCCCGCGCGCAGCCCACAGATGGAGAACCGAATGACCCTTCCACGGACGATTGACACCGCACGAGCGGCTACAGATAGTGGCCCTACAGGCACGGATGGGGACGGGGGAGATCCTGTGGAGCCGCTCACCCTTCCCGATCAGCAGCGGGTACTCGGCCGTGATCACCCCCATACTCCGGCCACCCGCGACGCACTGGCCTACTGGGAGGAACAGCCGGAGCCTTCCGCGCCCGGCGGGGCCGTGAGCGGGCTGCGAGAGCTGCTGTGGGCTGCCGGGGCCGATCGGCCGCACACCCTGGCGACCCGGCACCACCTCGCCGACTGGCGGTCCGGGCGGATTCGCCGACTGCCGTCCGGGCTGCGCAGCACCGGGTCCTGAGGCCGCCTCCGGCCGGGCCTCCACGGCGGAGACGGGGCACGGCGCGCGGGGCCAGTCGCCCGCCCGCGGAGCCGGCAGCTCACCGGACCGGGAATCGCGCGGTGTTCCAGGCGCGCCAGACGCGGCGGGTGTTGGGCAGGTCGGGGTGGTCGAGGAGCCAGAGTACGTAGCCGACGTGGCGCTGGGCCCAGGGGTCGTGGCTCCGGGCCGCCGTGGCGAGCCGGGCTCGGAGGTCCGGGCCGTCGACGGCCCGCGCGACGCGTACGTAGCCGCGGTCCTTGCAGCGGTAGGGGCATTGGACGACGATCCCGACGAGGTCGACGAGCTTCGCCCGGACGGGGGCGGCGTGCTCCGCCACCGCCACGTCCCGCAGGAGGGCCTGCTTCGTGCCCCACTTCTTGGCGTGCAGGGTCCACTCCCGGGGGTACCTCGCCTCCCACTCCAGGAACAGCAGCGCGTACGGAAGACCCGGCCAGGACCTGATGTCTCCGGGCGGGCGGTTCCACAACGCGTCCGGCAGCACGTACCCGCAGGCGGCCTGACGCGTCGCGAACGCCTCCCGGACGGCGGGGTCCCGGTAACCCGATCCCATCTCCCGCATCAACGCGTTGAACCGTTCCGTCGCCTCTCCGACACGCCTTCGCGCCTCGGCCAGACGTGTCAGCGCCGCGGCCCGTTCGGTGGGGTCCTCCGCGATGAGCCCCTGCGCCCAGCCCAGCCTCGCGTTCCACTCGGCCCTGGCATCGGTATCGGCATCGGCATCGGCATCGGCTCCCGGATCCGCTCTCTTCGTCACAGTGAGATCATCCACGGCGGCTTCGGCGAGGGACGGCCCGCACCGTCGAGAGGCGGGAACGGTCGGCGGCACGGCGGTTGGCTAACCTGCACGGGTGACCACCGATCTGACCCTGCTGCCGCGCGTCGCCTATCGGGGACAGGAGGTCACCGCGCCCCGGCTCCGTGGCCTCCTCGCGCTGCTCGCGGGCGACCTGCGCACGGGCTGCGGCACCGAGCGGCTCGTGGCAGGGCTGTGGCCGGACGAGTTGCCGGAGCGGCCGGGAAAGGCGGTGCAGGTCCTCGTGTCCAGGGCGCGGTCGCTGCTGGGCGCCGATGTCATCGCCAGCACGCCGACCGGATACCGGCTCACCCTCGCCGAGGACCAGGTCGACAGCTCCGCGCTGCTGCTCCGGGCCGCCGCGAGCGCGGACCGGGCCAGGGCCGGGGACCACGCGGGGTCGCTGGCGGCGGCCGAGGCCGGGCTGGCGTTGTGGGAGGGCACCCCGGACGGCGTCGGCGGCACCGACGACCCCGTGGCCTCGTTGCGCACCGAGCGCGCCCCCGTCCGCGGCACGCTCGTGCGTGCGCGGGCGCTCGCGCTCGCGCGCCTCGGGCGACACGCGGAGGCGGCCGGGCCGCTGGCCGTGGCCGCCGCGGAGCATCCGCGCGACGAGGAGGTGCTCGCCGAGCTGCTGCGCGGCGAGGCGGCGACGGCGGGTCCCTCCGCCGCGCTGACGCGGTACGAGGCGTACCGCCGTGAGCTGCGCGACGAGCTCGGCACGGATCCGGGGGCCGGGCTCAAGGCCGTGCAGCGGGAACTGCTGCACGGCGAGGCTCCGTTGGTCCGGCACGGCGTGCCGCACGACCCGAACCCGCTCCTCGGCCGGGGCGAGGACATCGCGGAGGTGCGGCTGCTGCTGCGCGCCTCCCGCGCCGTCACCGTCGTCGGCCCCGGCGGCCTCGGCAAGACCCGGCTCGCGCACGCCGTCGGCCGCCGGGCCGAACAGCGCGTGGTGTACTTCGTGCCGCTCGCGGGCGTCACCGCCGACGGGGACGTGGCCGCGGAGGTGGCCTCCGCGCTCGGCACGGGCGAGGGGCGGCACGGCGCCATGAGCGGCCATGCCTCGGCCGACCCGGTGCCCGGCATCCTCGGCGTGCTCGGCTCCGGGCCCGCCCTGCTGGTCCTGGACAACTGCGAGCAGGTCATCCGGGGCGCGGCCGACCTCGTGCGGGCCCTGGTCTCCTCGTCGAAGGACCTGCGGGTGCTCGCCACCAGCCGGGCCCCCCTCGGCCTGACATCGGAGGCGGTGTACGCGCTGCCGGAGCTCGGACTCGACACCTCCATCGAGCTGTTCACGCAGCGGGCCAGGGCCGCCCGGCCCGGCGTGGAGCTGCCGCGGGACGCGGTGGCCGAGCTGTGCCGCCACCTCGACGGGCTGCCGCTCGCCGTGGAACTGGCCGCCGCCCGCGTGCGGGTGCTGTCCGTACCGGAGATCGCCCGCCGCCTCGGCGACCGGTTCGCGTTGCTGCGCGGCGGGGCCCGGGACGTACCGGAGCGGCACCGCACGCTGCACGCGGTCGTGGACTGGAGCTGGAACCTCCTCGACGAGGACGCCCGCGCCGCGCCGCGCACGCTGTCCGTCTTCCCCGGCGGCTTCTCCGGCGAGGCGGCGGAGCAGGTGCTGGGCGAGGACGCGCTGCCGCTGCTCGAACAGCTGGCCGATCAGTCGCTGGTGACCGTGGCCGACACCCCGGCCGGGGTGCGGTTCCGGATGCTGGAGACGGTGCGGGAGTTCAGCGCGGCCCGGCGCGCGGAGGCGGGTGAGGACGAGGAGGCCATCGGCCGCTTCCTCGCCTGGGCGCGGGGCTTCGGCCTCGCGCATCACGACGTGCTCTTCGGCGCCGAGCCCCTCGCCCACTGGGAGTCGCTGCGGGCCGAGCAGGACAACCTGGTCCTCGCCCTGCGCCACGCCCTCGCCCGCGGGGACGCCCCGACGACCGCGTCCTGCACCGCCATGCTCGCCGCCATCTGGTCCACCGGCTCCAGCTTCGAGCGCCTCGCCGCCCTCGCCGCCGACACCGGCCCGGCGCTGTCGCACTACCGCCCGGACGCGGCGCACACCGAAGTGGCCCGTACCGCCGCGGCGGTGTGCACCGCCACGCTCTTCCTCGGCTTCGGCCCCAGCCCGGTGCGCCAGCTCGTCACCCTGCGCCGGCTGCCGCCGGCCCGGCCCGACACCCTCATCCGGGCGCTCGCCCAGGTGCTGTGCGCGGTGCCGCGGCTCCGGCCGCCCGCGTACGCGGCGTTGCAGGAGCTGTGCGACAGCCCCGAACCGATGCTCTCGGGCATCGCCGAGGCCGTCGCCAGCTATGTCTGGGAGTACGAGCACGACCTGGAGCGGGCGATCGAGGCCGCCCGCCGGATGGCCGCCGCGCTGGAACCGCTCGGCAATCCCATCGCCGAGATCCTCTCCCAGGGCCGGCTGAGCGAGCTGAGCCTCCACGCCGACCGGGGCGAGGAGGCGTACGAGCGGCAGCTGGCCATATTCGACGCACTGCACCGGCTCGGCGACCACGGCGACTCCATCGGCGTCCGCTGGGGCCTGGCGCTGGCCTGCCTGCAACGTGGCACCGTGGACGAGGCCGAGGAGTGGCTGCGGCAGGCGGAGGAGGACCAGTCGGCGAACGCCGGGCTCTACATGCCCGATCTCGGGATCCGCGCCGAGATCGCCATCGCCCGCGGCACCACCGAGGTCGGCCTCGGGCTGTGGCGGCGGGCGGTGGCCAGGCTGCGCGAGAACGGGCCGGGCCAGTACCCGGACCCGTATCCGGACCCGTATCCGGACCCGTACATGGACCCGTGGGCGCTACAGATCTTCGGCACCGCCCTGACCGCGCACGCGTGGGCCGGACGGCTGGAGCCGGTCGGGGGGCTGCTGGTGGAACTGCGGGAGCGGCTGCGCGCGCTGCTGGCCCGCCGGGCCGCCCCCTCTCCCCAGCTCTCGGCGTACGGCACCGCGCTGTACGGGCTCGCCGTGGCCGGGCTGACCGCGGGCGACGCCTCGGCGGTGCGGCTGCTGGCGCTGGCCGAACGGCTGGGCGTGCTGCGGGAGTTCCAGCCGACGATGGCCGCCGACCGGGCCCGGCGGGCGGCCCTGGACGCGGACGGGGCGGCGTACACCGACGCGGTGTCGGAGTACGCCGCCCTCGGCCGGGACGGGCTGCGGGAAGCCACCCGCGCGGCTATCGCGGATCGCGGTTGAACTGCGCCTTCGACCAGAAGGAGCCGAGCACGGCCAGCCCCAGGCACCAGGCGACCGCCAGCCATCCGTGGTGCCCGATCTCGGTGCCGAGCAGCAGGCCGCGCAGGGTCTCGATGGCCGGGGTGAACGGCTGGTACTCGGCGATCGGCCGGAACCAGCCCGGCATGGCGTCGGCCGGGACGAAGGCCGTCGAGATCAGCGGCAGGAGGATCAGCGGCGTCGCATTGTTGCTGGCCGCCTCGGCGTTCGGGCTGCCCATGCCCATCCCGACCGCGATCCAGGTGAGCGCCAGGGCGAACAGCGCGAGCAGCCCGCACGCCGCGAGCCACTCCAGGACGGTGGCGTCGGTGGAGCGGAAGCCGATGGCCACGGCGACGGCGCCGACGACGACCACGCTGGCGACGGACTGGAGCACGCTGCCCACGACGTGCCCGATGAGCACGGAGCCGCGGTGGATCGCCATCGTGCGGAAGCGGGCGATGATGCCCTCGGTCATGTCGGTGGAGACGGACACCGCGGTGCCGACCACGGTGCTGCCGATGGTCATCATCAGGATGCCCGGGACGAGGTAGGCGATGTACTCGGAACGGTCGGCGCTGCCGCCGCCGATGCCCGCGCTCATCGCGTCGCCGAAGATGTAGACGAAGAGCAGCAGCAGCATGACGGGCGTGAGCAGCAGGTTCAGGGTGAGGGAGGGGTAGCGCCGCGCGTGCAGGAGGTTGCGGCGCAGCATCGTGGACGAGTCGCGGACGGCAAGGGGCAGGAAGCTCATCGGACGGTCTCCTCGGGCTGGTCGGGGACGTCGCTGCCGCCGGTCAGGGCGAAGAACACGTCGTCGAGGTCGGGGGTGTGCACGGTCAGTTCGTCCGCCTCGATGCCGGCCGCGTCCAGCCAGTCGAGGATGGAGCGCAGCTCGCGCTGGCTGCCGTCGCTGGGGATCTGCAACGCGAGGGCCTCGTCGTCCCGGGCGGCCTCGCGCAGGGTCGCGGCGGCGGACTGGTACGCGGCCGGGTCGGCGAACCGCAGCCGCACATGCCCGCCCGGGACGAGGCGCTTCAGCTCCCCGGCGGTGCCCTCGGCGGCGATCCTGCCGTCGTTCAGCACCGCGATACGGTCGGCGAGTTCATCGGCCTCGTCCAGGTACTGGGTGGTCAGGAACACGGTGACACCGTCGGAGACGAGCTCGCGGATGATCTGCCACATGGTGTGGCGGCTGCGCGGGTCGAGGCCGGTGGTCGGCTCGTCGAGGAAGATGATCCGCGGGGCGCCGACCAGCGTCATGGCGATATCCAGGCGGCGCTTCATGCCGCCGGAATAGGTGGAGACTGGCTTCTTGGCGGCCTCCACCAGGTCGAAGCGCTCCAGCAGCTCGGCGGCGACCCGGCGGCCCTCGCGCTTGGACAGGTGGTGCAGGTCCGCCATGAGAAGCATGTTCTCCTCGCCGGTGATCAACCCGTCGACGGCGGAGAACTGCCCGGTCACACCGATCGCGGCCCGCACGGCCTGCGGGTCGGTGGCCAGGTCGTGGCCGCCGACGTGCAGGTCGCCGGCGTCGGCGGTGATGAGGGTGGACAGGATCTTCACGGCGGTGGTCTTTCCGGCGCCGTTGGGCCCCAGGAGGGAGAAGACCGTGCCCGCCGGCACGGCCAGCTCGATGCCGTCGAGGACCTTCTTCTCACCGAAGGACTTGTGCAGCCCCCTGGCCGCGATGGCGAGTGCGTTCGTTGTCGTCGTCATGCGGCACACCGTGCGGCAGGGCCGGTTCAACCCGGTTTCAGCGCGGTTTCAGCTCCTTGGAACCGGACGGCGCGGGGCGCCGACCCCGCGGGGGCGGCCCACCGCCCACGCCGCCGGGACTCCGGCCAGGGCGAGCGCCGACGCGGTCCACAGGGCCGGTCCGAAGCCGTCGATGAACGACTCGGGCGAGGCGTAGCCGCCGTTGTGGGCGAACACGGCGGCGAGGATCGCGATGCCGAACACCCCGCCCAGCTCCCGCAGGGCGGTGTTCGTGCCGGCGGCCACGCCGGTGTCGGCCGGCGGGACGGCGGAGGTCACGGCGCTGGCCGAGGTGGAGAAGATCATGCCGATCCCGATGCCCGCGATGACCAGCGGCCAGACCAGCCGTCCGTACGAGACGCCCGGCTCGGTGGCGTACGCCAGCCAGCCGAGGCCGGCGGCCTGGAGCAGCAGCCCGGCCACCAGGAACGGCCGCTCGCCGAACCGTTCGGCCAGCGCGCCCGCCGTCGGGGCCGCGATCATCGGCATGCCCGTCCAGACCAGGATCCGCAGCCCGGCCTCCAGGGGCGAGTGGCCAAGACCGATCTGGAAGAGCTGGCTGATCAGGAACAGCGAGCCGAGCAGCGACAGGAACTGGAAGAAGATGACCGCGTTGGCCCCGACGAAGGCGCGGTCACGGAAGTAGGCGAGCGGCAGCATCGGGTGCCGGGCCCGGCGCTGCCAGGCGAGGAACGCGACCACCAGCGCCGCCCCGGCGACCAGCGCGCCGATCACCTCGCCGCTGTCCCACCCCGTCTCGGGCGCCCGCACCGGAGCCCAGGTCAGCGCGAACATCCCGGCGGCGACCAGCACCAGACCGGCGACGTCGAGCTGCGGGCGCGGGCCGCGGCTCTCCCGCAGCAGCAGCGCGGACAGGGGCACCAGCGCGAGCGTCACCGGGACGTTGAGCCAGAAGATCCACTGCCAGGAGACCCCCTCGGTGATCGCGCCGCCCAGGACCGGTCCGGCGGCCACGCCCAGGCCGGTGATGCCGCCCCACATGCCGATCGCCACCCCGCGCTTCGCCGCCGGGAAGGCGTCGGCGATGAGGGTCAGGGTGAGCGGCAGCACCACGGCCGCGCCCACCCCCTGGGCCACCCGCGCGGCGATCAGCTCCCCGGCGTCGGACGACAGCGCCGCCGCCACGGAGGCGAGTCCGAATGCCGCCAGACCGATCACGTACATCCGGCGGCGGCCGAAGCGGTCGCCCAGGGCGGCACCCGTCAGCATCAGGCAGGCGAAGGCGAGGTTGTAGGCGTTGATCGTCCACTCCAGGTCCGCCAGGCCGGCGCCGAGCTCGGTCCGCAGGACGGGGAGTGCGGTGGCCACCACCACGACGTCCAGCGAGCACAGGAACGCGCCGAGGCCGGCCAGGGCGAGCGTCCAGCCCCGGCGGGCGCCCGGGTGGGGTGGTATCGGTGTCCGGGACATGCGGTGGTTCCTCTCCAGCGGTGCGTCCGGTCGTCACGACCGGACGTACAGACCCGGCGGCGGCCGGAAAGGAATCGCGGGCTCAGCCCGGCAGGGCGGGCGGCAGGGCGGGCGGCAGCGCGAACCGGTCGAACGGGCCGTGGTCGAGGAACGTGACGATCCGGGCGACGCCGGTGGCGGCGACGGTGAGGACCTGCACCGCGTGCGGCAGGTACCGGCGCTCCCCCGCCGCCCACCGGTACGCCGCGAACGCCGGCTGCCCGTTGGCCCAGGTGGGCAGCATCCGCAGGGTGCCGGGCGGTCCGAAGACCCGTGCGGCGAGGAATCCGGCGACGGGCGAGCGGCCGGTGAACCAGGTCGGGAGGGGCGGCATCTCCAGCTCGGCGTCCTCGCGCAGCAGCCGTGTGAGGGCGGCGACATCGGCCGTCTCGAACGCGTGCTGGTACCGGTCGAGCAGCGCGCGCAGGGCGGGCTCGGTGGGCTCCGCGAGGTCGTCCTCCGCCGGCGCGGCCTCCGCCAGGTGCGCGCGGGCGCGTTGCAGTGAGCTCTTGACCGCCGGGGTCGTGGTGCCGAGCAGCTCGGCCACCTCGGCGGCGCGCAGCCGCAGCACGTCGCGCAGGATCAGCACGGCGCGCTGCCGGGGCGGCAGGTGCTGGAGCGCGGCGATGAGGGCGAGGCGGAGGCTGCCGCGCGCCACGACGACGTTCGCCGGATCGGCCGGGGCGATGGCGTCGAGCAGCGCGTCGGGCAGGGGCTGGAGCCAGGCGACCCCGGGCCGCGCCGGAGCCGGCGGCTCGTCCGGGTCACCGCTCGGGGCGCCGAGACCGGACGGCAGCGGCCGCCGCGCCCGGCGCTCCAGCGCGGACAGGCACACGTTGGTCGCGATCCGGTACAGCCAGGTGCGAACGGAGGCGCGGTGCTCGAACCGGTCGTAGGCGCGCCAGGCCCTCAGCAGCGTCTCCTGGAGCAGATCCTCGGCGTCGTCGGCGGAGCCGGACATGCGGTAGCAGTACGCCAGCAGCTCCCGCCGGTGGGCGGCGGTGAGCTGGGAGAACTCCCGGTCCTTGGTCACGCGCCGCTCCCCCTGTGGTCCGTCCGCCGCTGCCCCGTCAGGCAGTGCAGACCGCGGCCACCCGGGGAATTCATCGGCGGCGGGTGCCGCGGGTTCAGGAGAGCCAGTCGGCGTAACGGGTGGGGGCGAGGCGGGCGTCCGTGTCGGTGAGGACGTCCCCCTTGACGACGGCGAACATGCCCGCGGTGGGGTCGGTGACGACGGTGCCGCCGTCGGCCCGGTGGGACAGGGTGACCCGGCCGAGCTCGTCCAGGGCGAAGACCTCGGGTCCGGCGATGTTGCGGATGCCTCCCAGCGGAGCGCCCGCGGCGACTTCCGCCACCGCCTCGGCCACGTCCCTGGCGGCGATCGGCTGGATCGGCGTGGCGGGCAGCCGGACCGTGTCGCCGTCGGTGGTCCAGGACATGACCGCGTCGACGAACTCCATGAACTGCGTCGCGCGGACGATCGAGTAGGGGATCGGTCCGGCCGCGAGGATGTCCTCCTGGAGCGCCTTCGCCCGGTAGTAGTCCAGCTCGGGTACCCGGTCCACGCCGACGATCGAGAGAATGACGAAGTGGCGGACACCACTCCCCTGGCCCGCGGCCAGAAGGTTGTCCATCGAGACCCGGAAGAAGGCGGGGGACGCCTCGTCGAAGGTCGGGGAGTTCGTCAGGTTCACGATGACGTCGGCCCCCGCCACCGCCTCGTCCAGTCCCTCGCCGCTGATGACGTCGACTCCGGAGGACTGCGAGTGCGGCACCGCCTCGTGCCCGGCGGCGTTCAGGTCACTGACGACCTGCGATCCGATCAGCCCGGTACCGCCGACAACCGCGAATTTCATGGCATGCCTTTCGTCGGGAGATGCATTCGCAATATGGCACAGGTGGCCTCGCGCGGGGTGCCGGGCGTCGATGCGCGCGCACCCCGCACGCGTGCGCGCCCCGGATCACCTCCCGGGGCGTGCCTCAGGTGAGGAGCGGGAGCACCTCGGCGGTCTCCCGGTCCACCACGCTGACGCGGATCGCCTGCCCGGCCGGCCGGTCGCGGTGGGCGCCGGCGTCCATGGCGAACAGGACCGAGACCGTCCGGTCCAGCTCGCCGGTGCGGCGCGCGCCCGTGTAGTGCAGGATGCGCCAGCCGTCCTCGTCCCAGTGCTCGATCAGGCCCGACCTGATGAGCGGCGCGGCGGTCTCCCAGGCGAGCGATCGCTCCAGCAGCTCGACCGAGGCGGCCACCGGGGTCTCGCCCGCGTCGCCGCCCAGCGGGTTGCCGAACAGGCGCAGCCGCAGCCGCCGCAGGACGACGCGCACGCGCCGCTCGGGCCCCGCGGACAGGGCGGCGAGCAGGAGCGCGCCCGCCGCCAGCAGCGCCGTCGCCGCCGCCGGGCTGTCGCCGGCGGCCGACCACCACGGGTCGCCCGCGGCCAGGGCGGCGGCGCCGCCCGCGGCGACGGCCCCGGCCCTGGCGAAGGAGCGCCAGGTGACGGGCTGGGTGTCGTTGGCCGTGCAGCCGCACGAGGACTCGGGCGCCACGGCCTTGGCCGCGGCGAGGTAGCCGAGGAAGCCGACGCCGAGCGCGGCCGTCCCGGCGGCCGGGACGGTGGCCCGCGGCAGGGCCAGCAGCCCGGCCGCGAGCGCCACCTCGGCCACCCCCGTGAGGCGGAGCACCAGGGCGGCCCGGTGCGGCCCACGGACCAGCCGCGGCAGCGCGGTCAGCCCCGCCTGGGCCAGCAGCGTCCGGCTGGTGACCTTGGCCCCTCCGGTCCACAGGAGCAGCCCGCCCAGGAGCAGCGGCGTCAGACTCGCGGTCAGTGAGAACATCCGGGCCTCCCGGGTCAGTGGCCGACGGTCACGCGGACCAGGTCGATGGAGTTGTCCGTGGGGCGCCAGGCCCCGAGCACCTGGGCCGCCTGGCCGATGCGCAGCCGCGAGAGGTCGGAGGTGAGCGCGCTACCCGCGTAGGAGGCGGCCGTTTCGGGGATGGTGCGGCCGACCAGCTCCTGGTGGTCGTGGGCGAGCCAGATCCGGTCCTTCTGGATGCCGCGGATGGTCGTGTAGAGGTTGACGATGTTGACCCAGACCGCGTCGGCGGCGATCGAGCCGTCCGGCATCTCGACTCCCCGCGCGTAGAGTCCGTCGCCGGTCTCGATCGCCTCGGCGGTGGTGGGGCGGGCCTTCCACACGCTGGTCGCGTTGGTGAGCTGGATGCGGTGCGTCTCGCCGCGGGACCCGGCGACGTGGAGCACGCTGCCCTTGATGGCGCCGATCCGGCCCTCGGCGAACGAGGTGGTGGAGACCGCGGGGTCGAGCGAGGGCGACGGCGCCGCGAACGCGGCGTCGGCGTCGAGCGCGCCCAGCGCGGAGGCGCCCACGATGGTGGCGCCGCCGAGTGCGGCGGAGGTGAGGAAGGAACGGCGGTGGACCTGGGTGGGGGGTGTCATGGCTGGTCTCCTGCCTCGTTCACTCGGTGATGACGACGGGCAGCACGCCGGAGGAGAGGCTGCCGATGGCCGAGAACGCCGCGGGCGTGAGGTCCAGCACGCGGTTGACGCGGCACGTGCCGCCGCAGCAGCTCTGCTCGCCGCAGAAGCTGCGGGTGCGGGGGCCGCAGTCGGTGATGGTGATGCAGACGGTGGCGCCCGAGCACTGGTGACGGACGTTCATGACGGATCCGCAGCCGCGGCGGACGATGCCGCCCTCGCCGCAGAGGTCGGGGCGCGTGATGTCCCAGCACGCCTGCGAGGCGTTGGGCCAGGCGCCGTGATTGGCGGCCGAGGCGCAGTTGCCGCAGGCGCCACCGCCTGCGCTGCCGCAGGGGCCCCAGGCGGCTCCGCAGCAGAACCAGGTGGTCTCCCCGGCCCAGAGCGCGTTGGACGAACAGGCCACGTCGAACTCCCTTCGTGAAGCACGGACAACAGAAGTTCCTGACCTGTACATGACAGATCAGACGTCGAACGGGCCCATAATCCTCGCTCTTGTGTGCGGGCACCAGAGGGCGTGGGGAGGGGGCGTGACCGCTCTCCGCCGCGACAGGCGCATACTGATGAAGGACGCGATCCGGTCTCGATTCCTCGCCAGTTCGGTCAATTCTGCTGCGCTGCATGACCAGGGTCCATCCGGGGGACAGTGATCGAAGGACCGGTAAACACCCGGCTGCGGTGAGGAGTTCCGTCATGGACCATGCACTGGACAACAGGCTGGACAATCGGCTGGACAACAAGAGCCGCCGGCGCACCCTGGTGCTCTTCGGCGTCACCTGCGTGCTGGCGGTACTGGCTTCCCCGCTCTTCGTCCTCTACGAGCTGCTGCTGGGCGCCTTCGGCCTCGTGGCCACCGGACTCTTCGCCCGGCACCATGAGAGCGCGGTCGCCAGGGCGGCCACCGTCGTCTTCGCCGGGCTGCTCGCGGGCAGCCTGCCCTACCTGATCGCCGCGCCCTTCTTCTCCTGATCCCCGCTCAGGCGCGGTGGAGCGTCACCCGGTCGAGGACGGCGCGGTAGCCGATCCGCTGGTAGATCTCGTTGCTCGTGGGGTTCGCGAGGTCGGTGAACAGGACCACCTCGCGCGCCCCCGCGTCCAGCGCCCGCCGGCTGGCCTCCGCGGTCACGGCAGCCGCGTATCCGCGCCTCCGGCGCTCCGGCGGCGTCCAGACGTAGGCGATCCGCACCGCGCCCGCGGCGGGGCGGGTGGCGGAGGCGAGCGAGACCGGCGTGGAGTCCTCGTCCTCCCACAGGGTGAACCCGCCGTGGTCGAGCCGGTCGTCCACGAGCGCCTCCTCGCCGCCGGGCGTCGCGCCCACGGCCCGCGTGAAGTCGGTCACCCAGTCGATCAGCAGCGCGCGGTCTCCCCCGGTGGCGGTCCTGGCCCGCCCGGCGGGCGGCGGCTCCGGCGGCTTCAACGCGCCGAGGCGGTAGAGCCGTGACGCGTAGCCGAGGGAGAGGTCCCCGCCCCAGGCGGCGGTGAACGCGGCCCGCGACTCCGACGGCAGGATCACCGCCTCCGGGGCGCCCTCCCCCTCGATCCCGGCCAGCAGCGCGGCGAGCGGCGCCACGGCCTCGTCGGGCAGGGCGGTCACGTTCACCGCGTGCGGCGGCGTGTGCACCAGGGCGGCGCGGACCTCCCCGCCCCTGTCTCTTATACCCCTCTGAAGCTGCCGA
>NZ_LAVK01000140.1 GCF_001083795.1 Streptomyces sp. SBT349
ACCCCGGTCAAAACACCGCGCCCAAGCCCCGCGCAGCGGACCCCACCACCCCCTCGGGCCAGGCACCGCGCAGCGGACCGCTCAGAACGTGTCCGGGCACCAGGGGGCGAAGGAGGTGCGGAGTTGCAGGCCGGCACGGGTGGCGGCGCCGGGGTGGAGTTCGCTGACGCGGCCCGCCGCGGCCAGGTGGGGGACGGTGACGCCGCCGAGGTAGACCGAGCTGAGCGCGCCCGCGTCCAGGGCGAGACCGGGCTCGTCGTCGGTGCGGGCGAGGACGCCCGTGCCGTCGGGCGCCGTCTCCAGGGCCCAGCGGCCCGCCACGTAGCCCAGCGGGTCGGCCACCTCGAACACGGACCGCCCCGGCACCTCGTAGCCGCGGGCGGCGAACGCCCGTGGCGCGTCCAGGATCCGGAGCCAGTGGTCGGCGGCCGTGTTCCGCAGTGGCAGCGCGGCGCGGGGGTTGACCAGCAGCAGCGGCAGCGGGTCGTCGGGCGCGATGTGCGGCACGATCACGCGCCCCGCCCAGTCGATCTCCAGCACGTGCCGCCACAGCGCCGCGGCGGCCACCGCGTCCATGGCGAGATGGTCGGTCACGGTGATCGTGGCGTGCGGGTCGCCGTCGACGAAGGTGCCCTCGGAGCGGTAGGTCAGCAGGCCCGCGACGCGGCCCGCCGGGTCCCGGTACACGACGGCCAGCGGCTGCCTGAACGGCACGGTCGGAGAGCTGATCTCGCCCGTCGCCAGCCCCCAGAAGACCGGCGACCTGCTGATCGCTCCCGGCTGCGTCACCCGGAAGCGGTCGTGCAGTTCGGGGCCGATCTTGGCCAGGTCCGCCATGGAGATCAGGTCGATCCGCGCCCCCGCGGGCAGCTCGCCCACGCCGGGCCGGAGTCCGCCGGACCGCGCCACCTCGATCGCCCAGCCGACGAACGCGAGGGCCGGTCCGAAGCCGAACCGGCCGTAGATGCCGTACTCCGCCGCGTTCAGCATGGCGAAGACGTCCCCGCGCTCCCTGGCGCGTTCGAGGTCGAGACGCATCATGCGCCGCAGCAGGCCCCGGCGGCGGTGCGTGGTGGCGACGGTGACGCCCGCGACGCCGTCGACCGGCAGCGTGGCGCCGCCCGGCACCGTGAGCTCGAACTCCAGGCTGTGGAACGTGCCGACGCACCTGCCGCCGTCCCAGGCTCCGAGCATGCGCTCCGGCTCGGCCCTGGTCCTCCACCACTCGGCGGTGTCCTCGGGGCTCGGCGCGGGCGACAGAAAGCCGTTGGCCAGGGCCCGGTGCCACTCCGCCGCGTCGCCGTCGGACGCGACCCGGACCTCGATGTCCGCCGCCGATGCGGCCGTTGTCGTCATGAGCCGCACCGTAGGACGTGACGACCGCGGAAGGCTACTCCCTTTTCGCGGAGACGGTCCGGGAGCGGCTCAGACGCCCAGGATCAGCTTGGCGGCCGTGAAGTAGATCACCAGTCCGGTCGCGTCCACGAGGGTGGTGACCATCGGGGCCGAGACCACCGCCGGGTCGATCCGCAGCTTCTTCGCCAGCAGCGGCATCGTGCCGCCGACCGTCGAGGCCCAGGCACAGATCACGACCAGCGTGACCGCGACCACCAGGGCCACGTCCCAGCCGACGAAGAACGAGCCGACGAACAGCCCGACCACCGACAGCATGAAGCCGAGCAGCAGCCCCGTTCGGCACTCGCGCCAGATCACCTTGAGCAGGTCGGAGGTGCGGACCTCGCCGACGGCCAGCGCCCGGACCGCGGCGGTCGCGGCCTGCGCGCCGGAGTTGCCGCCGGTGCCGATCAGCAACGGAACGAAAAGGGCGAGCTCCGTCACCTCGTTGAGCTCGTTCTCGAAGAGCTGGGTGACGGAAACGGTCAGCGTGGCGGCCACCATGAGCAGCATCAGCCAGATCACGCGGGTCCGCGAGAGCCGGAAGACGCTCGCCGACATGTAGTGCCGCTCCAGCGGCTCGGCCCCCGACTGCCGCGCGACGTCCTCGGTGTCCGCGGCCTCGATGACCTCGAACGCGTCGTCGCTGGTGAGGAGTCCGACCAGCCGGTCCTCGCTGTCCACCACGGGCAGGTCGAGGACATTGGTCTCACGCATCAGCCGCGCCGCGTCCTCGGCGGGGTCGGTGGCCCTGGCCATGGGCGGCTCGGTGACCACCAGGTCGGCGACCGAGGCGTCCGGCTCGGACAGCACCAGCTCGCGGAGTTCGACGATGCCCCTCAGCCGCCGGCCCCGGTCGACCACCGGCAGCGTGTAGATGGTCTCCGCCCGCCCGCCGCGCAGCCGCACCACCTCCAGCGCCCGCCGGACCGTCAGGTCCTCCTGGAGCGCGACGGTCTCGGGGGTCATGTAGCGGCCGACGGAGCCCTCGGGGTAGCCGAGCAGCGCGGCCGTCATCTGCCGCTCGTGGGCGCTCAGGCCGGCGAGGACGCGCTGGGCGACCTTGGCCGGGGCCTCCTTGAGCATGCGGGCCCGGTCGTCCGGGTCCATGTTCTCGACGAGGTCGCGGAACGCCTGGTCGCGCAGGCCCTCCAGGATCTCCTGCTGGTCGACCGGGTCCAGCTCCTCGAAGACTTCGAGGGCCCGGTCCTTGTCCAGCAGCCGGAAGGTGATGACGGACTCCACGGCGTCCATCCGGGCGATCTCGTCGGCGATGGTGTAGGGCGGCTGTGTCTCCAGCCACTCCAGCGCCCCGGCGAGGTCGTGGTCTTCCAGCAGGGCAGGCAGGTGGGTCATGACGGGAGAACCCCCAGGGAAGCGGTGGCGGTCACGGGCATCCGGAGTGCGCGCGCACGCCTGCCGCCGCAGGGGGAACGGCTACCTGGGCGGGACGGCGTGGCGCGGGGGATGACTGGGAGGTTCACTGCGCATCGCAGCTTCACCTCCCACCGTGCCGGTCCGCCACAACCGCTCATCAGAGTACAAGGCATCGTCCCCGATCAGCGCAAAAATTCCGACATTATGGACGGCCACCCTGCGGGTCTCCGCTGAACGTTCGGGGACGGGAACGTTACGCGATGCGGTCGAGGACCGTGGGGCGGTCCCCGGCCCCCGGCTCCCCCGCCTCGCCGACGCGGACGGCATCACCGTCGAGCGCCGCGAGCGCGGACGCGAACCGCTCGGGGGTGTCGGTGTGCAGCGTCAGCAGCGGCTCGCCCGCGCGGACCCGCTCGCCCGGCTTGGCGTGCAGCGTGACGCCCGCGCCCGCCTGCACCGGGTCCTCCTTGCGGGCGCGTCCGGCCCCGAGGCGCCAGGCGGCCACGCCCACCGCGTACGCGTCGAGCCCGGTCAGCACCCCGGAGGCGGGCGCGTTCACCGTGTGCCGCTCCCTCGCCCGGGGCAGCGGCGCGTCCGGGTCGCCGCCCTGGGCGGCGATCATGCGGCGCCACCGGTCCATCGCCGAGCCGTCCGCCAGCGCGCGGGCCGGGTCGGCGTCCGGCAGCCCGGCGGCGTCCAGCATCTCGCGGGCCAGCGCGAGGGTCAGCTCCACCACGTCCCGGGGGCCCCCGCCGGCCAGCACCTCGACCGACTCACCGACCTCCAGCGCGTTGCCCGCCGTCCGGCCCAGCGGCGTGGACATGTCCGTCAGCAGCGCGACGGTCCGCACCCCGTGGTCGCCGCCGATCTCCACCATGGTGGCGGCCAGTTCGCGGGCGTCGGCCTCCGTCTTCATGAACGCGCCCGAGCCGACCTTCACGTCGAGCACCAGCGCGCCCGTGCCCTCGGCGATCTTCTTGGACATGATCGAGGAGGCGATCAGCGGGATGGACTCGACCGTGCCCGTCACGTCGCGCAGCGCGTACAGCTTCCGGTCCGCCGGGGCCAGGCCCTCGCCCGCCGCGCACACCACGGCGCCGGTCTCCCGCAGCACCCGCGTCAGCTCGTCGCCGGGCAGCTCGGCCCGCCACCCGGGGATGGCCTCCAGCTTGTCCAGGGTGCCGCCGGTGTGCCCGAGCCCCCGCCCCGACAGCTGGGGAACGGCCGCGCCGCAGGCCGCCACCAGCGGGGCGAGCGGCAGCGTGATCTTGTCGCCGACGCCGCCCGTGGAGTGCTTGTCGACGGTCGGCAGCGGCAGCGCGGAGAAGTCCATCCGCTCCCCCGAGGCGATCATGGCCGCCGTCCAGCGGGCGATCTCGGCGCGGTCCATGCCGTTGAGCAGGATCGCCATGGCCAGCGCGGACATCTGCTCGTCCGCGACCTCGCCCCGGGTGTAGGCGGCGATGACCCAGTCGATCTGCTCGGGCGTCAGGGCGAAACCGTCGCGCTTGGCCCGGATGATGGTGATGGCGTCCATGTGCTCACTGTCCTGCTGTCCTTGGGGACCCGCGGCGCGGGTGCGTCACTGTTCGAGGTGCCACGCCTGGGGCAGCAGCTGCCCCAGGGGCACGAGGCCCTCGGGCGTCTCCACGACGAGGGCCGGGCCGCCGTGCTCCATCAGCAGCTGCCGGCACCGCCCGCACGGGGTGATGGCCCGGCCCTTCGCGTCGCAGCAGGTGAAGTGCGTCAGCCGCCCGCCGCCGGTGGCGTGCAGCGCGGAGACCAGGCCGCACTCGGCGCACAGGCCGAGGCCGTAGGAGGCGTTCTCCACGTTGCAGCCGGTCACCGTGCGGCCGTCGTCGACCAGGGCGGCGCAGCCCACGGGGTAGTGCGAGTAGGGGGCGTAGGCCCGGGACATCGCGTCCCTGGCCGCGGCGCGCAGCGCCTCCCAGTCGACGCCCCCGGTCCCCCCGGCGCTCGCGCCACCCGTCATGTGGACTGTCCTCTCCGGTACGGTTTGCCGATCGCCTTGGGCACCCGTAGTCGTTGGGCGAAGAGCGTCAGGACCAGCAGCGTCGTCAAGTAGGGGCTGGCGGTGACCAGTTCGAGCGGGAGCGAGTCGGTCGTGGCGTACCAGACCCACATCAGCACGCCCAGCACGGCCACCAGCGCCGCCTGTGCCCGCTTGCCACGGTAGAACTGCCAGACCGCGAGGACGAGCAGGCCCAGCGCGAACAGCAGCAGCGTGGCGTGCACCACCGGGCGGTCGCGGGTTTGGAGGACGTCCATGAAGCCGAAGAGGCCCGCGCCGGTGGCGACGCCGCCGGGGCGCCAGTTGCCGAAGATCATGGTGGCCAGGCCGAGGTAGCCGCGCCCGCCGGTCTGGCCGTCCTGGTACATCCGGATCAGCACGGCGAGGTAGGCGCCGCCGAGTCCGGCGAGGCTGCCGGAGATGGCCAGGGCCAGGTACTTGTAGAGGTAGACGTTGACGCCGAGCGACTCGGTGGCCTGCGGGTTCTCGCCGCAGGAGCGCAGCCGCAGCCCGAACGACGTCCTCCACAGCACCAGATAGGTGCCGACGAAGATCACCACGGTCAGCAGGGTCAGCCAGGACACCTCGTGCACCGCGGCGCGCAGGATGCCCGCCAGGTCGGAGACGAGGAACCAGTTCCGCTCGTCCAGGTCGCCCAGCCAGTCGCCGAGCCCCGGCACGGTGAACGGGTCCATCCGGTCCATCTGCGGCGACTGCTTGTCGTTGCCGCCCCTGGCCACGGACTCGCTGCCCTCGGCGGCGAACCAGAGCTTGGCGAGGTACTGGACGACGCCCAGGGCGAGGATGTTGATGGCGACGCCGGAGACGATGTGGTCGACGCCGAAGGTCACGGTGGCCAGCGCGTGGAGCAGGCCGCCCAGCGCCCCGCCGACGACGCCCGCCAGCACCGCGGCCCAGGGGCCGTGCTGCCAGCCGATCCAGCCGGCCGCGAACAGGCCGAGCATCATCATGCCTTCGAGGCCGATGTTGATCACACCGGCCCGCTCGGCCCACAGGCCGCCGAGCCCCGCGAGGCCGATCGGCACCGCGAAGCCCATCGCGGCGCCCCACTGGTCGGCCGAGGTCAGGCTCTGCTGGTCGGTGACGGCCCGCACCAGGGAGAGCAGCACCAGCGCGCCGGCCAGCAGGAGCAGGACGACCGGGTAGCTGAGCTTCCGGCGCGGCGCCCGGGGCTCCGCGCGGCGCGGGCGCACCTTCTCCACCAGCCTCTCGGCCACGGTGGACTTGGGGGTGGTCACGCGGGCACCTCCGCCGTGTCGTCGTGTCCGCGGGACTGGGCCGCGAGCTGCTCACCGACCTGGCGCTGCTGGCGCCTGATGCCCCAGCGGCGGACCAGCTCGTAGGCGACGACGACGGAGAGCACGATGATGCCCTGCATCACGCCGACGATCTCCTGGTCGTAGCCCTCGAACTCCAGCTGGGTGCCCGTCCGTTCCAGGAAGCCCCACAGCAGCGCGGCCAGGCCCATGCCGACCGCGTGGTTGCGGCCCAGCAGGGCGATCGCGATGCCGGTGAAGCCGAGGCCCTCGGGGAAGTCGTTGCCGTAGTTGCCCGACTCGTTGAGCAGGGTGGGCATGCCGACCAGTCCGGCGACCGCGCCGGAGAGCAGCATCGCCGTGACCACGGTCCGCTTGACGCTGACGCCGCTGGCCTCGGCCGCCGCCTCGGAGCGCCCCACCGCCCGCAGGTCGAAGCCGAAGCGGGTGCGGCCCAGCACGAACCAGTAGGCGATGCCGACCGCGACGGCGACGAGGATCGTGCCGTGCACCGGGTTGGGGTTGGTCGCGAACTCGAAGAACCAGCTGGAGTCCGGGATGTCCTCCGTGTGGATGATGTTCTCTTCGCGCTCGGCGAGCCGGCCCTCCTGGAGGAAGTACGCGATGAGGGAGCCGCCGATGAAGTTCAGCATGATCGTCGTGATGACCTCGCTCACCCCGCGGGTGGCCTTGAGGTATCCGGCGATGCCGGCCCAAATCGCGCCGCACGCCATGGCGGTCAGCAGGATGACGGGGATCTGCACCACGCCCGGCAGGCTGAGCGCCCCGCCGACGACCGCGGCGAAGAACGCGGCCACCCGGTACTGGCCGTCCACGCCGATGTTGAACAGGTTCATCCGGAAGCCGATGGCGACGGCCGCCGCGGCCAGGTAGTACGGGATCGCCTTGTTGATGATCCAGACCTGGCTGTCGCTCTTGGAGCCGTAGTCCAGCATCACGGAGAACGCGCGGAACGGGTTGTCGCCGGTCAGGCCCATCACCGCGGAGGTGATCGCCATCGCGGTGACGATGGCCAGCAGGGGCGCGGCGACGGCGAGGACCAGCTTCTCGCGGTCGATGCGCGGCGGGCTACTCACCGTCTTTCCCCTCGTGTCGGAGGTGGCCGGTGGCGGTGCCGGTCATCGCGGTGCCCAGCTCCTCGGGGGTGATGGTGGCGGGGTCGGCGTCCGCGACGAGCCGCCCGCGGTACATCACGCGCAGGCTGTCGGAAAGCCCTATCAGCTCGTCCAGGTCGGCCGAGATCAGCAGCACGGCGAGCCCCTCGTGCCTGGCCTGCCGGATCTGGTCCCAGATCTGCGCCTGGGCGCCGACGTCCACGCCGCGGGTCGGGTGGGCGGCGATCAGCACCTTCGGCCGGTGGCTCATCTCGCGGCCGACGATCAGCTTCTGCTGGTTGCCGCCGGAGAGCGAGCCGATCGTGACCTCGATGCCGGGGGTGCGCACGTCGTACTCCTCGACGATGCGCCGGGTGTCCTGCCGGGCCGCCTTGGCCGTCAGCCAGGGGCCGCGGCTGTTGGGCGGCTCGGTGACGTGCCCGAGCATCCGGTTCTCCCAGAGCGGCGCTTCGAGCAGCAGCCCGTGCCGGTGCCGGTCCTCGGGGATGTACCCGATGCCGCCCTCACGCCGTGCGCGGGTGGGGGCGTTCGAGATGTCGGCGCCTTCGAGGCCGATCCGGCCGCCGTCCGGCTGCCTGATGCCCATGATCGCCTCGACCAGCTCCGCCTGGCCGTTGCCCTCGACCCCGGCGATGCCCAGGACCTCGCCCCGGTGGATCGTGAGGTCGATGTCGGCCAGCACCTCGCGGGGCAGGCCGTCGGCGTCGCGCCCCGACAGGCGCAGGCCCTCGACGGTGAGCACCGGCACATCGGTGACGGTGGACTCGCGGGTCTCCGGGGTCGGCAGCTCGCTGCCCACCATCAGCTCGGCCAGCCGCTTGGACGTGGTCCCGGCCGGGACGACGGTGGAGATCGTGGTGCCGCGCCGGATGACGGTGATGGCGTCGGCGACGGTCAGCACCTCGCCGAGCTTGTGCGAGATGAACAGCACGGTCAGGCCCTCGGAGGTGAGCTCCCGCAGGTTCCCGAAGAGGGCGTCGACCTCCTGGGGAACGAGGACCGCGGTCGGCTCGTCCAGGATCAGGGTGGTGGCGCCGCGGTAGAGGACCTTGAGGATCTCCACGCGCTGGCGGTCGGCGACGCCGATCTCCTCGACCAGCAGGTCGGGGCGGACGCCGAGGCCGTAGGTGTCGGACAGCTCCGCCATCCGCGCGCGGGCGCGCGCGCCGATGCCGTGCAGCTTCTCCGCGCCCAGGACGACGTTCTCCAGGACGGTGAGGTTGTCGGCGAGCATGAAGTGCTGGTGCACCATGCCGATGCCGCGGGCGATCGCGTCGGCGGGGCTGCGGAGGACGACCTGCTTGCCGGCGATGGTGATGGTGCCCTCGTCCGGCTTCTGCATGCCGTAGAGGATCTTCATCAGCGTGGACTTGCCCGCGCCGTTCTCGCCGACGATGGCGTGAACGGTGCCGCGTCCCACGGTGATGTCGATGTCGTGGTTGGCGAGGACGCCCGGGAAGCGTTTGGTGATCCCGCGCAGCTCGACGGCGGGGACGATGTCCTCGGCGGGCGGTTTGCTGGGTGCTGGGATCACGCACTCTCCTCGGGAACGTCAACGAGCGCGGGCGGGAACCGGATGGCCGGAACCGTACCGCGAAGTCCCGCCCGGGGCGCGGCGGGTCGCGGGTGCGACGGCCGGGCCCCGGGCGGGAGAGATCACTGCGGGGTGTCCCTGACGGTGACTTCGCCATCGGCGATGCGCTGCGTCGCCTCTTCGAGCTGCGGCGCGAGGTCGTCGATGAAGCCGCCCGAGGTGGCGAGCGAGACGCCGCCCTCGGCCAGCGTGTACTCGTGGTGGCCGGTCAGCGGCTCCTCGTTGACCACGCTCTCGATGAGGTCGTAGACGGCGACGTCCACGCCCTTGACCACGGAGGTGAGGATCGAGTTCTGGTACTCGGCGAGACCCGGCTGCTGGTACTGGTCGGAGTCCACGCCGATCGCCCAGGCGCCCTCGACGCCCGCGATCTGCTCGATCGAGCCCTGCCCCGAGGAGCCGGCCGCGGTGTAGATGACGTCCACGTCACGGCCGAGCATGCCGTCCGCCTGCTCGGCGGCGCGGGCCGGGTCGTTGAAGCCGCGGTCGTCGTCGCGGTACAGGTAGTTCACGTCGACGGTGATCTCGGGGTCGGTCTCCTCGACACCCTGCACGAAGCCCGCCTCGAACTTCTGGATCAGCGGGTTCTCGACGCCGCCGATGAAGCCGACCGAGCCGGTCTGGGTGGTCAGGGCGGCGGCGACGCCGGCGAGGTAGGAGCCCTCGTGCTCGGCGAAGGTCATGCCGTAGGTGTTGTCGCCCTCGGGCACGGAGTCCACCACGCCGAAGGTGGTGTCGGGGAAGTCGGCGGCGACCTCGGTGATCGCGTTCCCGTAGAGGTAGCCCACGCCGATCACCGGGTTGTACCCCTCCTGGGCGAGGGAGGTGAGGCGCTGCACGCGGTCGGCGTCGGTCTCGCCGTTGCGCGCCGTCTGGTAGTCGATGCTGACCCCGAGCTCCTCCTCGGCGCGGTCACCGCCGCGGGCGGCGGCCTCGTTGAACGAGTGGTCGTTGCGACCGCCGACGTCGAAGGCGATGCCGACGCCCAGCTCGCCCGACTCCTCGTTCTCGTTGGACTCCGTGGAGCTCTCACCACAGGCGCTCGCCGTGAGCGCCAGGACGGCCGAGACGGCGACCGTTGCTGCAAGCCTGGATACGCGGCGCAAGAGGACGATTCCTTCCGTCGAAAGCGCCTCTTACGGCGCTGTTGGCCGAATCGTAACGCGCGTAGACCGGCCTAGTGGCCCAGGATTCTTCCCGTTATCAGATCGGTGTGAACGCAACATGGAGGCAACACCGCATCAGCTTCTCAGCGCCGCGGTGGCGAGGAGATCGACACCGACGGTGATCGCGTGCTCGTCCACGTCGAAGTCGCCCTGGTGGATGTCGCGCGGGGCGGCGGAGGACTCGCTCGGGGAGCGGACGCCGAGGCGCGCCATGGCGCCGGGAACGTGCTGGAGGTACCAGGAGAAGTCCTCGCCCCCGAGGCTCTGCTCGGTCTCGACGACGGAGTCGGCGCCGAAGCGGGCCGCCATGGCGTCGGCGAGGACGGCGGTGGACTCCGCGTCGTTCACGACCGGGGGGACGCCGCGGATGTACTTGATCTCGGACTTGGCCCGGTAGAGCGCGGCGACCTCGTCCACCGCGGCGTGCACGAGATCCGGGGCGTCGTGCCAGGCGCCGATGTCGAGGCAGCGCATGGTGCCGGACAGCTCGGCGGTCTGCGGGATCACGTTGGCGGCGTGGCCCGTGTTCAGCCGGCCCCAGGTGATCGCCATGCCCGCGCGGGTGTCGACGCGGCGGGCGAGCAGCGCGGGCACCTCGGTGGCGACCCTGGCCGCCGCGGTGACCAGGTCGGTCGTCAGGTGCGGTCGGGCGGTGTGGCCGCCGGGCCCGGACAGGGTGACCTCGACCAGGTCGCCCGCGGAGGTGATGGCGCCGACGCGGGTGCCCAGCAGTCCGGCGTCCAGCTTGGGGTCGCAGTGCAGGGCGAGCATCCGGCCGACGCCCTCCAGGACGCCCGACTCGATGGCGTCCGCCGCGCCGCTCGCCATGATCTCCTCGGCGGGCTGGAACAGCAGCCGCACCGGCCGCGTCAGGCGGCCCTCGGCGGCCAGCCGCGCCAGCACGAGGCCGGCGCCGAGCACGACCGAGGTGTGCACGTCGTGGCCGCAGGCGTGCGCGCGGCCGGGCACCGTGGAGCGGTAGGGGACGGTCTTGGTGTCGGCGATGGGCAGCGCGTCGATGTCGGCGCGCAGGCCCAGGAGCGGCTGCCCCTCCGTCCCCGGCGGGCGCACGTCGCAGACCAGCCCGGTGCCGCTGTCGAGAACGCGGGGGGCGAGCCCGGCGAGCTCCAGGCGCTCCTTGAGTACGGCCGTCGTGCGCACTTCCTGGTTCCCCAGTTCGGGATGCATGTGGAGATCCCGGCGGAAGGCGATGAGCTCGGCCCGCAGCGCGTCGTCCATGCGTGACGTGGGACCGGACTCGGGGGACGGCAGAGCACTCATGTGACGAGGTTAGCCCTGTTTCGGGGTCAACCGCCCGCTGATCAAGCAAAGTTCATACCAGAGAAGGAGAGCGCGCCCGCATAAGGAGGCGCGCGGTTGGGTATGAGAGCCTATTTCGCCTCAACTGCGACAGGCGTGCGCCGGCGTGATCTTCGTCTCACCGCCGTGCCGTCTCACCACCGCGCCGTCCCGCCGGGGGTCACTGGCTGGTGCCGGGCCGGGACGGGAGCCCCTGGGCGCCGCGGGCCGTGCTGGTGACCTGGGAGAGGAAGCCGCTGGCGCGATCGGTGACGCGATCGGTGAACCAGGTCTCGGCGACGTCGCAGACCACGACCTCCGCCTCGGTGTCGGCCAGCACCAGCGGCAGGGTGTGGACGACCGTGGAGGGGAAGCTCAGGATCTTGGAGCCGATCGGGCCGCGCCGGGCGACCAGCTCCAGCGGGAGGTCGGGGCGGACGATCTCCACCCCCGCCTCGCGGGTGAGGCGGCGCAGCTTCTCGCCGCTCTCCTTGCGGTGCGCGAAGTACCGCGTGATGTCGTGCTCCCGCACCAGCTCGCCGACGGCCGCGATGTAGCGGTCCTCGTGGAGCACTCCGGTCTCGACCAGCGAGGTGCCGACCAGGTCGGCGCGCCCGGTGAGCCGGGGCGGCGGGAAGTGGGAACGGGCCCAGGCGAAGGTGTTGGCGGAGACGGTGACGCCGGTCATGGGCTGGACGGGCATGACCGTGAACACCTCGACGGTGCGCCCGGCGGTCGGCGAGAGCCGGCGCACGGCCCGGCGCGCGACCGGCGCGAAGAGCACCGACCGCGGGCCGCGGGCCCTCGGCCGGTGCCAGCGCACCAGCCGCTCCCCTCGGGAGAGCTGGGCCGTGAACTCCATGGTCGCGGTGCCGTCGTCCACGACGACGATGTCGCAGCGGCCGGCCATGGACAGCAGCAGTTGCAGGTAGTGCGAAAACGGGTCGCCGATCACCAGCCGCCCGGCGCGGCGCAGCGGGCCCGCCAGCGCGGCCAGGGCCCGCGAGGGGGTGACCGCGCCGCCCCTGGCCTCCCGCCACAGCACGCGGCAGCCGGAGTCGCGGGCCAGCTGCGCCATGCGGCGCAGCTGGCCCCTGCTGGTGGGGTCGTTGGGCGGAAGGATGATCACGGTGAAGGTGCCGGGGCCCGAGGCGTGCGCCCACTCCAGCGTGTTGAGCAGCTGGACCGGGCTCTCGCAGAACGCCAGCGTCTGCGCCCGTGGGTCACTCATGCGTCGCTTCCGTCCCGTCCCGTTCGTTCGCGGTGTGTGCTCGGCGTCGCGGGCTCAGACGGTGGCGGGCGCGTTGCCCTCGGCGATGACGCCCTTGACGCGGCGCAGCTTCTTCATCGGGCCGAGCTCGCTCTCGTACACCCTCTTGACGCCGTCGCCGAGGGACTCCTCGATGATCCGGATGTCCCGGACCAGGCGCTGGAGGCCCTGCGGCTCGACCGAGGCGGCCTGGTCGGAGCCCCACATCGCGCGGTCCAGGGTGATGTGGCGCTCGACGAAGGTGGCGCCGAGGGCGACGGCGGCCAGCGTGGTCTGGAGGCCGGTCTCGTGGCCCGAGTAGCCGATCGGCACGTTGGGGTACTCGGCCTGGAGGGTGTGGATCACCCGCAGGTTGAGCTCCTCGGCCTTGGCCGGGTAGGTGGAGGTGGCGTGGCAGAGCAGGATGTTCTCGCTGCCGAGCACCTCGACCGCGTGCCGGATCTGCTGGGGCGTGGACATGCCGGTGGACAGGATGACCGTCTTGCCGGTGCCGCGCAGGGCGCGGAGCAGCTCGTCGTCCGTGAGCGAGGCGGAGGCGACCTTGTGGGCCGGAACGTTGAAACGCTCCAGGAACGCGACGGCCTCGGTGTCCCACGGGGAGGCGAACCAGTGGATGCCGCGCTTGGTGCAGTACTCGTCGATCGCCCGGTACTCCTCCTCGCCGAACTCGACGCGGTGCCGGTAGTCGATGTAGGTCATCCGGCCCCAGGGGGTGTCCCGCTCGATGTCCCACTGGTCGCGCGGAGTGCAGATCTCCGGCGTCCGCTTCTGGAACTTCACGGCGTCACAGCCGGCTTCGACGGCGGCGTCGATGAGCGCGAAGGCGTTCTCGAGATCGCCGTTGTGGTTGATGCCGATCTCGCCGGTGATGTACACAGGCCGGCCGTTGCCCACGACACGGTCTCCGAAGGTACGAAGGCGGTTGCCAGGGGTCATGATGCTGTCAGTTCCTTTCCGAGGATCCACGAGGCGATCTCGCGGATCGCGCCTGCGCCACCTGGCGCGGAGGTGACCGCGCGGGCGGCGCCACGCACGATGTCGTGGGCGCTGGCGACAGCGACCGGCCAGCCGACAAGGTCGAAGCAGGGCAGGTCGTTGACGTCGTTGCCCGCGTAGAGCACGCGCTCCGGCGCGATTCCTTGTTCCTCGCACCACTGCTTGAGGGCGAGGTCCTTCCGGTCGATGCCGTGCAGCACGGGGATGCGCAGCTTGCGCGCCCGTGCGGCGACGACCGGATTCTCCTCCGTGGACAGGATCAGCAGGGGCAGTCCCGCGCGACGCAGCGCGGCGATGCCGAGTCCGTCACCGCGGTGCACGGCGACGAGCTCCCGTCCTTCGGAGTCGACGAGCACCCTGTCGTCGGTCTGGGTGCCGTCGAAGTCGAGCACCACCGCGTCGACGTCGGCGCGGGTGGGCAGGTAGTCGGGCAACGGCCAGCTGCTCAGCCCGGTGTTGCCGCCGTCGAGCAGCGGGGCGAGCGCGCGGGCGCGCGCGAGGTCGTGCGGGTCGTCGATCTCCAGGACGCGCGCCGGGTCGCAGCGCACGAGCTCGGTGCGGCCGAAGAAGCGGTGCCGTTCGGCGCGGAAGCCCTCGGCGCGCATGGCGTAGGCGGCGCCGGTCTCCAGCAGGTCCTGCGGCCGGTCCTGGCGGCGGGGGCGGTACGCCTTGTCGTGATTGACGCCGTGCCCGCCGGTGGGGGCGCCCTCGCGCCAGACGTAGCCGTGGAAGGGGGCGACGGTCAGCGCCGTGTCGGCGCCGTCGAGCACGGCGGCCGAGACGCCGTTGATCTCCTCGCGGGTGAGGAAGGGGCTCGTGCACTGGATGAGCAGGACCACGTCCACGGCGACGCCGTGCCGCTCCTCGTAGACGCCCATGGCGTGCAGGACGGCGGCCTCGCTGGTGGCGGTGTCGCCGGCGAGCTCGTCGGGGCGCTCGATGACCTCGGCGCCCGCGGCGTGCGCCGCCGCGGCGATGCCGGGGTCGTCGGTGGAGACGACGACGGAGGTGAGCAGGCGGGCGGCCCGGCACTCGCGAACCGCGCGGGTGACCAGGGGAGCGTCCCCGACCGGCGCGAGGTTCTTGCCGGGCACCCCCTTGGAGCCCCCGCGGGCGGGGATCACAGCCAGAACAGTGCTCATCGTCACGCCTTCGTTTCCTGGTCGGTTCGTTCAGTTATTGGTCCGCCCGTCGGTGACCGTTTCACGGGACCCCCACCCCATGTCAGGAATGTCGGCAATGTCACAACTGCCCCCAACGGCGGATCAGCGGGGCGACGCGCTGGACGCCCGCGCGGTAGGCGCCGCGTGCCGTGCGGCGCAGGAGGCGGCGGGAGGCGGCGCGCATGCCCGCCTGCGTCCCGCCGGTGGCCTGGTGACCCTCCTTCGGCTCGCCCTTGGCGTCGAGGCCGTGCCGGGCGAGGACGCCCGGCAGGTATCCGGGGGCGGTGCGCACCGTGTAGTAGGGGGCGAGCGGCAGCAGTCCGGCCTGGCTGCGCTGGTCGAGCAGCCCGGCGAGGCGGCCGCGGGCGGTGGCGAAGGAGTGCTCGTGCGGGGTGGCGATGCCCTGCTCGGCCAGCCACTCGGGCTCGGGCCTGGGCAGGTACCCGGCGTCGAGCTCGTCCCAGGAGGCGAAGCAGCCGGAGCCGATGAAGTAGTGGTTGCCCAGCTGCTCGCGGATGCCGAGGTCGGAGAGGACCACGGTGGGGATGTGGCGGTGCAGCGACTCCAGGGCCGCCGTCGAGCTCACGGTGACCAGCAGGTCCGTCTCGTCCAGGATCTCGCCCATGTTCCCGTAGGCGAGGCGGAAGTTGGGGGGCTGCTCCTCCTTGGCCCGCTCGGCGAGGCGCTGGTAGGGCAGCTCCTCGATGTGGGTGGTGTGCTCGCTCGGCTTGCTGCGGAGCTTGAGGATGACCTCGCGATCGGGGAACCGTCTGGCGTGCTCCATCGCGCGGTCGAGCAGGTAGGAGCGGTCCTTGCGGCTGGCGGGCACCGAGGGCTGCACCGCGAAGACGACGCGGAACGGGCGCTCGCCGCGGCGGGCGGGCTCCGGGTCGTAGGGGCGGCCGTCGAGGAACGGCAGCGCGCACTCGGTCACGGCCGCGCTGTCGGCGCGCACGCCGTCGTAGACGGCGCGGAAGCGCTTGGCGTCGTAGCGGCTGTTGGCCAGGATCAGGTCGGCGCCGTGCCGCAGCAGCAGCCCGTCGGGCAGCTTCTCGTAGACCACGCCGACATAGCCGGTGACGACGACGGGGCGCCGGTCGGCGGTGCGCCAGGCCCGCGCGAGGCCGTGCAGCATCGCCTGGATGGTGCCCCCGACGCAGGCGAGGACGAGGACGTCGAACGGCTCGCGGCCGCCGTCGTGGGCGCGTTCGCCGAGCTCGGCCAGGAAGTCGGCCGCGCTGACCTCGCTCAGCTCGTCGGCGTCCGCCCCGATCTCCTCCAGCTGACGCTCGGTCGGCGTCGCCCTTCCCCAGAGCAGATAGCCGTGGACGGTCGACTCGGGAGCGATCCGGCGCGCGGTGAGCGCGCCCCACTTCCACCGGGTGTCGGAATCCGCCAGCACTGCCACACGGAGTGGGGTGGGGGATGAAACGGGCACGGATTGAACATTAGGCAGCGGTATCGAGTGCCGGGCCAACTCAGTCACAACAAACAGTTAACAGCATGACACGCTAAAACCAACTCACCCGTCCCTGGACCCTCTTCAGCTGGGGATTAGGGGAAGTTCACAGGAATACCCCCCGGCCGTCGGACCCCGTTCATCCTCCGGGGGATGCTCATGACGAGCGGGCCTCAGAAGGACTCGGCGGGTTCGTACGCCCCCCACACGTCACGCAGGGTAGCGCACACCTCACCCACCGTGGCCCGCGCCCGGAGCGCGTCCCGCATGGGGTAGAGCACATTGTCCGTCCCATGCCCTTGCCCCGTCCCGCTCCGGGCCGCCGCCCCCAGCGCGGCCAGCGCCGCGGCCACCGCGCCGCCGTCGCGTTCGGCGCGCAGCCGCGCCAGCCGGGCCGCCTGCCGCTCCTCGATCGCCGGGTCCACGCGCAGCGGCTCGTAGGGCTCCTCCTCGTCGAGGCGGAAGCGGTTGACGCCGACCACCACCCGCTCCCCCGCCTCCGTCTCGCGGGTGACGCGGTACGCGCTGCGTTCGATCTCCGCCTTCTGGAAGCCCTGCTCGATCGCGGCGACGGCGCCGCCCCGGTCCTCCACCTGCCGCATCAGATCGAGCACGGCCGCCTCCAGGTCGTCGGTCATGGACTCGACGACGTAACTGCCGGCGAACGGGTCGACGGTCGCCGTGACATCGGTCTCATGGGCGAGCACCTGCTGGGTGCGCAGCGCCAGTCTGGCGGACCTGTCGGTGGGCAGCGCGATCGCCTCGTCGTAGGCGTTGGTGTGGAGGGACTGCGTGCCGCCCAGGACGGCGCCGAGCGCCTGGACGGCGACGCGCACCAGGTTGACCTCGGGCTGCTGGGCGGTGAGCTGCACCCCCGCGGTCTGCGTGTGGAAGCGGAGCATCAGTGACTTGGGGTCGCGCGCGCCGAACTCCTCGCGCATCACCCGCGCCCACACGCGCCGGGCCGCGCGGAACTTGGCGACCTCCTCCAGCAGCGTGGTCCTGGCGACCAGGAAGAAGGAGAGCCGGGGGGCGAAGTCGTCCACCGCCATTCCGGCGGCGACGGCCGTGCGGACATAGGCGATTGCGTCGGCCAGAGTGAACGCGATCTCCTGCGCCGGCGTCGCGCCCGCCTCCGCCATGTGATAGCCGGAGATCGAGATCGTGTTCCACTGCGGGATCTCCGCCGCGCAGTAACGGAAGATGTCGGCGACCAGGCGCAGCGAGGGCTCCGGCGGAAAGATGTAGGTGCCGCGGGCGATGTACTCCTTGAGCACGTCGTTCTGAATGGTGCCGGTCAGCTTCCCCGGGGCGATCCCCCGCTCCTCCGCGACGAGTTGGTAGAGCAGGAGCAGCGGCGCGGCGGGCGCGTTGATCGTCATGGAGGTGGAGACCCGGTCCAGGGGAATGCCGTCGAAGAGGACGCGCATGTCGTCGATCGAGTCGATCGCCACCCCGACCTTGCCGACCTCGCCGTGCGCGATCGGGGCGTCGGAGTCGTGACCCATCTGGGTGGGGAGGTCGAAGGCGACGGACAGGCCGGTGGAGCCGCTCGCGATGAGCCGCCGGTAGCGGGCGTTGGACTCGGCGGCGGTGCCGAAGCCCGCGTACTGGCGGACGGTCCAGGGACGACCGGTGTACATGGAGGGGTACACGCCCCGCGTGAACGGATACGCGCCCGGCTCGCCCAGCTTCTCGCGCGGGTCCCAGCCGTCGAGTGCGCCGGGGCCGTAGACGGGGTGGATCGGTCGCCCTGATTCGGACTCGCGCGTCATGGGAGCCTCCGCGTCCTCGTCGCGTGCCGCCGCGTGGTGCCACACGGGGTCGCGACGGACTGTAGCGAGAGGAGTGCTCGGTGGGGGAGAGGGCGCCGCCAGGGCGGGCGCCGCGCCCCCGGACGG
>NZ_LAVK01000141.1 GCF_001083795.1 Streptomyces sp. SBT349
ACTCGGTGTCGAAGAGACTGCCCGCTTGGGTGGCCGACAGCGGGTAGGCGTCCCGCACCGAGGCGGGAAGCCGTTCCCGGTCCTCCGGCGAGATCAGTTCGAACGGCCGGCTCGCGGGGCCGGCCCGCCCCCCGGCGCCGGCGGCGTGGCCGTCGCCGTGGACGGGAGCGATCTGGCGTACGTCATCTACACGTCGGGGTCGACCGGCACGCCCAAGGGCGTCATGGTGGAACACCGCTCCCTCGACTGGTTCCACCGGTCCATGCGCCAGGCCGTCCCGCTCGGCGAGACGGACCCGCCGCTCGCCGGGTTGCTCAACGCGCCGCTGGCCTTCGACGCCTCGGTGGCGGCGCTCCTGCTGCTCCTGGAGGGCCACCAACTGCACCTGGTCCCCGAGGAGACCCGGCGCGACCAGCGGCAGTTGGCCCGGTACGTGGCCGCCGAGCGTGTCGACGTGCTCCACTGCACCCCGACCCAGCTGACGGCGCTGGCGGACGCGGGGCTGCTGGACGGCCGGGGCCACGTGCCCGCCCTGCTCCTCGTCGCGGGCGAGGCCCTCCCCGGGGAGCTGTGGGAGCGGCTGCGCGCGACCCCGGGGACCCGGGCCTACAACTTCTACGGCCCGACCGAGTGCACGGTGAACGCCTCCGGTTGCGAGATCGCCGCCACGCCCGGACAGCCCGTCATCGGCTCGCCGCTGCCCGGTGCCTCGCTCCGCGTCCTCGATGGATGGCTGCGTCCGGTGGGCGTCGGCGTGCCCGGCGAGATCTGCCTCGGCGGCGCCGGCCAGGCGCGCGGCTACCTCTCCCGGCCCGGGACCACGGCCGAACGGTTCGTCCCCGACCCCTTCGCGGGCGCTCCCGGCGCCCGGCTGTACCGGACGGGGGACCGGGGCAGGTTCCGTGCCGACGGCGCCGTGGAGTTCCTCGGCCGCATGGACGACCAGGTCAAGGTGCGCGGGTTCCGCGTCGAACCGGGCGAGGTCGAGGCCGCGCTGCGGCGCCACCCCCGCGTCCGCGAGGCCGCCGTCACGGCCCGCGACGACGGCGGCTCGGGCACCTACCTCGTCGCGTACTGCGTCCCGGCCGGTGGCGACGGGTCGCCGACCACCGACGAGTTCCGCGCGTTCCTCGCCGGTCACCTCCCCGACTTCATGATCCCCGCCGTCTTCGCCGATATCGCCGCGCTTCCGACCACGCCCAGCGGCAAGGTGGACCGGGCCGCGCTGCCCGCCCCCGACGCCGGGCGGCCGAGCATGTCCTCCCGCTACGCCCCACCCCGCACCGAGCGTGAGGAGATACTCGCCACCGTCTGGGCCGCCGTGCTGGGGGTGGACCGCGTCGGCATCGACGACAACTACTTCTCCCTGGGCGGCGACTCGATCCGCAGCATCCAGCTCCGCTCCCGGGCGGCCCGGTGCGGCCTGGACTTCTCGGTGCGTGAGCTGGTCGAGCGCCCCACCATCCGGGCGCTCGGCGAGGTGCTGCGCGAGCGGGAACGCCCCGCCGGGCCGCTCGCGCACGCCCCCTTCGCGATGGTCGACGCCGCCGAGCGCGACCGGATACCCGGCGAGGTCGAGGACGCGTACCCGCTGGCCGCGATGCAGACCGGGACCGTGTTCGAGGCCGAGTCCGGCGAGGGCCCGCCCGTCTTCCACAACGTCAGGTCCGTCCGGCTGCGCGCCGCGCTGCACGAGGACGCGCTGCGCCGCGCACTCGCCGAGGTGACCGAGCGGCACCCCGTCCTGCGCACCTCCTTCGACCTCGCGCGGTTCACCGAGCCCCTTCAGCTCGTCCACCGTTCGGCGAGGATCCCGCTGCGCGTCACCGACCTGCGCGAGCTGAGCGCCGAGCGGCGGGAGGAGGCCGTCACCGCGTACATCGAGGCCGAGAAGGAGCACCGCTTCGACTGGGGCGTGCCCCCGTTCCTCCGCGTGGCGGCCCACGTCCTGACCGACGACGTCTGCCAGGTGACCTTCACGCTGCACGAGGCCGTCTTCGACGGCTGGAGCGTGGCGCTCCTCCTCACCGAGATCTTCCAGCGCTACCAGCGGGCCACCACCGAGGGCGCGGGCGAACCGCCCGAGCCACTGCGGTCCGCCTACCGGGAGTTCGTCGCCCTGGAACGCGCGGCCATGGCGGACCAGGAGGCCGCCCGCTTCTGGGCCGCGTACCTGGAGGGCGCCGCCCCGGCCCCGCTGGCGCCCGGCGGGGCGGGGCCCGGCCCCGGAGCGGACCACAGGACCCTGCGGGTCGCGCTTCCCCCCGACGCCGGGCCCGCGCTCGCCGCCCTGGCCCGGTCGCTGGGCGTGCCGGTCAGGAGCCTCCTGCTCGCCGTGCACCTGCGGGTCCTTAGCGCGGTCACGGGACAGGAGGACGTTCTCACCGGCGTGACGGTCAACGGCCGCTGCGAGGAGGAGGACGGCGAGCGGGTCGTGGGCCAGTTCCTCAACACCGTGCCGTTCCGGCTCGCCACGGACACGGGCACGGGCACGGGCACGGACCCGGACCCGGACGCAGGCTCGGACGCGGGCACATGGGCGGGGCTGGTGGCGCGCGTCTTCCGGGACGAGGTGGCGCAGCTTCCCCACCGCCGGTATCCGGCCGCCCTCATGCGGCGGGAGCACGGCGGCGGCGGGCTGTTCGACACGGCCTTCAACTTCACCCACTTCCACGTCTACCGGGAGATCGCGCGGGAGGGCGGCATCGCCATCGAGGGGGGCGTGTTCCACGACCGCACCGGGCTGGGGCTGCTCGCCGACTTCGCGGTGGACAGCGGCACCGGCGAGGTGAACCTCGTGCTGAACTGCAACGGCCTGCCCGAGGAGCGGATCGCGGTCATCGGCCGCTGCTACGCGACCGCCACCGGGCGTCTGATCGCCGATCCGCACGCCCGCCACGACCGGGACGACCTGCTGGCCGAGGAGGACCGGCGGCGGCTCGTGACCGAGTGGAACGCCACCCGGACGCCGGAGGCCGAGGCCACGGATCCCGCCGACGTCGCCGACGCGATCGGGCTCTTCGAGGCCCAGGCGCGCCGCTCCCCCCGGGCCACGGCGGTGACGTGCGGTGGAACGTCCCTGACCTACGCCGAACTGGCCGCCGACGCGGACCGCCTGGCCCGCCGCCTGGTGGCCCGGGGAGTCGGCCCCGAGCGGCTGGTCGCGCTCTGCGGCACCCGTGGCATCCCCCTGATCACGGCCGTCATCGCCATCCTGAAGGCCGGCGGAGCCTACCTGCCGCTCGACCCCGACGCGCCCGCCGCCCACACCGGCGAGGTGCTGCGGCGGCTCGCGCCCTCGGCCGTCCTGGTGGTGGGCCCGGTGCCGGAGGCCACCCACGACGCGCTCAGCGACGCGGCGCGCGAGCTGAACGCGCCGCTGCTCACGGAGGCCGGCGAGAGCCCGACCGGTGAGGACCCTGACGGTGCCCCCGGGGCGCTGCCCGCCCGCCATCCGCACGGCCTGGCCGTCATCCTGACGACGTCCGGCTCCACGGGCCGGCCCAAGTCCGTCATGCTCGAACACGCCGCGATGACCAACCACCTGCACGCCAAGGTGGAGACGTTCGGGCTCGGCCCGGCCAGCACGGTCGCGCACACGTCCCGCTTCACCTTCGTCATCGCGTTCTGGCAGACCTTCGCCGCCCTGGCCACCGGCGGCCTCGTCGCGGTCATCCCCGACGAGCGGGCCGGGCACCCCGGTGAACTCCTGCGCGCGCTCGACGAGTCGGGCGCCACGATCGCGGAGGTCGTGCCGAGCCTGCTGTCCGGGATGCTGGACGCGCTGGAGGCAGGTGCGGCCGTCCCCGCGCGGCTGACGCACCTGATCACCACGGGCGAGGCGCTGCCGGAGCGGCTGGCGCGCCGCTGGCGCCAGGCCGCGCCGGGCGTCGCCCTCACCAACGCCTACGGCAGCACCGAGCTGTCCGACGACGCGACGCACCACCTCCTCTCGCGGGCGCGCACCACGGCCATCAGCCCCATCGGGCGGCCCACGAGGAACAACCGCGTCTACGTGCTCGACGACCGGCTGCGTCCCGTTCCGCCGGGCACCACGGGGCAGTTGTGCGTCGCCGGCTCCGGCCCGGCGCGCGGCTACCACGGCGCCCCGACCACCACCGCCACCACGTTCGTCCCCGACCCGTTCGCGGACGGTGGTCGCCTCTACCTCACCGGCGACCTCGGGTACCACGACCCCGACGGCGTGCTGCACTACCTGGGACGGCGCGACCGGCAGATCAAGATCAACGGCGTGCGGATCGAGCCCGCCGAGGTCGAGGCCGTGCTGGTGCGCCACCCCGGCGTGGCCGAGGCCGTGGTCACGGCGCGCCGGGACGGCTCCGGGCCCGCCCGCCTGACCGCGTATGTCGTCGAACACCCCGGCAGCGACGCAACTCCCGCCGCGTACATGGCGCACGTCCGCGCCTCGCTGGCGCGGCCGTACGTCCCCTCCGCCGTCGTGACGCTCGCGAGGATCCCGCTCAACCGCAACGGCAAGGTGGACGAGGCGGCCCTCCCCGGGGCCGCCGCCGCGCCCCGCCGGGAGGGTCCGGCCGCGCTCCCGTCCAGCCCGCTGGAGCACGAACTCGCGGCCTCGTGGGCGGAGCTCCTCGACACGGACCACGTGGGGCCGCACGACGACTTCTTCGCGGACCTGGGCGGCGACTCGCTCCTGGCCACCCAGCTCGCCTTCCGCTTCCGGCTGGCCTACGACTTCGACCTGCCGCTGCGGCGGTTCTTCGAAGACCCGACGGTCGCCGCGACCGCCCGCCTCGTCGAGGAGCACCAGCGCCGTGACGACAGCGACTGAGCCGCGCCGCCGACGCCGGCCGGCGCTGGTGCCCGCCTACCCCCTCGCCGATCTCGGCCGGCCCGACCTGCGGTCGCCCGCCCGCCTCTACGCCTGGTTGGCGGCGCGGCAGGCGCCGGTGCTGCTGGCCGGGATGGCGCTCGGCGTCGTCTCCATGGGCTGCGTCGCGCTGATCCCCGTCGCCACCGGGCGGGCGATCGACGTGGGCCTGGTGGAACGGGACACCGACGCCTTCGCGGCCTGGGTCGCCGCCTGCGCCGCCCTCGGGCTGGTGGCCGCCGGAAGTGGCGTGCTGCGACACCGCATGAGCGTGTGGAACCGGCTGACGGCCGGCTTCCGGGTGCAGCAGCTGACGATCCGCCATGTCGCGCGCCTGGGCGACACGCTGCGGCTGCGCATCGCCTCGGGCGAGGTGATGGCGCTGACGGGCGGCGACAGCGCCGCGATCGGCTTCTCCTTCGACCGCACGGCGCGCGGCGCGGGCGCCCTGGTCTCCCTGCCCGTCGTGGGCGTGGTGGTGCTGTCGTTCTCCCCCCGGCTGGGGCTGGTCGTGCTGATCGGCGTGCCGGTGGTGCTGCTCGTGACGACGCTGCTCATCAGGCCGCTGGAGTCTCGGCAGCGGCAGGCCAGGGACCGGCTGGGCGACGTGACCTCCCTGGCCGCCGACACCGTCTCCGGGCTGCGGGTGCTCAAGGGGATCGGAGGGGAACGCGCCGCGCTCCAGCGGTTCCGCTCCGCCTCGCGCGACCTGCGCGACGCCGGGGTCCGCTCCGCGCGGATCCAGGCCCACCTCGACGCGCTCCAGGTGCTGCTGCCCGGCCTGCTCCTCGTGCTCGTGACGTGGCTGGGGGCCCGGGAGGCGGCCGACGGCTCCCTCACCCCGGGCGAACTCATCGCCCTCTACGGCTACGCCGCGTTCCTCGTCCTGCCGCTGTCCACCATCGCCGAGGTGACCGGCATGCTCGTGCGGGGGTTCGTCGCCGCCCGGCGCGTGCACGCCATGCTGTCCATCGAACGCGACCTGCCCGAGCGGCCCGGCGCGGCCATGCCGCCCCCGGGCTCGGAACTGGTCGACGTGGCCACGGGACTGACCGTGGTGCCGGGCGCGCACACCGGCGTCGTCTGCGCCTCGGCGGCCGACGCACGCGGCGTCGTCGAGCGGCTGGGCGGCTACCGCGCGGGGGACGTGCGGCTCGGCGGCGTCCCGCTGCGCGAGCTGCCGCTCGCGGGCGTGCGGGAGCGGATCCTCGCCGTGGACGCCGAACCGTTCCTCTTCTCCGGAACGCTCCACGAGACGCTCGAACCACCCCGGAGCAGCGGCCGCGTCAGCGCGCTCGACGCCCTGGAGGGCACCGCCGCGACCGACGTGGTCGCGATGCTGCCGGAGGGCCTGGACACCGGGATCACCGACCGGGGCAGGTCGCTGTCGGGTGGTCAGCGGCAACGTCTGTCCCTGGCCAGGGCGCTGATCGTGGACCCCGAGATCCTGCTGCTCGACGAGCCCGCCGGAGCCGTGGACGCGCACACGGAGGCCCTCGTCGCCGAGGGGCTGCGCGAGGTCAGGGCCGGACGCACCACGCTCACGGTCACCACGAGCCCGTTCATCCTCGAACGGTGCGACCGTGTCGCGTTCCTCGTGGACGGCTCGGTCCGCGCGGAGGGCGACCACGGCGAGCTGCTCGCCACCGAGCCGGACTACCGGCTCACCGTGGAGAGGGCGGCGGGATGAGCGGGGAAGGGGGCCTTCCGATCGCCTCGGTGGAGCGGGCGCGGAGCTACGCCCGCCGCCTGGCGCGCCGGCACCGCCGCTCACTGCTGACGCTCGTCGCGGTCCAGGCGCTGGCCGCGGCGGCGGGACTGCTCGGCCCGCGCGTCCTCGGGGAGGTCGTGGACGCGGTCGGCGAGGGAACGGCCAGCGACTCCCTCATCGACCGGCTCGCCCTGCTGTTCGTCGCGGGCCTGCTCGCCCAGACGGCGCTCACCTGGTGGGCGAGCAGGCGGTCGGCGGTGCTGGCGGAGAACGTCTTGTCGCGGGTGCGCGAGGACCTGATGGAGGGCATGGTCAGGCTGCCGCTCCACACGGTGGAGCGGGCCGGGACCGGCGATCTCGTGGCGCGCGCGACGAGCGACGTCAACGGCCTCGGGCACACGGTCCGGTTCGCGGGCCCCGACTTCTTCGTCGCCTCGGTCACGGCGCCCGCGACCATCGTGGCCATGCTGCTCGTCAGCCCCGCGCTCACGGCCGTGGTGCTGCTGGGGCTCCCCCTGGTGATCGGCGCCACCCGCTGGTACCTGCGCCGCGCCGCGGCCGGGTACACCCGGGTGATGGCGGCCTGGGCGCGGATCAACGACGGCGTGTACGAGACCGTCGAGGGCATCCGCACCGCCGAGGCGCTGGACCTCGGGCCCACGCGCGTGGCGCGCGCCGAGCGGGACGTGCGGGAGATCGCCGCGGCCGAGCGGTACACCCTGCGGCTGCGGACCGTGTGGATCCCGGCCCTGGAACTGGGCCACCTGGTGGTCATGGTGGCGGTCCTCGTGGTGGGCGGCGTCCTCCACGCGCACGGGCTCGCCTCGCCCGGCGAGGTGGTCGCCGTGACCGCGTACGCGCGCTTCCTCGCCGGCCCCGTGGACCTCCTCACCTCGCTGCTCGAAGCGCTCCAGATCGCCGAGGTGGCGCTGCGCCGGGTCGTCGGCGCCCAGACGCCCGGTCCCGCGCAGGCACCCGTTCCCGCGCAGACGCCCGTTCCCGCCGGGAGCCCGGCGCCCGCCGCGGCGCGAGCGGTGCGGCCGGACGGGGACACCCTGTCGCTGCGCGGCCTGCGGTTCGGGTACGGCCGGGGCGGTGACGTGCTGCGCGGCGTCGACCTGGAGGTCGCGCGGGGAGAACGGGTGGCGGTGGTCGGGCCCAGCGGCGCGGGAAAGAGCACGCTCGCCCAGCTCGTCGCCGGGCTCCAGACGCCGCGCGCCGGGACCGTGCGGCTCGGCGGCGCCGACACCGCCGCGCTGCGCGAGGGGGACGCGGCGGCGTCCGTCGTGCTCGTCACGCAGGAGAGCCACGTCTTCCGGGCCACGGTGCGGGAGAACGCCACCCTGGTCGCGGGCGCGGGACGCGCGGACGACGAGGAGGTGCGCGAGGCGTTGCGCACCGTCGGCGCGCTCGCCTGGGCGGACGCGCTGCCCGAGGGCATCGCCACGCGGGTCGGAGCGGGCGGCCACCCCCTGTCGCCCAAGGAGGCGCAGCAACTGGCCCTGGCGCGGGTGCTCACCGCCGACCCCCGCGTCGTCGTGCTCGACGAGGCGACCTCTCTGCTGGAGCCGCGCGCCGCGCGCGGCCTCGAACGGTCGCTGGCGGCCGTGCTGGAGGGCCGCACCGTGGTCGCCATCGCGCACCGGCTGCACACGGCGCAGGAGGCCGACCGCGTCGTCATGCTCGAAGGCGGAGAGATCAGCGAGACAGGCAGCCACGAGGAACTCCTGCGCGGCAACGGCCCCTACGCGAGGCTCTGGCATGCGTGGCGTTCCGCCTCCGTGCCCTCGTACCCCGCGGTTTCCGACACGTAGACGAGGCGAGTGCACCATGGCAGAGACCGGCCGCCCGGGCCCCCCGGCCGTCATGACGGCCCGGACGCGCGACGACGCGTGCGCCGCGGGAAGGGAACGACGATGAGCCGCCCCACCGGTGGCCCGTCGGACCGGCCCGTGGACCCGTCACCCGAGGCCCTGATCGCCGGGGCCAGGACCGTGACGCCCCTGCGGCCCCTGCTGGTGCGGCACACGGGCGGCACCCGGCGCCTGTGGCTGAAGCTGGAACAGGAGAACCCGACCGGTTCGATCAAGTACCGCACCGCCCTCGGGCTGCTGGCCGCCTTGTCCGAGCGCCTGCCGCTCACGCCCGGGAGCCGGGTGGTGGAGTCCACCTCGGGGAACCTCGGCCTGGCGCTCGCCCACCTGCTGCCCCGGATGGGGTGCCGGTTCCTGGCGGTCGTCGATCCCAAGGTGCCGTCCACCGTCCAGGAGTTGATGCGCTCCCACGGTGCCGAGGTCCATGAGGTCACCGAGCGCGACGCGCACGACGGCTACCTCCTGACCCGGCTGGCCAAGGTGGCCGAACTGCGCGCCGCCGACCCCGTGTTGCGGTGGACCGACCAGTACCACAGCCCGGCGGGCCCCGCCGTCCACCGCCGCGTCACCGCCGCCGAACTGGCCGAGCAGACGGGCGGCGAGGTCGACGCGGTCCTCGTCGCCGTCAGCACCGGCGGGACCCTCGCCGGGGTCAGCGAGGGTCTGCGGGCGCGGACCTCCGGCCTGCGCGTCCTGGCCGTCGACGTGCAGGGCTCGCTGGCGACCGGCGACCGGGCGCACGCCCACCTGCTCACCGGGATCGGCGCCACCCGGCGGTCCTCGCTGCTGCGGCCCGGCCACTACGACCTCGCGGTCCGCGTTCGCGACGTCGAGGCGTTCGCCTGCTGCCGCATGCTCAGCGAGGACACCGGGCTGCGGATCGGCGGCTCGGGAGGCGCCGTGCTCTCCGCCTACCTCGCGCAGCGGGAGGACGGCCTGCGCCACGCGCGCCGGCCGGTGGCCGTGGTCGCGGACGGCGCCCGCAACTACCTCACCACCTGCTACGACGACGCCTGGCTCGACGAGAAGGGCATCGCGGAACTCGTCCACGCCGAGATGGCCAGAGCCAGGTCGGAGGGCGTCTCCTTCGCGTTCGAGCAGCAACCGACCAGTCCCACGCGACCTCTGGCCAGAAGGGTCGACCAGTGACGACGTCCCGCCCCGCCTCCCTCACCACGCTGCCGGACGTCCTGCGCTGGCGCGCGCGGCACCAGCCGGACCGGCACGCCTACGCCTTCCTGGGCGCCGAGGCCGGTCGGGAGACCCTCGACTACGCGGAGGTGGCCCGGCGGGCGCGGGCCGTCGCGCGTCACCTCGCCGACCGCTTCGCGCCCGGTGAGCGGGCCCTGCTGCTCTGCCCGCCCGGACTCGGCTACCTCGCCGGCCTGTTCGGCTGCTGGGGGGCCGGGCTGATAGCGGTGCCGGCGTACCCGCCCGACGGGGAACGCGCCGCGCGGCGGCTGGCGGCCGTCGCCCGCGACGCCCGCGCGTCCGTCCTCGTGACCACGAACCTGGCCGCCGCTCCCGAGCAGCCCGTGCCGGGCACCGCCCTCGTCCTCGTCGACGACATCCTCGCCGCCGACGCCGCAGCCGACATCGCCACCGGTGAGGGGGACGTTCCCGAGCCCTCCGGCCGGGACGGGGACACGGTCGCCCTGCTCCAGTACACCTCCGGGTCCACCAGCGACCCCCGGGGCGTCGTGCTGACCCACGGCAACCTGATGGCCAACCTGGCCCACATCGAACGGTGCTTCGGCCACACGCCCGCAAGCCGCGGCGTCTCCTGGCTGCCCCCCTACCACGACATGGGCCTCATCGGCGGGCTGCTCCAGCCCCTGTACGGCGGGTTTCCCATCACCCTCATGGCGCCGCGGACCTTCGTCCGCGACCCGCTCAGCTGGCTGCGGGCCATCAGCGAGGACCGCGCGACGAGCAGCGGCGGCCCCGACTTCGCCTACGACCTCGCCACCCGCCGCGTCACCCCCGAGCAGCGGGACGAACTCGACCTCAGCGCCTGGTCGGTGGCGTTCAGCGGGGCCGAGCCCGTGCGCGCGGCGACCATGCGCCGGTTCGCCGAGTACTTCGCGCCCTGCGGCTTCCGCGCCGAGGCGTTCTACCCGTGCTACGGCCTGGCCGAGGCCACGCTCATCGTCAGCGGCGGCGACCCGTCCGCGCCGCCCGTCACCGCCTCGGTGGACCGCGCGCGGCTGGAGCGGGGCCGCGTGGTGCCCGCCCCCGACGGCTACACCGTGGTGGGCTGCGGCACCTCCGTGGCGGGGCAGTCGCTGCGGGTCGTGGACCCCGAGACGTCGCGGGAGGCCCCGTCGGGCACCGTCGGCGAGGTGTGGGTCTCCGGCGCGAGCGTGGCGCGCGGCTACTGGAACCGGCCGGAGGACACCGCCCGCACGTTCTCCGCGCGCGTCGAGCCCACCGGCGAGGGCCCGTTCCTGCGCACCGGCGACCTCGGCTTCCTCGGCGAGAACGGTGAGCTGTTCGTGACGGGGCGGCTGAAGGACCTCATCATCATCAGGGGCCGCTCCTGCCACCCGGAGGACATCGAGTTCACCGCGGCCGGTGCCCATCCCGCCGTGCGGCCCGCCGCCTGCGCCGCGTTCCCGGTCACGGAGGGCGACGAGGAACGGCTCGTCATCGTCCAGGAGGTCGAGGGCCGTCACGCGGGGGACGCGGACCTCGCCGGGGTGGCCCGCGCCGTCCGCGAGCGCGTCGCGGCGGACCACGCGCTCCAGGCGCACGCCGTCGTCCTGGTGCGGCCGGCCGGTGTGCCGCGCACCACCAGCGGCAAGGTGCGGCGCCGGCTGTGCCGTGAGCGGCTGCTGGGCGGCGAGCTGCCCGTGCTGCTGTGGGACGAGCGCGCCGCCGACGTCCCCGCCGTGCCCGCCGTCAGCCGCGGGGAGTTGCTCGCCGCAGGTGAGGAACGTCGCGCGGAGCTGGCCACCCGGTACGTGCACGCGCTCGCCGCCCGGCTGCTCCGGGTGGACCCGGCCGCGCTCCGGCCGGACCGCCCGCTGACCGAGCACGGCATGGACTCGGTGGCGGGCCTGGAACTGGCCCACCAGATCGAACGGGACACCGGCGTGGTCCTGCCCCCGTCCGCCGTGCCGCGGGGGGACGGCATCACCGCGCTCACCGGGCTGGTGCTCGCCGCGCTCACCGGGGAACCGGGGGACGAGGGCACCGGGCCCGGCACGGGCCACCGCGACGAGGCCGACGCGTACCCGCTCTCCCCCGGCCAGCGCGCGATGTGGACCCTGCACCAGATGGCGGGCGGCGACGGCACCTACAACGCGGCGACCGCGCTGCGGATCGAGGCGGAGGTGGATCCGGACGCGCTGCGCGTGGCCTTCGGGCGCCTCGTCGAGCGGCACGCCGTTCTGCGGACCACGTACTCCACCGTCGGCGGTTCGCCGGTGCAGGTGCGGCACGACGCCGTGGACGACTGGTTCCGCCACGAGACCGGCGTCGAAGCGGACGCGCTGGAGGACAGGCTCGCCGAGGAGGCCGCACGCGGCTTCGACCTGGACTGGGACCCGGTGGTGCGGGTCCGCCTGTTCACCCTGGCGCCCGGGGAGCACGTGCTGCTGCTGGTGGCGCACCACATCGCCGTCGACTTCTGGTCGTTCGAGCTGCTCCTGCGGGAGCTCGGCGAGGGCTACGAGGAGGTCCGCTCCGAAACGCCCGGCACGAGGCCCGCCGCCCTCGCCGCCCCCGACGTGCTCGATCACGTCGACGAGCAGGCCCGCCTGCTGGCCGGGCCCGCCGGGGAGCGGATGTGGGAGTACTGGCGCGCCCGCCTGGCCGGGCCGCTTCCGGTGCTGGGCCTGCCCACCGACCGGCCGCGGCCGGCCGTGCGCCAGCACCGGGGCGCCGCCCACCAAGCCGTCCTCGGCCCGGCCACGGCGGCCCGCGTGGCCCGGCTCGCCGCGGCCGAGGGGACGACGCCCTTCACGGTGCTGCTGGCCGCCTACCAGGTGCTGCTGCACCGCTACTCCGCCGACGAGGACATCCTCGTCGGCGTGCCCATGGCGGGACGCGGCAGGGCGGCGTTCTCCGGCCTCGTCGGCTACGTGTCCAACACCGTGCCGGTCCGGGCCCGTTTCGCCGGGCGGCCGGCGTTCACCGAGGTGGTCCGGCGGGTCAGGGACGAGGTGCTGGGCGCGGCCGAGCACCAGGAGTACCCCTTCTCGCTGATGGTGGAGCGGCTCGGGGTGCCGCGCGACGCGAGCCAGTCCCCCGTGTTCCAGACGACGTTCACCTACCACGCCGCCCCGGCGGGCGGCGGGCTCGGCGCGATGGCGCTCGGCATGCCGGGCGTGCGCGGGCGGCTCGGGGGCCTGCCGGTGACGTCGGTGGGGGTGGAGCGGCGGGTCACCCAGTTCGACCTCGCCCTCGCCGTGGCGGAGACGGACGACGGCCTCGCCTGCCAGTGGTCCTGGAGCACCGCCCTGTTCGACGAGGCCACCGTCGCGCGCCTCGCCGAGCACTTCGAGATCCTGCTGGGCGAGGTGACCGCCGCCCCGGACCGTCCCGTGGCGGGTCTGCCGCTGCGCACCGCGGACGAGGAACGCTCGCTCGCCCCCCGTCCCGCCCCGGTCCCGGTACCCGGCCTGACGGTCCACGAGATGATCGCCGCGCAGGCGGCGCGCGCCCCGGCCGCCGTGGCCGTCACCGACGGCCAGACCACGCTGAGCTACCGGGAACTCGACGAGCGGGTCACACGGCTCGCCGCCCGCTTCCGCGCGCTCGGGGCGCGGCCGGAGTCCGTCGTCGCCCTGCTGCTGCCGCCCGGCATCGACTACGTGGTGGCGCTGCTCGCCGCGGGCCGGGCGGGGGCCGCCTACCTGCCGCTCGACCCGGCCTACCCCGTGGCCCGCTTGGAGTTCATGCTCCGCGACGCCGCCGTGGCGCTCGTCGTCACCGACGGCGCGAAGGTCCCCGGGCTCGCCGGTGAGGTGGCGGTGTGCGGCCCGTCCGATGGCGACGGGGGCGGCCCGCCCCCGCCTGTGCTCACCGGACACGGCCCGGCGCCCGGAGCGCTCGCCTGCGTGCTGTACACCTCGGGAACGACGGGGCGGCCCAAGGGCGTTCAGGTCACGCAGGCGGGGCTCATGGCTCAGGTGCGAACGCTCCAGGCCGAGTTCGGGCTGCGGCCCGGGGACCGGCAGCTGGTCGTGCAGTCGTTCGCCTTCGCGGCCTCGATGCGGCAGCTGTTCGTGCCGCTGTGCCACGGCGCCACGGTCGTGCTCGCACCGGCGGAGTACATCGCCGACGTGCCCGCGCTGTTCGACTTCGCGCGGCGGCAGGGCGCGACGGTGATGTCGGCCAACCCCTCGTACTGGCAGCACTGCGCCGACGCCCTGGAGGAGGAGCGGGCGGCCGGGCGGCTGGAGACCTTCCGCCTGCTGATGGCGGCGAGCGAGCCGATGCCGTCCGGGCTGCCCGAGCGGTGGCTCGGCAGGCTGCCCACGGGCGCGTCGTTCCTCAACATGCTCGGGCACACCGAGCTGTCCGGCATCGCCACCGCCTACCCCGTCCCCGCCGGGGAGGCAGGGGACGGGAACGGGGCGGCGGAGACGGGCAGGACGACGCTGGTCGGCCGGCCGCTGGCCGGGACGCGCGTCCATGTGCTGGGCCGCGACCTCGCCCCCGTGCCGTTCGGCGTGCCCGGGGAGCTGTATCTCAGCGGCCCGTCCCTGTCGCGGGGCTACCGGAACCGGCCGGGGCTGACGGCCGAGCGGTTCGTCCCCGACCCCTTCGCCGCCGAGCCCGGCGCGCGCATGTACCGCACGGGGGACGTCGTCCGCCACCGGGCCGGTGGCGACCTGGAGCACCTGGGCAGGGCCGACGACCAGATCAAGGTGCGGGGCTTCCGCATCGAGCCCGGGGAGATCGAGGCCGAGCTCGAACGCCACGACGCGGTCGTGGCCGCCGCCGTGGTCGGCCGTGCCGACGCCACCGGAGCGGCCCGCGTCGTCGCCTACGTGGTGCCCGCGGCGGGCGCCGAGCCCACCGCGACGGCGCTCCGCAGCCACCTGCGGTCGCGGCTGCCCGAGCACCTGGTGCCGTCGCTGTTCGTCACGCTGGCCGCCCTGCCGCGCAACCCGAACGGCAAGGTGGACCGCCGGGCACTCCCCGAGCCCGCGGCCGAACGCCCCAGGCTGGAGGGGGACTTCGTCTCCCCCGGCACCCGGATCGAGACGCGGCTGGCCGACATCTGGGGCGAGGTGCTCGGCGTCGAACGGGTCGGCCTGCACGACAACTTCTTCGACCTGGGCGGCACCTCGCTCACGCTGCTCAGGGCCCACCAGCTGATCTGCGCGGAGTTCGGGGTCACGCTGCCCGTCACCACGCTGTTCCAGAAGCCGACGCTCCACGACCTCGCCGCACACCTGGCCGAGGGCGACGACGGCCCCTCCGCCCAGGTGGAACGGAGCCGGGCGGGCGCGGCGCGCCGCAGGCAGCTGACCGACGCGGTCCGGGCACGGCGGCGGGGCGGGCGGTCATGACCGGACACGCAATCGAGGAGGACGCGCAGGTGAATCCGACCGATATCGCCATCGTCGGTATGACCATCCGGTGCCCGGGGGCCGCGAACCTGGGCGAGTTCTGGGACAACCTGGTCAACGGCGTGGAGTCCATCTCGTTCTTCGAGCCGGAGGAGCTGGAGCCCTCGGCGTTCTTCCCCGTCGACCCGGCCCACCCGGACTTCGTGCCCGCGGCCGGGATCGTGCCGGACATCGACATGTTCGACGCCGGCTTCTTCGGCGTCCCCCGCGCCGAGGCGGAGGTGATGGACCCGCAGCACCGGCTGTTCCTCGAATGCGCCTGGGAGGCGATGGAGGACGCGGGCCACGACCTCACCCGGCACGGCGGCAGCGTCTCGGTCTACGCCGGCTCGGCCAGCACCACCTACGCCCTGACGATGATGCCGCGCGCGGGGACCCGGCTGCGGAGCTACCAGGGCCTGGTGGGGAACGACAAGGACTACCTGGCGACCCGGGTCTCCTACAAGCTCAACCTCTCGGGCGAGGCCATCACCGTCCAGACGGCCTGCTCGACGTCGCTGGTCGCCGTCCACCTCGCCTGCCAGTCCATCCTGACCGGCCAGTCCGACGTCGCCCTGGCCGGCGGGGTGTCGCTCCAGCCGTACCAGAAGACCGGCTACCTCCACGTGGACGACGCGATCTTCTCGCGCGACGGCCACTGCCGTGCCTTCGACAGCTCCGCGGGGGGAACGGTCTTCAGCAACGGACTCGGGCTCGTCGTGCTGAAGCGGCTGACCGACGCGGTGCGCGACGGGGACCGGGTGTACGCCGTCATCAGGGGCTCGTTCGTCAACAACGACGCCAGCGCGAAGGTGAGTTACACGGCTCCCAGCGTGGACGCCCAGGCGGCGGTGATCGCGGGCGCGCTGGAGTTCGCCGACGTCCCGGCCGGCACGATCGGATACGTCGAGGCCCACGGCACGGGGACCACGCTGGGCGACCCGATCGAGATCGCCGCCCTCACCCAGGCGTTCCGGCAGACCACGGACGACCGGCAGTTCTGCCCCATCGGCTCGGTCAAGACGAACATCGGGCACCTCAACACCGTCGCCGGCGTCGCGGGGCTCATCAAGACGGCGCTGATGCTGCACCACGGGAAGATCCCCGCCAGCCTCAACTTCGAGGAGCCGAACCCGGCGATCCCCTTCGAGGACAGCCCGTTCTACGTCAACACCCGGCTGCGGGACTTCGTCGGCCGCCAGGGCCCCCGCCGGGCGGGCGTCAGCGCGTTCGGCATCGGCGGCACCAACGCGCACGTCGTGCTGGAGGAGGCCCCCGCGCCACTCCCCCGGCCGCGCCGGCAGTCCGGCGGCGCGCATCTGCTGACCCTGACGGCCAGGACGCCGTCCGCGCTGCGCGCGCTGGCGGGCCGCCACCATGACCGGCTCGCCGCGTTCCTCGACGGCGGCCAGGCCGACGGCGATCAGGCCGGGGACGATCTGGCCGACTACTGCTTCACCGCCGCCACGGGCCGCGCACACCTGCCGCACCGCCTGGCCGTGGCGGCGGACTCGGCGACCGGCCTGCGCGAGGCGCTGCTGCGCTACCGGGACGGCCAGGACCCGGGGGCGGGTGCCTCGGCCGGACAGGCTCGGGACAACCCCATGGTCGCCTTCCAGTTCACCGGCCACGGCGACCCGTACCCGGGCATGGGCTCCGGCCTGTACCGGACGCACCGCGCGTACCGCGAGGCGCTGGACGAGTGCCAGGAGCACCTGCGCCCCCATCTGGAGCGCCCCCTGCTCGACTACCTCGACCCGCACGGCGGGGCCGCGTCCGAGCTCGCCGACGCCCGCGTCGGCCAGCCCGCGTTCTTCGCCGTGCAGTACGCCCTGGCCCGGCAGTGGGAGGCGTGGGGCGTCCGGCCCGGCGCGGTGATCGGGCACAGCCTCGGGGAGTACGCCGCGGCCTGCGTCGCGGGGGTCTTCCCGCCCGCCGACGGCCTGCGGCTGGCCGCCGAGCGCGGCAGGCTGCTGAGCGGGCTGCCGGAGGGCCTCATGGCCGCCGTCGCCGCACCCGAGGAGGAGGTGCTGGCGGTCCTCGACCAGCACGGCGGCCGGGTGTCGGTGGCGGCGGTCAACGCCCCCGACCGGATCGTCGTCTCCGGGGCGCGCGAGGACGTCCTCGCGATCGGCGCCGTCTTCGAGAAGCGGGGAACGCGGGTGAGGCCGCTGAAGGCGACACCGCCCTTCCACTCGCCGCTCGTCGAGCCGATGCTGGACGAGTTCCGCTCCGTGCTGGAGTCCGTCCGGTTCGCCGCGCCCCGGGTGCCGTTCGTCTCGGGCACCACCGGCGGACCGGTGCCCGCCTCCGAGCCGCTCGGCGCCGACTACTGGCTCGCCCACCTGCGCCAACCCGTGAGGTTCGCCGACGGCCTCGCGACGCTCGCCCGCCAGGGGTGCACCGTCTTCCTCGAACTGGGCACGCGCCCCACGCTGAGCCGCATCGGGCCCCGGGCCGTGCCCGGCGCCGGCCTCGCCTGGGTGCCGGTCCTCGATCCCGACACCGACGACCGGCTCGCGATCGCGACGGCGCTCGGCGCCCTGTACACGCGCGGCGCGGAGGTGGACTGGCCATGCGTGGGGGACGGCCCGCGGCGGCGCGTCACGCTGCCCACCTACCCCTTCGAGCGGCAGCGGTACTGGATGGACGACGCGGCGCCCGTGGCCGCGAGCCCCGCGCCGTCCGCCGGGCCCCGGCGGGCCGCGGACGGCGGCGTTCACGACGAGGCCGCCGTCGCCGACCGCCTCCGCGCGGGCGTCGCCCAACTGCTGCGCGTCCCGCCCGAGTCGCTCGATCCGGAGGCGAGGCTGCTGGACGCGGGACTCGACTCCATGGCGATGATCGAACTCGCGCAGGTGATCCGCGAGGAGTACGAGGTCCGGCTGACGGTGCGCCAGCTCATGACCGACCTGCCGACGCTGGCCTCGCTCGCCTCCCATGTCGCGCTCCACCGGAAGCCGGCCGAACGGTCCGCGGCTCCCCGGGTGCCGCGGACCGTTCGGC
>NZ_LAVK01000142.1 GCF_001083795.1 Streptomyces sp. SBT349
GCGCTCACCGGCCTCGACGCGTTCCCCGGGTAGGGCCCGCCCCCGCCGGGCCCTACCCGCGGAACGCGTCGAGGCCGGTGAGCGCCTTGCCCAGCACGAGCTGGTGCATCTCGGTGGTGCCCTCGTAGGTGAGGACGGACTCCAGGTTCGCCATGTGCCGCATCACCGGGTACGCGTAGGAGATCCCGTTCGCCCCGAGAATCGTGCGGGCGGTGCGGCAGATCTCCAGCGCCTCGCGGACGTTGTTCAGCTTGCCGAGGCTGACCTGCTCGGGCCGCAGCTTCCCCGCGTCGAGGCGGCGGCCGAGGTGCCACGCGAGCAGCAGCCCCTTGTGCAGCTCGACCGCCATGTCGGCCAGCTTGGCCTGGGTGAGCTGGAAGCCGCCGATCGGCCTGCCGAACTGCTCACGGGTGCGGGCGTAGTCCAGCGCCGTGTCGAAGCAGCTGCGGGCCGCGCCCATGGCGCCCCAGACGATGCCGTAGCGCGCGTAGCCCAGGCACCCGAGCGGCGCCCCGAGGCCGGCGGCGCCCGGCAGCACGGCGTCGGACGGCAGCCGCACGCCGTCGAGGACGAGTTCGCTGGTCACCGAGGCGCGCAACGACCCCTTGTGCGCGATGGGGACGGCCGCGAAGCCGGGGGCGTCGGTGGGGACCAGGAAGCCCCGGACGCCCTCGTCCGTGCGGGCCCAGATCACCGCGACGCCCGCCACCGAGCCGTTGGTGATCCACATCTTGCGCCCGGTCAGCAGCCAGTCGCCGCCGTCCCGCTCGGCGCGCGTGCGCATCGCGGCGGGATCGGAGCCGTGGTCGGGCTCGGTCAGCCCGAAGCAGCCGATGATCTCGCCGGTGGCCATCCCCGGCAGCCAGCGCCGCTTCTGCTCCTCCGAGCCGAAGCGGTGGATGGCGTACATCGCGAGGGAGCCCTGCACCGACACCAGGGAGCGCACCCCGGAGTCCAGCGCCTCCAGCTCCATGCAGACCAGCCCGTACTGGACGGCGGAGGCGCCGGCGCAGCCGTAGCCCTCCAGGGTCATGCCGAGGGCGCCGAGCGCGCCGAGCTCCCGGGCGAGCGCGCGGACGTCGGGGAGCTCGCCCCGCTCGTACCAGTCGGCGATGTGCGGTGCGACGCGCTTCTCGCCCCACTCCCTGACCGTCCGCCGCATGGCCAGGTCCGAGGCGTCGAGCAGCTCGTCGAGGCCGAGCGGGTCGCCGGGGTCGAAACGGGACGACGAGGAGGGAGAGGGCGGGGGCGTGTCGGCTGCCATGACCGCATGTTACCGACGAGTAACGCCGCTGGGCAAGAGCTCGCGCTCCTGGACCCGCGGGTGCCGCTCGCAGCCGGTGAGCGCGCGCGGCAGCCGCAGCGCCGCCACCGCCCCCGCCAGCAGCACCACCGCGCTGGCCACCAGCGTCATGTGCATCCCCCGGACGAACGCGTCCCGCGCCGCCTCCTTGAGCGCCTCTCCCGCGTCGCCGCCGAGCCGCGCCGCCACCGTGTACGCGCCGCCGAGCGACTGCCCGGCCGCCTCGGCGTCCTCGGCGCCGACCCCGCTCACGCCGCGCACGCCCGGGGCGTACATCGCGTTCATCACGCTCCCCAGCAGCGCGATCCCGATGCCCGCGCCGAACTGGTACGCCGTCTCGCCGATGGCCGCCGCTCCCCCGGCCTCGGACGCGGGGGCCTCGCTGAGCATCGACTCGTACGAGGCGAACAGCGTGGTCTCCAGGCCGAAGCCGAGGAGCACGAAGCCGACCCCCATGACCAGCGGCCGGTCCTGCTCGTCGAGGCAGGTCAGCGTGAGCACGGCCACCGCGGTCAGCGCGAAGCCGAGCGCGACCATCGCCCGCGGCCCGAGCCGGTGCAGCAGCCGGGAGCCCACGAGCCCCGCCGCGATCGCCGCCAGGCTCAGCGGCAGCAGCCGCAGCCCGGTCTCCAGCGGCGAGAGGCCGAGCACCAGCTGGAGGTACTGCGCGGCGACGAGCGCGAGCCCGACCAGCGCCAGCACGGTGAGCACGATGCACCCCACCGAGGTGCCGAAGGCGGGCCTGGCGAACGCCGAGAGGTCGATCAGCGGATACCCGCGCGCCCGCTGCCTGCGGACGAACAGCACCAGCAGCGCCCCGCCGAGCCCGGCCGCCAGCGCGGTCCCCAGGGTGAACAGGTCACCGCCCCCCGCCCGCTTCACCGCGAGGATGACCGAAAACAGACCTATGGCGGCCGTCAGGGCGCCGCCCACGTCCCAGGGCCCCGAACGGTCCCCGGTGGACTCGGGCAGCAGCAGGGCGCCGACGGGAAGGCAGAGGGCCATCAGCGGAATGTTGACCAGGAAGACCGAGCCCCACCAGAAGTGTTCGAGCAGCACCCCGCCGACCAGCGGGCCCACTCCGGCGCCCACCGCGGCGACCGCGCTCCAGACGCCGACGGCCAGCGCCCGCTCCCGCCGGTCGGGGAAGACCTGCCGCAGGATCGAGAGGGTCGCGGGCATGATCATGGCACCGCCGGCCCCGAGCAGCGCCCGCCCGAGGATCAGGATCTCCGCGCTGGGGGCGTACGCGGCGAGCGCGGAGGCCACGCCGAAGCAGGCGTAGCCGAGCAGCAGCACCCGGCGGCGCCCGACGCGGTCGCCGAGCGTGCCGAACAGGACGAGCAGGGCGGCACAGATGAGCGGATAGCTGTCGACGATCCAGAGCAGTTCGACGGCGCTGGGGCCCAGATCCTCGCTCACGGCGGGGACGGCCACGTGCAGCACGGTGGCGTCGACGGCCACCAGCAGGAGGCTGGCGCAGAGCACGGCGAGGACCGTCCAGCGGCCATGGTCGTCAGCGGCGGTTCCGGGGCGGGGCATCCCGGACATCGACGCACCTCCTGATCTCGCGCCGTTCCTCGTCGTCACCACGGGGGAATCCCGGCGGTGCGCGCGCACCGGGCGTGGTGGCCAGGGCAGATGAGCCCACAGACTACGACAGACATCCGTGGCCACCACACGCGTCCCCCGGCCCCCGCCCGGACCCCGGATGGCCGACACCCGCGCCGCGCCCCGTTCACCTACGGATTTGCGCCAGGAACGCGGCGGGGGCGGCCCCGCCGGGTTCACCGGGGTGACCTGTGAGACGCCCGGGAATTTCGTAAAGCCGGGAAATAGGATGGCGGAAAATAATTACCCAACATCACATCGCCATTACGAAGGCGGGCCGCGGCAGGAAGCTCGCTATCACGGGCTGTAATCTTGCGAGTGTGCGTACCGACCGATTCCTAGCCCGCCTCGAACAGGAGCAGCAGCAGCCGAACGTGCCGCCTCCTGTAATGAGCCGCACCCGCATGGCTCTCCTGTGGGCCACCCTGGGCTTCTATGCGGCCATCGTGGCGGCGGTGCTGAGCACGTCCTGGCTCGTCCGACTGGACTGGCAGCTGATGCTCTTCCGGCCCTATAAGCAGTGGCCCGGCCTGCACGCGTTTCTGGACTATTTCGTCGTCCTCGGGCAGCGCGGCCCCACGGCGGTGCTGATCGCCGCCTGGCTGAGCTGGCGCTGCTGGCGTCAGCGGACCCTCCGCCCGCTGCTGGTCATGGCCAGCGCCCTCTTCCTGCTGAACGTGACGGTGGGCGCCGCCAAGCTCGGCATGGGTCGCGAGGGGCCCCACTACGCCAACGTCATCGGCTCGAACGAGATGTTCCTGACCGGCGATATATTCCCCTCCGGCCACACCGCCAACGCCGTCGTGACCTGGGGAATCCTCGCCTATCTGGCCACCACCCCCACCGCCAGGCGCACCCTGTCGGTCATCGCCGCGGTCTTCGCGCTCGGCGTGGGCGCCACCACCGTCTACCTCGGCACGCACTGGGTGAGCGACGTGGTCCTGGGGTGGGCGGCCGGCCTGCTGATCCTGCTGGCCCTGCCCTGGTGCGAGCCGCTGATCGCCCTCGTGGAGCGGCGGCTGTTCGCGCTGCGGGACCGGCTGCTGGGCGCCCCGGCCCCCTCGGAACCCGCGCCGACGCGCCGGAGGGGCCCTCAGCCGCTGCCGACGGCCGCCCGGCAGGGCGAGGAGGCGCGGCCCCGCGGGGAGCCGGCGGTGGCCGCCTCACGGCCCGGCACGGCGGCCCGCGCCGTGGGCGGCGGCGTCCGTCTGCGGCAGCCGAACGGCCGGGCGCACACGAGCCGCCCCGACCACCCGGCCAGGCCGGTCAGCAGCCACTGAACGGGCCTCGCGCCGCCCGGCGGCCCGAGGCGCGCGACGCCCCCGCCCTCAGCCCTGCCAGCAGCGGACCACGGAGCCCTCGCGCACGGCGAGGTTGAGCCGTCCCGGCATGTGCTCCATGGTGATGACCGCGTCGGGGGCGAGGCGGCGGACCGTGGCCCAGCCACGCTCTCTGGCCTGTCGCTCCGCGGCGTCGGCGTCCAGGCCGACGTAGGCGTCGGGGCTGTCGTCGGGCGTCTTCTGCGGTCGCGGGAGGGGTGCCATGCCGCCACCGTACGGCCTGCCCCCACCACCCGGAAGTCCCGCCCGGATCAGGGGACTGTCACGCTTGTGTCACGAAAGACCCGCCGGATCCCCGTTCGGGGGAACGGGCTCCGGACGCGATATCGGCGGCCCCCGAATACCCGCGACCGACGGGCGGGCACATTATCGGCGCCCTTTTCCCGCCGCCTTTCACCGTCATCCCGGAACACCGTTAATTCACTTTTCAGGTGAACACGGTGAACGTCTGGTTGATAATCGCTGACACTCTCCGCCATCGCTCACGCGTACGGTCGGGCTGCCGTCTCCGCGCGGGTCGATCGGGGCGATTCCCGGCGCGCGGGGCGTGACCCCGGCGCGCCTCCCACCGTTGTGCACGGGGCACCCGCCGAGGAGGGCGGGGCGAGATCCTTCAACCGAGGAGCGACCGTGTCCCCCTTGCTCGAGGTCAGCGATGCCGTACGCGCAGAGATCGGCGACGAAGAGGCCGACCGGCTGCTGGCCGGGGAGAACGCGCCCGGCAGCTACGACTGCACGTCGTGCCGCACGCCGGGCAACCCCGACCAGGAGCGCACCAGCACCGTCCTCTTCGTGGGAGGTGAGACGGCGGTGCTGGCGTTCGCCCACGCCTCCTGCATCCCCTCCCAGGTGGTCTCCGTCTCCGAGGAGCAGCTCCAGGGCGCCGTGCGGTCCATCACCGGCCAGACGTCCCCCACGCCCGCCGTCCCGGCCCCCGCGTCCGGCTCCGGCGCTCCGGGCGACGGCCCCGCGCCCGCGCCGGAACAGGCGGTCCTCGGGGTGACCTGCGGCCAGATCCTCGTCGCCGACGAGCTCTACCCCGCCATCGTCGTGGAGCCCACGGGCCCGGTCGTCCGCCCCGGCTCCCTGGGTCCCGGCGACGACTTCCTGCCGCTGCTGATCGAGGCCGGGTTCATGCCCGTGACCAACGTCGGAAACGTTCCTTCGCGCCTGCCCGGCTGGTCCGTGCTGGTCGCCATGGGGCAGCTGCACGCCGTTCTCCAGGGCGATCAGGCCGGGGGCCAGCCCAGCGCCTGGTGGCAGGCGCACCGGCCGCTCCCGCTCACGGACGGCTGGCGGGCCGGCGCCAACCAGCGGCACACCGTCCTGGTCTACGCGGCGCCCGCGGGCTCCATCGGCCAGCAGCCGCGCGAGGACCTGCTGCGCGACGCGCTGGAGAAGGCGGCCGCGGGCGGGGTCCTGGTCGCCGCGGCGATGCCGCTGACCGGCACCTGAGCGGGCGCGGGGCGGGCACGGGGCGGGCGCCGGGCGGGCGCGATCAGGTGCCGGGGGACGCCGCCCCGCATCCGAAGCCCCCGCCTGCTCGTTGGACGGGCGTGCACGCATATGAGCCATCCCGGACACAACAGCGCAACAGCCACACCGCGAGCCATTCGGGCATCCCCGGCATGCGCTCGCCGTACGAGCGGCCGGCCTGCTCGGCGACGCCGATCTACGACTCCCTCTGCGCCGAGTACCGGCGGCTGTTCCGGACACTCCCGGGGGACCGCTCGGGCGAGGAGGACCTGCGCTTCGTCGGGTTCTCCACCAGCTATGGCGTGGGCGCGGGGAGCTGGCGGGAGTGGCACGACCCCGCGTACTCCGGCTACGGGGCGATGGGGCACGCGCCGGTCAGGATGACCGCCGCGCTGCCTCCCGCCCGGCACGCGGGAGACCAGTGGGACCCGCACGAGGCCCGCGGGGCCAGGTGAGACGGCCTCCCCGGCCGCCGCCACCGGGCCCCGGGGTCACTTCTTGCGGCCGCGCTTCTCGCGCACCCGCACGGAGACCTGGATCGGGGTCCCCTCGAAGCCGAACTCCTCGCGAAGCCGCCGCTCGATGAAGCGCCGGTAGCCGCCCTCCAGGAACCCGGAGGCGAAGAGCACGAACCGCGGCGGGGCCGTGCCCGCCTGGGTCCCGAAGAGGATGCGCGGCTGCTTTCCGCCCCTGACCGGGTGCGGGTGGGAGGCGACGACCTGGCCGAGGAAGCCGTTGAGCTTGCCGGTCGGCACCCGGCTCTCCCAGCTGGCGAGCGCGGTCTCGATGGCGGGCACCAGCTTCTCCATATGGCGCCCGGTGCGCGCCGAGATGTTGACCCGCGGCGCCCACTGGACCTGGACGAGGTCCCGCTCGATCTCCCGCTCCAGGTAGTAGCGGCGCTCGTCGTCCATGACGTCCCACTTGTTGTACGCGATCACCAGGGCCCGGCCCGCCTCCACGGCCATGGTGATGATGCGGGTGTCCTGCACGCTGATGGGCTCGCTGATGTCGATGAGCACGACGGCGGCCTCGGCCTTCTCCAGCGCGGCGGCGGTGCGCAGGGAGGCGTAGTAGTCGGCGCCGTCCTGGAGGTGGACGCGCCGCCTGATGCCCGCCGTGTCGACGAAGCGCCATGTCTTCCCGCCCAGGTCGATGAGCTCGTCCACCGGGTCCCTCGTGGTGCCGGCCACCGGGTCCACGACCACGCGCTCCTCGCCCGCCACCTTGTTCAGCAGGGACGACTTGCCGACATTCGGGCGGCCGATGAGCGCGATGCGGCGCGGGCCGCCGACCATGGGGCCGAACGTCTCGGCCGGCGCGTCGGGCATCACAGCGAGCACCGCGTCGAGCATGTCGCCGGTGCCACGGCCGTGCAGGGCCGAGACGGGGTGCGGCTCGCCGAGGCCCAGGGACCACAGATGGGTCGCCTCGGCCTCCATCGAGAAGCCGTCGACCTTGTTCGCACACAGGACCACGGGCTTGCCCGCGCGGCGCAGCAGCTTGACCACGGCCTCGTCGGTGTCGGTGGCGCCCACCGTGGCGTCCACGACGAGGACCACGGCGTCGGCGGTCTCGATGGCGAACTCCGCCTGCGCGGCGACGGACGCCTGGATCCCGAGCACGTCCTGCTCCCAGCCGCCGGTGTCCACCACCTTGAAACGGCGCCCGGCCCACTCGGCCTCGTAGGTCACGCGGTCGCGGGTCACGCCGGGGCGGTCCTCGACCACGGCCTCGCGGCGGCCGAGGATGCGGTTGACCAGGGTCGACTTGCCGACATTGGGGCGGCCGACGACGGCGAGCACCGGCAGCGGCCCCGAGGCCGCCGCGGCGAGGTCGGCGTCGATGTCCTCGGGGTCGAAGCCCTCCTCGGCGGCGAGTTGCATGAACTCCGCGTACTCGGCCTCGCCGAGCGCGCCGTGCGCGTCGGCGGTGCCCGTCTGGTTCTGCTCGGTCATGGAGTCCTGTACCTCGTCCGTCGTCATCCTGCTGATCGTGTGATGGGGCGCGCCCCGCGGGGCGCCGCGGAGTCTCCGCCGTCCCGCGGCCGAGCCCGTTCCCGCTCCCGTGCCCGTTCCAGTGTCGCGCGTCAGCGACCGGTCCTGCGCCGCGCGTCCTTCAGGTGGCCGGTCAGCCGCTCCTGGATACGCTCGGTCGCCCGCGCCAGCGCCGCCCCGGTCCGCCGCCCGCTCTCCTCCCCCGCGGCGAACGGGTCGCCGAAGACCACGTCGATCCTGCCGCGCAGCGGGGGCAGCGCGGATATCACCCGCCCCTTGCGCTCGCCGCTGCCCAGCACGGCCACCGGCACGATCGGGGCCCCCGAGCGCAGCGCGAAGTACGCGAGCCCCGCCTGGAGGGTGGCGAAGTCGCCCCGGGTGCGCGTTCCCTCGGGGAATATCCCGAGCACCCCGCCGCCGCCGAGCACGGCCAGCGCCGAGGTGATGGCGGCGCGGTCCGGGCCCGCGCGATCGACGCTGAGCTGCCCTATCGCGGTCAGGAAGGTGCCGAGCGGCCCGACGAACGCCTCGCGTTTTATCAGGAAGTGCACCGGGCGGGGGGAGGCGCCGAGCAGCACGGGCCCGTCCACGTTGTGGGCGTGGTTGACCGCGAGGATCACGGGCCCCGACGCCGGCACCCGCCAGGCGCCGAGCACGCGGGGCCGCCAGGCGCCGTGGACGACGCCGAGGGCCAGCCGGTGGCCGGCCCACGCGCCGCGGGCGCCGGGCGGCGTCGTCATCGCGCTCGCCGCGTGTGGTCCTCGATGAGGGTGACCACGCACTCGATGACCTGCGGCAGCGTCAGGTCGCTGGTGTCCACCTCGACCGCGTCCTCCGCCTTGGCCAGCGGGGACGCCTTGCGCCCCGAGTCGGCGGCGTCCCGCCTGGCGAGGGCCTCCCGGGTGGCGGCGAGCCCGGCCGCCTCCTGGCCCGTGAGCTCGGCGCTGCGGCGGGCGGCCCTGACCTCGGGCGAGGCCGTGAGGAAGACCTTGACGTCGGCGCCGGGGAGGACGGTGGTGCCGATGTCCCGGCCCTCGACGACGATGCCGCCCGGGGCCTCGGCCGCGATGGTCCGCTGGAGCTCGGTGATCAGGGCGCGAACCTCGGGAACGGCGCTGACCGCGCTGACCGCCGAGGTGACGGCCTGGCCCCGGATCGGCACCGAGACGTCCGTGCCGTCCACGGTGATGGTGGGCGCCCCGGGGTCCGTGCCGGAGGCGATGACGGGCTTCGCCGCCGCGGCGGCGACGGCGGCCGGGTCCTGGACGTCGATGCCGTTGCTCAGCATCCACCAGGTCATCGCCCGGTACTGGGCGCCGGTGTCGAGGTAGCCGAGGCCCGCACGCTCGGCCACGGCCTTCGAGGTGCTGGACTTGCCCGTGCCGGAGGGGCCATCGATGGCGACGATGACGGGGGTGACGGGAGTTGCAGCCACGGCGGTGCGCACCTTTCTCAGACGTGTCCGCGCGCTCTTCGGAGGCGCGAGGGGAACGGGGGCCGACCGCCCCCACGAGGCCCCGCCCCGGGGGGAGACCTCAGGGAGAGAAGCGTACCGGCACCGGTGAACGGCTCTACTGGCGGATGGACCAGCCGCGTTCACGCAGGGAGGCGGTCAGCCCCGGAGCCGAGGCGGGCTCGACCATCAGCTGGACCAGCCCGGCCTGCTGCCCGGTGGCGTGCTCGATGCGGACGTCCTCGACGTTGACCCCGGCCAGCCCGGCGTCGGCGAAGAGCCGGGCCAGCTCGCCCGGCCGGTCGGTGATGGGCACCCGCACCGTCTCGTACGCCTTGGGGGCGGTGCCGTGCTTGCCCGGGACCCGCTCGCGGCCCGCGTTGCCCTGGCGCAGCACGGCCTCGACCCCGGCGGCTCCCCCGGCGCGCTTCTCCTCGTCGGCGGACTCCAGGGCGCGCAGCGAACGCACCGTCTCGTCGAGGTCGGCCGCGAACTCGCACAGGATGTCGGCGACGGGACCGGGGTTGGCGGAGAGGACGTCCACCCACATCCGCGGCTCCGAGGCGGCGATCCGCGTCACGTCCCTGATGCCCTGCCCGCTCCGCCGCAGCGCGGACTCGTCCGCGGCCTCCAGGCGGGCGGCGAGCAGGCTGGAGACCAGCTGAGGGGTGTGGGAGACCAGGGCGACGGCCCGGTCGTGCGCGTCCGCGTCCATCACCACGGGCACCGCGCGGCACAGCGAGACCAGTTCGAGCACCAGGTTCAGCACCTCGGTGTCGGTCTCGGGGGTCGGGGTGAGCACCCAGGGCCTGCCCTCGAAGAGGTCGGCCGTGGCCGCCAGTGGTCCCGAGCGCTCGCTGCCCGCCATGGGGTGCGTGCCGAGGTAGGAGGTGAGGTCCCCGCCCAGGGCCGTCAGCCCCCGCCGCGGACCGCCCTTGACGCTGGCGACGTCGATGTACCCGCGCGCCGCACCGCGCCGCTGGAGGGCCACCAGGGTCCCCGCGGCGTCGGCGGGCGGCACGGCCGCCACGACGAGGTCCACGGGTCCCCCGGGCGGCTCCTCGGTGCCCGCGCCGAGGGCCGCGGCCGTGCGGGGCTGGTCCGGGTCGCGGTCGGCGAGGTGGACGCGGACGCCGCGGCCCGAGAGCGCCAGGGCGATGGAGGTACCGATCAGGCCGGTGCCGAGGACGAGGGCGCTGCGCATCGTCCCAGCGTAGTGCCGCCGCGTGACCCCCGGGGAACGCGAGCCACCGCGGGCGGGCGGGCCGACACGGCCGCCGGGCGTGGTGACCCGGCTAGAGGCCGACCTCGCGCATCAGCTGGCCGACCTCGGTGTTGGTCATCCGCCGCAGCCAGCCGGACTTCTGGTCGCCGAGGGCGATCGGCCCGAACCGCACGCGCACCAGCTTGTCGACCGGGAACCCGGCCTCCGCCAGCAGGCGGCGCACGATGTGCTTGCGGCCCTCGTGCAGCGAGACCTCGACCAGGTAGTTCTTCCCGGTGTTCTGCACGACGCGGAAGTGGTCGGCGCGGGCGTAGCCGTCCTCCAGCTCCACGCCCTCCTTGAGCCGCTTGCCGAGGTCGCGCGGGACGGGGCCCTGGATCGCGGCCAGGTAGGTCTTGGTGACGCCGTACTTGGGGTGGGTCAGCCGGTGCGCGAGCTCGCCGTGGTTGGTCAGGAGGATCAGGCCCTCCGTCTCGGTGTCCAGGCGCCCGACGTGGAAGAGGCGGGTCTCGCGGTTCTGCACGTAGTCGCCGAGGCACTGGCGGCCCTCGGGGTCCTCCATCGAGGAGACCACGCCGGCCGGCTTGTTGAGCGCGAAGAACAGGTACGACTGGGCGGCGACCGTCAGGCCGTCGACCTTGATCTCGTCCTTCTCCGGGTCGACCCGCCGCCCCTGCGAGGTGACGATCTTCCCGTTCACCTCGACCCGGGCCTGGTCGATCAGCTCCTCGCAGGCCCTGCGGGAGCCGAGCCCGGCGCGGGCGAGGACCTTCTGGAGCCGTTCGCCCTCCTGGTCGCCGAACGTCTTGGGGAGGCGCAGGGCGGGCTTGTCGTGCCGCTCGCGGTTGCGCTCCTCGATCTGGGCCTCGTACTCGCGGGAACGGGCCGGGCTCGCCCGCTTCTTCCTGGCCGGGGGCGCGCCCTTGCCGCCCTTGCCGCCCGCGCCGCTCTTGCCCCCCGCGGTCTTGCCGTATCCGCGCTCCTCCGGGCGGGGGCGGCCGGCGCGCTGCTGCTTCTCGTCGCGGCTGTTGCCCGCGCCCCGGGTGGTCCGGCTGCTGTTCCTGCCACTGCTTCGCATCAATGATCCGTTGGGGAGTCGCCGCTGTCGTCAGCGTCGAGGTCGGCTACGTCGAACGACGGCACCCCCTCCTGGCTCTCACCCTCGACCTGGTCCGCCTCGGGCAGGAAGGGCGCGAGCTCGGGTAGCTCCTCCAGGCCGCGCAGGCCCATCCGCTCCAGGAAGTAGTGCGTCGTCACGTACAGGATCGCACCTGTTTCGGGTTCGGTGCCCGCCTCGCCCACCAGACCCCGCTGGAGCAGGGTCCGCATGACGCCGTCGCAGTTGACCCCGCGGATGGCCGAGACCCGGGAACGGCTGACCGGCTGGCGGTAGGCGACCACGGCCAGCGTCTCCAGCGCGGCCTGCGTGAGCCGGGCGTGCTGGCCGTCCAGGACGAAGCTCTCGACGGCCTCGGCGTACTCGGGCCTGGTGTAGTAGCGCCAGCCGCCGGCGACCACCCGCAGCTCGAAGCCGCGGCGCTCCCTGGCGTACTCGTCGGCCAGCTCGCGCAGGGCGTCGGCGACGGCCCGGCGCGGGCGGCCGAGCACCTTGGCGAGGTGGGACTCGGTGGCGGGCTCGTCCACGACCATGAGGACGGCCTCCAGGGCGGGTTTGAGCGCGAGAGCGCCGGTCCCTTCCGCGTCGTGCTTCTCGTCCGCGTCGTCCGCCTCGACCGCGTCGACCGCGTCGGCCGTCTCGGCCGTCTCCTGGCTCATGGGCGCGCCTCCGCCTTCTCCCGCTCCGGCTCCCTCTCCCTCCGCCGGGGCTGGGGGATCTCCTGGTCGAACTCGTCGGTGACCAGCACCCGTTCCGGGTCCGCGCCGCTCCAGCGGACCACCAGGGGGCCCAGCGCCTCGTCCTGGTCCAGGGCCACGGCCCGTTCCCGGTAGAGCTCCAGGAGGGCGAGGAAGCGGGCGACGACGGTGAGGGTGTCCGGGGCGTCCCGGGTCAGCTCGGCGAACGTGGCGTGGCCCAGCTCGCGGAGCCGGGCGATCATCACGTCGGCCTGCTCGCGGACGCTCACCAGCGGGGCGTGGATGTGGTCGACGTAGATCTGCGGCGCGGGTTTGGGCTGCATCGCCTTCACCGCCAGCCTGGCGAACCCCTCGGGGCCGATGGAGATCACGACGTCCGGCAGCAGTTCGGCGTGGTGCGGTTCGAGGCCGACGGTGCGGGGGAAGCGGCGGGACTCGGCGGCCAGGCGGTCCTGGAGGATGTCGGCCACGCGCTTGTAGGCGCGGTACTGGAGGAGCCGCGCGAACAGCAGGTCGCGGGCCTCCAGGAGGGCGAGGTCGGCCTCGTCCTCCACCTCGGCGGTGGGCAGCAGGCGGGCGGCCTTGAGGTCGAGCAGGGTGGCGGCGACCACGAGGAACTCGGTGGTCTGGTCCAGGTCCCAGTCCGGGCCCATGGCGCGGATGTGCGCCATGAAGTCGTCGGTGACGCGGGAGAGGGCGACCTCGGTGACGTCGAGCTTGTGCCGGGAGATGAGCTGGAGCAGCAGGTCGAAGGGGCCCTCGAAGTTCGCCAGGACGACCTTGAAACGCCCGTCGTCCTCGCCCTCTTCCGCCACCGGCGGGGTCTGCTCCCCGGGTGCGGCGCGCGGTGGCTCGTTCCCCGCGGGCTCGGGCTCGGGTTCGGGCTTCGCGGGCTCGGCTTCGGGTTCGGGCTCGGGCTTCGCGGGCTCGGGTTCGGGGATGGCGGGCGCGGGGGTGTGGTCCTGCTCGTGGGATCCGGCGGGCTCGCCGGGACCCTGGCCCAGCCTGCGGCGGCGTGGGGACGTGCTCATCCGGTGGTCAGCGACCGCGCAGCCGGCGGACGAGGATGCTCGCCTCGCCGCGCGACTCAAGGTCGGCCAGGACGACGGCGACGGCCTCCCTGACGATCCGGCCGCGGTCCACGGCCAGGCCGTGCTCCCCGCGCAGGACCAGCCGGGCGTGTTCGAGGTCCATCAGCTCCTCGGCGGAGACGTAGACCGTGATCTTCTCGTCGTGGCGCTCGCGCCCGCTGGGACGGCGGGACGAACGGCTGCCGCGGCGCTGGGCGTTGGCGTTGGTGGAGCCCGAGCGGCCCGAGGTCTTGGCCCCGCCCGACGGCGGAGCGGCCCGGCCCGGTGACTCGCGCTTCGGCTGGCCGGGCGCCGCGGTCTCTCGGCCCGCTCCCGGCACCCTGCCCGCCCTCGGGTCCTCGGACGCGCCGGCGGGCCGCTGGGCGGCCTCCGGCTCGTCCGAGGGCGTCTGCTCGCCCGCGGGGGCGGGCACCCGCGCGGTCGCGCCGTCCCCGGCGCCACCGGCGTTCTCCTGAGGGGTCGAGGACTGGACCGCCGCCCCCCCGGTACTACGGAACAGTTCGTCGGCCGCCGGAAGACTCACTCGGCGTGGCACCGGGCGAGCACCTCCCTGGCGAGCTGGCGATACGCCGCCGCCCCCACCGAGTTGGAGGCGTAGGTGGTGATCGGCTCGCCCGCGACCGTCGTCTCGGGGAACCGCACCGTGCGGCCGATCACCGTGTGGTAGACGCTGTCGTCGAACGCCTCGACCACCCGGGCCAGTACCTCCCGGCTGTGGACCGTCCTGGAGTCGTACATCGTCGCCAGGATGCCGTCCAGCCGAAGCTCCGGGTTGAGCCGCTCCTGCACCTTCTCGATCGTCTCGGTCAGCAGCGCGACACCGCGCAGCGCGAAGAACTCGCACTCCAGCGGCACGATCACCTTGTGCGCCGCGGTGAGCGCGTTGACGGTGAGCAGGCCGAGGGACGGCTGGCAGTCGATGATGACGAAGTCGTAGTCGACGGTGAGGGGTTGCAGCGCGCGCTGGAGGGTGGACTCGCGGGCCACCTCGCTGACGAGCTGGACCTCGGCGGCCGACAGATCGATGTTGCTCGGGAGCAGGTCCATGCCGGCGACCGCGGTCTTCAGCAGGACCTCGTCCGGCGCCATCCCCCGCTCCATGAGCAGGTTGTAGATGGTGAGGTCGAGCTCCATGGGGTTGACCCCGAGGCCCACCGACAGCGCGCCCTGCGGGTCGAAGTCGACCAGCAGCACACGGCGTCCGTACTCGGCGAGCGCGGCACCCAGGTTGATGGCCGAGGTCGTCTTGCCGACCCCGCCCTTCTGGTTGCACATGGCGATGATCTTCGCCGGGCCGCGCTCGGTGATCGGTCCGGGGATCGGGAAGTACGGCAGCGGGCGGCCCGTGGGGCCGATGCGCTCCCGGCGCTGACGCGCCGCGTCCGGTGCGATGGTGGCCGCGTACTCGGGATCCGGCTCGTATTCCGCGTCCGGGTCGTAGAACTGCCCGTCCGGGAGGTCGTCGTAGTCGGGGAATCGGTCGGCGTCGCCGCCCGTTCTCTTTCCTGCCATGGCATTGGCGTCATGGCTGTCCGTGCTCTGATGCGCTGTCATGCTCGGTTGGCTCTGGTGGGTTGCAAAGGTCTGGACGGCGACGGAGCCCAAGCCCGTCAGATCCGCGGCGCCTTCGCGCCGCTCCGGGACCCCTGGTCGTCCTCCCCTGGGAGTAATTGTCGACTCATTCACAAGTCGTCTTACCTCCTTGGGGACCAGGTAACTTCTTGACAGAGTCAGCGTGGCACCATGCCGACGTTTGGCGACTCTATGGCGTGTCGGTGGTCCGCAGCAACACAATCTGCCGGACCGGCACGGATGTGTCGGCCGTCGAACATTCACTTGTCAAGGCCACAAGCGGCACCAGCCGGGCGATTCCGTCGCGCACGAATCGGTTAAAGCGCTACGTTCGCGACGAGTTGACCTCCCCGGAAGGGCGGAGGAGGACACTTCCCCGGCCGCCATGGGGAGACACGCGCGTGGCGTGGTGTGACATTCCCGATGTTGACGCCGGGAGTTGACCGGCGCGGACGCGGTCAGGCGAGCACCGCGTCCAGCTCCGTCCGCGGCAGGCCGTGGGCCTCCGCGACCGGGCCGTAGACGACCTGCCCCTCATGGATGTTGAGCCCGAGGGCGAGGGCCGGATCGCGGCGGAACGCGCCACGCCAGCCGTGGTCGGCGAGCTCCACGATATAGGGCAGCGTGGCGTTGGTCAGCGCCTGCGTCGAGGTGCTCGGGACGACGCCCGGCATGTTCGCGACACAGTAGAAGACCGAGTCGTGGACCCGGAAGACGGGGTCGGCGTGCGTGGTGGGCCGGGCGCCGTCGAAGCAGCCGCCCTGGTCGATCGCGATGTCGACAAGGACACTTCCCGGCCTCATCCGGGAGACGGTCTCGTCGCTCACCAGCTTGGGCGCCCTCGCCCCCGGCACCAGCACGGCGCCGATCACGAGATCGGCCTCCAGCACGGCCCGTTCGAGTGCGAAGGCGTTGGAGACGACGGTGGTCACGCGGGTGCCGAAGACCTTGTCCGCCTCGCGCAGCTTGGCGATGTCCTTGTCGAGGACGGTGACGTGGAAGCCCATGCCGACCGCGATCTGGGTCGCGTTCCAGCCGGAGACCCCCGCGCCGACGACGACGGCCCTGGCCGCGGGGGTGCCCGGCACGCCGCCGGGCAGCACGCCGCGCCCGCCGGCCGAGCGCATCAGGTGGTAGGCGCCGACCTGAGGGGCGATCCGCCCGGCCACCTCGGACATCGGCGCGAGCAGCGGCAGGGCGCGCCCCGCCGTCTCGACGGTCTCGTAGGCGACGGCGGTGGTGCCGGAACGCATCAGGGCGTCGGTGCACTCGGCCGAGGCGGCGAGGTGGAGGTAGGTGAAGAGGATCTGGCCCTTGCGGAGGCGGTGGTACTCCTCGGGCACCGGCTCCTTGACCTTGAGGACGAGGTCGGCCTCGGCCCAGACCTCGTCCGCCCCGGGCAGGATCGCGGCGCCCGCGGCGGTGTACTCCTCGTCGGGGATGGCGGAGCCGAGCCCGGCGCCGCGTTCGACATAGACCTGGTGTCCGCCGGTGACGAGCTCATGCGCTCCGGCCGGGGTGATGGCCACGCGGAACTCGTTGTTCTTGACCTCGCGGGGGATGCCGACCTTCACGTTCGATCACGGTCCTTGCGTCACGGAGGGTTACCACAACCAGTCTAACGAAGGGAGGACCGTTGTCCAGCCTGGCTTTCGGTCATTCTTTCCCCGGATCGGACTGTGTTTCATAAGTATGTCCCTCCGTAGTCACAGAGGATTCGAGGGCGGGCCTGGCATGGGCGAGAAGTCGTTCCGCCGCCTCCCGGTGGCCCGCCGAGACGGCGCCGAGGCCGAGCCGGTCGGCGCAGTCGGCGAGCCTGAGGCGCAGCGCCGCCTGGAGCCGCCGGTCCCCGGTCCGCTCGGCCAGGCGCAGGGCCTCCTCGCCGCTGCGCAGCGACTCCGCCGGGCGGCCCGCGTACTCGTGGACCCTCGCCGCCTCGGCCAGCGACCTGGCGTGGGCGCGGCGGTCGCCGTTCCTGCGGTGGGCCGCGGCGGCTGCGCGCCAGGCGCGCAGCGCCTCGTCCCAGTGGCCCGTATAGGTGAGGGCGGCGCCGATGCGGCCGTGCAGCCTCGCCTGCACGGCGACGTCCCCGCGGGACTGGGCGAGGACCACCGCCCTGCCGTACCAGTCGGCGGCGCGGCGCCAGTCGCCGAGCTCCGCGTACGTGCCCGCGATGGATTCCAGGGCGCGCCCCACGGCCAGCGGATCGGCCTGGTCCCGTTCGCTCCTGGCGGCCTCCAGGGCGGCCCGGTACCGCTCCAGGGCCTCGGGCAGCCGGCCGGTTCTCGCGTCCAGGTCGCCGAGGTTGAGGTGGGCCGCGGCGCGTTCCCTGGCGAGACCCTGGCGCTCGGCGACGCCGAGGACCAGCTCGTGGAGCCGGTAGAGCTCGGGGGCGGCGGCCTCGGCGCCGCGGTGGGCGATCAGCGCCCGGCTCAGCGCGGCCACCAGCCGCCGGGCGAGGGTGTCGAGCTGGCCGTCGGCCACGGCCAGCCGGGCCGCGGCCAGCAGCGGGGTCTGCCGGGAGGCCAGCCAGCCGGCGGCGGCGGTGCGGCTCTCGAACCGGAGCGAGCCGGGGAGTCCGGCCAGCCACTCGCGCGCGGGCGTGCCGTGCGGCTCCGTGACGGCGTGGCAGGCGCGCAGCAGCCGGACGGTCCGCTCCAGCATGCGGGCGCGGGCCAGGAGCGCCTCGGCGGGGCGCTCCCCGGCGTGCAGCAGGGCGCGCAGCAGCGGGTCGAGGCAGCCGGGCACGAGGTACTGGGGGCCGCCGCCGACGTCCTCGGAGCCGGCGACGGGGCGGAGCAGTCCCGCGGCGGCGAACGCGGCGAGCGAGGAGCGCGCGGCCGGGACCGGGCAGCCCGCGAGCGCGGCGGCGGTGTGGGCGTCGACCACGCCGGCGGGGGCGAGGGCGAGGAGCCTCAGGGCGACGAACGCCACGACGAGCACCGCGGACCCGGCGACCACGGCCCGCGCCTCCTCGCCCTCGCCCCCGTCGACGACGCCCCGCATCAGGACCATGATCCCGATCGACTGGAAGGTGGC
>NZ_LAVK01000143.1 GCF_001083795.1 Streptomyces sp. SBT349
GCGCTCGGCGGGGCGGACGCCTCGCCCGGGGACGGCTCGCCCGAGGGGCTCGCGGGCGGTTCGGGCGAGGGGCTGACGGGCCGGCCCGCTCCGCCGGACTGCGGCGCGATCTCGGGCCGTTCCTCCGAGCCGCCGGGCGCGGCGCCGTCCCCGTCGAGGCCGCCGGTCCCGTTCTCGCCGTTCTGGCCGTCCCCCCGCGGGTCCGCGGTGGGCGCGGAGGACGGGGCGGGCTGGGGGTCTCCGAGGACGGAGCCGTCGGGGCCGAGGAAGGCGGGCGGTCCCGCGGGGACGAGGCCCAGCTCGCGGGCGCGTTCGGCCAGGGCGTCGGGGGCGGAGTAGCCGTCCACCTCGGCCTGGAGCTCCTGCTGCTCGTCGGTGAGCTCGCGGGTCTCCTTGCGCAGCTCGCTCAGCTCGAACGAGCCCTGGTTGAGCGAGGCGTTGAGGAAGAGGAGGGCCAGCATGCCCGCGCCGAGGAGCAGGACGATGAGCAGGACGAACGGGGTGCGGGCCGCGGAGGAGGAGCGGGTGGGGACCAGACCGGCCAGCCGGGTGAGGCGCGCCTGGGTGAAGGGGCCGAGGCTGCGGCGGGGGCTCATCGGACGGCCTCCCTGACGCGCTCGGCGGCGCGGAGCCTGGCGGGGGCGGCGCGCGTGTTGGCGGCGAGCTCCTCCGGCCCCGGCTGCTCGGCGCCGCGGGTCAGCAGGCGCAGCCGGGGCTGGTACTGCTCGGGGATGACGGGCAGTCCCGGGGGCGCGGTGTTGCCCGCACCCTCGGCGAGCGCCCGCTTCACCAGCCGGTCCTCCAGCGAGTGGTAGGAGAGGACGGCGATCCGCCCGCCGACCGCGAGGGTGCCGACGGCGGCGGGCAGGGCGCGTTCCAGCACGCGCAGCTCGCCGTTGACCTCGATGCGCAGGGCCTGGAAGGTGCGCTTGGCCGGGTTCCCCCCGGTGCGCTTGGCGGCCTGCGGCAGGGCGTCGCGGATGAGGGCGACCAGGTGGGCGCTCGACGTCAGGGGCGCGCGCCCGCGCTCCTTGGCGATGGCGTCGACGATGCGGCGGGCGTTGCGCTCCTCACCGTAGGTCCGCAGGATCCGGACGAGGTCGCCGGGCGCGTAGGTGTTGAGGACGTCGGCCGCGCTCGGGCCGGACGACTGGTCCATGCGCATGTCGAGCGGGGCGTCCTGGGCGTAGGCGAAGCCGCGTTCCGCCTCGTCGAGCTGCATGGAGGAGACGCCGAGGTCGAACAGGACACCGGCCACTCGGGTGAGGGAGAGGCGGGCGAGGACGTCGGGCAGCTCGTCGTAGACGGCGTGCACCAGCGTGGCCCGGTCGCCGTAGGGGGCCAGGCGCTCCGCGGCCAGGCGCAGGGCCTCGCGGTCGCGGTCGAGCGCGACCAGCCTGAGGGAGGGGAACGCGTCCAGCAGCGCCTCGCTGTGGCCGCCGAGGCCGAGCGTGCAGTCGACCGCCACCGCGTCGGAACCGTGCAGCGCCGGGCCCAGCAGCTCCAGGCAGCGCTGGAGCATCACGGGGCGGTGCCGGGCTTCCGGCGGCCGGTCGTTGCTGGTCGTCATATGCCTTCCGAGGGGAGGTGAGACAGGTGACGGGCGAAAACGGCGGCCTGACGCACGCCTCCCAGTGCGCGTCACCCTAGCCCACCTGTTTCCGCGGTCAATCACTGAGGTTGGTCGGGGCCCGGCGTTTCGGGCTCACACCGGATCGACCCCAGGATGGGGCACGGCGCTGTGACCCGCATCACTCGCACCAACGAGACGGGGCTTTGTCGGGCGTATTACCGTCACCGATATGACGCACTCGGTCACGGATCAGCTCCTTCACGCCAACAAGCGGTATGCCGCCGGGTTCAGCGACCCCGGGATGGATGCCAGGCCGGTGCGCAAGGTCGCCGTCGTCGCCTGCATGGATGCCCGGATCGACCTCCATGACGCGCTCGGCCTCGCCCTGGGCGACTGCCACACCATCCGCAACGCGGGCGGCGTGGTCACCGACGACGTCATCCGCTCCCTGACCATCAGCCAGCGCCTGCTCGGGACCGAGGCCGTGGTCCTCATCCACCACACCGGCTGTGGCCTCCTCGGGCTGAGCGAGGACTTCCGCCACGACCTCGAACTGGAGGTCGGGCAGCGGCCGAGCTGGGCGGTGGAGTCCTTCGCGGATCTCGACCAGGACGTGCGTCAGTCGATGGCCCGCGTGCGCACCTCGCCTTTCCTCCCGCACACTGATGACGTACGCGGCTTTGTGTTCGACGTGACGACCGGTCTGCTGCGCGAGGTCGACCCGGCGGGCACGTCGTCCCGGTGACGGGTGACCCCCACTGTGTGAAGAATGCTGGGGAAAGGCAACCGTCCGGTTCGGAACAGGTGTCCGGGTGAGCGACGCGGCTCGGACGACGCGTCGGGCCAGGCATGGCAAGAGGGGCCGAGGAGGGCCGGGTGACGACCTATGAGGAGCAAACCAAGCTCACCGATCTGAGCGCCACCGCGGAGCAGGTACGCCGCGCGGTGGAGAGCGTGATCGAGGGCAAGCCGGAGGTCGTGCGGCTCTCGCTGACGGTGCTGCTCGCCGGAGGGCACCTGCTGCTCGAGGACGTCCCGGGGGTGGGCAAGACGATGCTGGCCAAGGCGCTGGCGAAGTCGATCGACTGTTCGGTTCAGCGGATCCAGTTCACGCCGGACCTGCTGCCGACGGACATCACCGGGGTCAGCGTCTACGACCAGCAGCGCAAGGAGTTCGAGTTCAAGCCGGGGGCGGTGTTCGCGCAGATCGTCATCGGCGACGAGATCAACCGCGCCTCGCCCAAGACGCAGTCCGCGCTCCTGGAGTCGATGGAGGAGCGCCAGGTCACCGCGGACGGCCGCACCTACGAGCTGCCGAGTCCCTTCATGGTGATCGCCACCCAGAACCCGGTGGAGATGGAGGGCACCTACCCGCTGCCCGAGGCGCAGCGGGACCGTTTCATGGCGCGCGTGTCGGTCGGCTACCCCAGCGCGGACGCCGAGCTGCGGATGCTGGAGTCGCACGGGGGTGTCTCGCCGCTGGAGTCGCTGCGGCCCGCGGCCCACGCGAGCGACATCCTCAAGCTGATCGAGGCCGTCCGCGAGGTGCACGTGTCGGACTCGGTGCGGCGTTACGCGGTGGAGCTCACGTCGGCCACCCGCACGCACCCCGAGCTGCGGCTCGGCGCCTCGCCGCGCGCCACCCTGCACCTGGTGCGGGCGGCGAAGGCGGCGGCGGCGCTGGCCGGGCGGGGCTTCGTCCTTCCCGACGACATCCAGCAGCTCGCCGTGCCGGTGCTGGCGCACCGGCTGCTGCCCACCGCGCAGGCCCAGCTGAACCGGCACACCACGGAGCAGTTCGTCGCGGACATCCTGCGCAGGACAACGGTGCCCGACCCCTACGCCGCCCAGCGCCTGCGGGGGTACTGATGGCGGATCACCGGCCGCCCGCGGGCGCGGAGGACGACCGGGGACCGCTGCGGGCCGCCTTCAGCGGGCTGACCACCCGCGGGCGGTCGTTCCTCGCCGCGGGCGGGGCGGCGGCGGTGTGCGCGTACATGCTGGGCCAGCCCGACCTGCTGCGCGTGGGCGCGCTGCTGGCCGCGCTGCCGGTCCTGTGCGTGCTGGTCCTGCACCGCACCCGCAGCCGGGTGGCGGCGGCGCGGCGCCTGTCGCCGGCGCGGGTGGCGGCGGGCGCGGAGGCCCGGGTGCACCTGCGCGTGGAGAACGTGGCCCGCATCCCCAGCGGGCTGCTGCTGCTCCAGGACCGGGTGCCGTACGTGCTGGGCCCGCGGCCCCGGTTCGTGCTGGACCGCATCGAGCCGGGCGGGCGCCGGGAGGTCACCTACCGGATCCGCTCCGACTCGCGCGGCCGGTACCCGCTGGGCCCGCTCCAGCTGCGGCTGGCCGACCCGTTCGGGATGGTCGAGCTGAGCCGTTCGTTCAACGCCTACGACGTCATGACCGTGCTGCCGCGGATCGAGTCGCTGCCGCCGGTGCGTCTGGGCGGCGACGCGAGCGGGCACGGGGAGGGCAGGCAGCGGGTCATCGCGGTGGCGGGCGACGACGACATCATCCCCCGCGACTACCGGCACGGCGACGACCTGCGCCGCGTGCACTGGCGGTCCACGGCGCACCGCGGCGCCCTGATGGTGCGGCGCGAGGAGCAGCCGCTCCAGGCCCGCTGCACCGTGGTGCTCGACACCAGGCGGCGCGCGTTCGTGGGCTCCGGGCCCGAATCCCCGTTCGAACGCGCGGTGTCCGGGGCGGCCTCGGTCGTCACCCATCTGGTGGCGCAGGGATACGCGGTGCGGCTGGTGACGGACACCGGCCTGGTGATGCCGGGGCCCGAGACCGGGAGGGCGGACACCACCGAGGTCACGGGACTGATCATGGACGCGCTCGCGGTCGTCGACCACTCGCCCGGCGACACGCTCGACGGCGCGCTGGCCGGGCTGCGGGGCGGCGACTGCGGGCTGCTCCTCGCGTTCCTCGGCGCGGTGGACGACGCGCAGGTGGCCGTGCTCGGGCGGCTGAGGCAGCGCGCGAGCGGCGCGGTCGCGTTCCTGGCGGCGGGTCAGTGGGACCCGGTGTTCGAGGCCGACCGGCTGCGGGCGCTGGGGCAGGCGGGGTGGACGGCCCTCGCCCACCAGCCGGGGGTGCCGCTCGGGCGGCTGTGGCAGCAGGCCGCCCTGGAGCTGGCAGGCACGGGCCGGGGATCGTACTGAGGCTCCGGATGAGGTGGACGGGCGGATGAACAGCGGGATGGACAGCAGGATACGAGTGGCCTGCGCGGCGTGGCTCGCCACGCTCGCGGCGGCCTGCGCGCTGCTGCCGCTGATCAGCGGCTCCGACTGGATGGTGCAGACCGCGATCCTGTCGGGGACGCAGACCGGCATCGGGATCCTGATGCGCTGGCGGGGGCTCTCCACCGCGCTGACGGCAACGGTCCAGGTGCTCGCCTCGCTCCTGATGCTGACCGTGGTCTGCGTCCCCGACCACGCGGTGGGCGGGCTGCTGCCGGGGCCCGCGGCGTTCGAGCGGTTCGGGCAGCTCCTGTCCTCGGGCGCCGACGACATCAGCCAGTACGTGGTGCCGGCGCCCGCGACCGACGGCATCCGCCTGATGGTCTTCGGCGGAGTGCTGCTCATCGGGCTCCTGGTCGACATGCTGGCGGTGCCGCTGCGCAGCGCCGCCTCGGCCGGGCTGCCGCTGCTCGCGCTGTACTCGGTGGCGGCCGGGGTCGCCCAGGAGGACTCGGGCTGGCCCTACTTCGTGCTCGCGGCGGCCGGGTACCTGGTGCTGCTGCTGGCCGAGGGCCGTGAACGGCTCGGCACGTGGGGGCGGTTCTTCTCGGGCCCCGGCCACGGCCGGCCGATGGCGGCGCCCGACCGGGCGCTGGCGGTGGGGCCGAGGGCGCAGACCGGGCGGCGCATCGGCGCGGTGACGCTGGGCATCGCCGCGCTGGCGCCCTCGCTGCTCCCCTCGTTCGGCCAGGGCCTCCTCGACCTCGACGGCGACGGAGGCGCGGGCGGCGGGTCCGGCTCGATCACCTCGGTCAACCCGGTGGTCGCCCTCCAGGACCAGCTCAACCAGCCGGCGGACCAGGAGGTTCTGCGGTACCGGACCAACAGCCCGGAGCCCGGCGAGCTGTACCTGAGGCTGGTCGCGCTGGACGACTTCACGGGCGAGGAGTGGCGTTCGTCCGGCTGGCACGCGCGCCGCGCGCCGGAACCGCCCTGGGACGTGACGGGGCTGTCGCCCGAGGTCGCGACCACGCCGGTCACCACCGCGCTCCAGTCGGCCGAGGGCTACGCGCAGACCTCGCTGCCCGTGCCCTATCCCGCGACGGCGATCGAGGCCGAGGGCGAGTGGGGCTACGACGAGGGCTCGCAGACGCTGGTGTCGGACGACCCCGGGCTGACCACCTCGGGCCGCGGGTACCAGGTCGAGCACCTGCTGGTGGAGCCGACCCCCGAGCAGCTGGCGAACGCCCCCACCCCGCGGACGGACATCGGCCGCCACTTCACCCAGCTCCCCGACAACCTGCCGCCCGAGGTCCTGGAGACCGCGCTGGAGGTCACCGCGGGCGCCACGAACGACCACGAGCGGGCCGTGGCCCTGCAGAACTGGTTCACCAGGGACGGCGGGTTCACCTACCGGACCTCGGTGGACTCGGGCAGCGGCACCGACGCGATCGTCAACTTCCTCGAACAGAGGGAAGGATTCTGCGTCCACTTCGCCTTCACGATGGCGACGATGGCCCGCGCGCTGGACATCCCGGCCCAGGTGGCCGTCGGCTTCACGCCCGGCAGGCGCATGCCGGGCGGCTCGTACGCGGTGGGCATCCACAACGCGCACGCCTGGCCCGAGCTGTACTTCGAGGGCGTCGGCTGGGTCCGCTTCGAGCCCACGCCGGGACAGGGCAACGTGCCCGACCACAGCCGCCTCGAGGACGAGACGGACCCGGACGGGGACCGCCCCGACGAGCCGGAGGACGTGCGGCCCGAGCCGAGCGAGCCCGAGCCGAGCGGGTCGCCGACCGCGCCCGACCGCTGCGACCCGGGGACGGACGGCTCCTGCGCGGACCAGCAGCCGGTCGCGCTGGACGATGAGGACAACGGCGGCCTCGGCCCGGGGGCCGCGGTCTGGGGCGGCGGCGGGCTCCTGCTCCTCGCGGCGCTGGCGGCGCCCATGCTGTGGCGGACCCGCGCCAGGTCGGGCCGCCTGGCCACCGGGGCGGGAACGCTGGCGGCCTGGCGGGAGCTGAAGGACACCGCCTGGGACCACGGCGTGCCGCCGCAGAGCTGGGAGACGCCGCGGCAGGCGGCGCACCGGCTGATCCGGGCCACGAGGCTGGGTGAGGAACCGGCGGCGGCGGTGCTGCGGGTGGCCACGGCCGTCGAGGAGGAGCTGTACGCCCCGCCGGGGGCGCACACCGCGGAACGGCGGCTCGCGCACGACGTCCGCGCCGCCTCCGCGGGGCTGCGCGCGGGGTCGGGCCGGTGGGCACGGCTGCGGGTACTCCTGCTGCCGCGTTCCGCCATGCGGGTGACCCAGGGCCTCACCGACCGCCGCCTCGCGACGGCGGGCCGCCTCAGGGCCGCCATGGGCCGTGTCACGGCCCGCCTGAGCCGCCGCCGGGCCTGAGAAGCGGCCCCCGCCGGGGCGTGCGGGGCCGCCGGAAAGGGATGGCCCGCCCAAAGGCGCCGAAAAGCCGAGGGCGGGCGTCGAGGGGACGTTTCGGACCGAAGGGAATGGGCCGGGCCCCGGGAAAGCGGGGCGCCCGGGAAAGCCACCCGCCGGAGAGCCCCTTTCCCCACCCCGGGCGACGGAACGCACAGGCAACGGGTGGGGCGGCGTTCGGACACGGACCGTGTCCGCGCTCCTCCCGGGGCGCGCGCGGTCCTGGACGGGGCGGCCTCGGGGCCGGGCCCCGCAGGGGACACGGGCAAGGAGAAAGGGCCGCCCGGCATGTGCCGGGCGGCCCTGACGCTTCTCGTCGGCCTCAGTCGTCCCGCGCGTCGCGGCGCCGCTGCCAGCGCTGCTCGATCCGGTTCATCATCGAACGACGCTGCTTCCCCGCGCGGGGCTGCCGGCCTCCCGTGTCGCTACGCTGCTGGCCGCCGCTCTGCGGGGCCGGCCTGCGCCAGCCCGTCACGGCGACGACGGCGCACCCGAGCATCACCAGGAAGCCCACCACGCTGAGGGCGATGAACTGCGCGACCATGCCTCCCATGAGGAGGCCGATCCCCGCCAGGAATCCGGCGCTCGCCTGGTAAACCCGCTTGCGGGTGTACTTTGCCAGCTCGTTTCCCTCAAGCGTTGTCGCGAATTTGGGATCTTCGGCGTACAGCGCTCGCTCCATTTGCTCGAGCATGCGCTGCTCGTGGTCCGAGAGCGGCACGGAGTCCTCCTACTCGTCGGTCGCGGTGGCGACCCGATCCGACTCTTTCAAGGATAGGCAGGGAAGTCTCCCTGTGAAACCCACCCCTGTACGCCAATTTCGCCCACCGCACCCGGCACGCCACGCCCTGCGGGGTTGGAAAAGTCCTTCCCTCGCCGGCCCCGGATCATGCCCGGCGGGCTCCTCACGATGATACGAGGAACTGGACTACAGTTCGCCCGGAAGCCGGGCGAGGATGTGGAGCTGGCCCGCGATCGCCTGGAACGCCGGCTGACGCGCCGCTTCCGCTTCCAGCCTGGTCAGCGCGGTGAGCGCGTCGGGCTCGGTGTCCACCAGGGAGCCGGGCACCAGGTCGGCGAAGACGCGGATCCCGTGCACCTCACCCGGGGTCAGGCCCGCGCCGCTCACCAGTGCGGTGAGCCCGGCGACGGTGAACCGGTGCGGCACCGGATCGGCCTCGCCCCACCGCCCCGCCGGGTCGCCCAGGGCGACCCTGGCCTCCGTGAAGCGCCCGGCCAGCGCCCGCGCGAGAACGGCGCCGCCGACGCCCGCGACGAGCAGGCTCAACGTGCCGCCCGGCCGCAGCGCACCGGCCACCGAGGCGAGCGCGGCGGCGGGGTCCTCCACGTGCTCCAGCACGCCGTGACAGAGCACCAGGTCATACGCGCGGGGCCCGGCGACCGCGAGCAGGTCCTGCGTATCGCCCTGCACGCCCCGCGCCTTGCCGGCCGAGGACGACTCCCACGCGACGCCCTCCTCGGCGGCCCTGCGCTCCAGCGCGAACAGCGCGTCGGGACTGGGGTCGACCACGGTGACGCGGTGCCCGAGACCCGCCACGGGGACGGCGAAACTGCCGCTGCCGCCGCCGGTGTCGAGCACGTCCAGCACCTCGCGGCCCGCCGCCTCGGCCCGCCGCCGCAGCGCCTGCCGCAGCACCTCCCAGGCCACCCCGGCACGCAGCGCGGCGTGCGGACCCGGGGACGGGCCGCCGGCGCTGACCCTCGACTCTGACGGCATGGCGGGGAAGCTCCTCGGTGTGGCGTGACGGGGCTTCTCCACCCTACTTGTCGCCTCGGTCCCCCAGCCTCCCGTCTGCGCGCAGCACCGGCTGGCGCAGCAGCATGTCCTCTATGAGCCGCAGGAAGAAGCCCGCGGCGCGGCACAGGTCGTCGGCGTCGCCCCGGGTGGCGACCCCGCGGATGCCCGCGTCGATCCGCGCCCGCCGCTCGGCGCTCGCGCCGAACAGCAGACTCCACTCGGCCAGCTCGGGCGCTATCTCGGGCAGCACCTCCCACACGCTGCGGATCCGCCGCCGGCCCCTGGCCGTGGGCTCGGGGCGGCCCCGGACGGCGAGCACGGCCGCCGCCGCGCGCAGCGCGGCGAGGTGGGCGGCCACATAGGACTCGCCCGGGTCCTTCAGCGCGGCCGCCTCGCCGAGGCCGCGCTCCGCCTGGGCGAGCAGGTCGAGCGCGGCCGGCGGCGCGGGAGCCCGGCGCGGCACAGGGTGCACATCGGTCGGGAGTCCGGTCATGACGAGCCTCCAGTCAGTCGTCATTCGCGTCGTACAAGCGGTCCCAGCTGGTGCTGATTCCGCGCGGTATGCGCATCTGGGCACATGGTGACCCATGGCACTGACAATCCGTTCGGAGTGCCTTCCGCAAAGGGGGAGAGAATCGCCCCATGACACGCGCGAGCACCCGCCGCAGTGCGACCCGGCAGCGGCTCTGCGACGCGGCGGTCACGCTCATCGCGGAGCAGGGATTCACCTCCACGACCGTGGAGCAGATCGCGGAGCGGGCCGGCGTCGCCAAGGGCACGCTCTACTACAACTTCGGCGGCAAGACGGACCTGTTCGAGGAGGTCCTCCGCCAGGGGATGGCGTCGCTGACCACGGCGCTCGAGGACGCGGCGGCGGGGGCGTTCGCCTCGGGCGGCGGCGCGGCCGACGCGCTGGACGCCATGGCCGGGGCCGGTCTCGTCTTCACCACCGCCCACGCGGACTTCGCGCGGCTGCTGGTCGCCGAGCAGTGGCGCCCGAACCGCTCCTGGCACCCGGCCCTCGCCGAACTGCGCGGAGGGGTCGCGCACGTGGTGGAGGATGTGCTCCGACGCGGGGTGAAGTCCGGGGAGTTGACCGCGTCGCTGGATGTCGAGCTGACGGCCGGGGTGCTGCTGACGATGGTCGTGGTCGGCGCGCTCGACTGGCAGACGTACCACGCGGCCCGGCCGCCGGAAGAGGTGCGCGCCGCGTTCTCGCGGATACTTCGCGGCCGGCTCGCCGGGGACGGGCGGCACTGACGAAGCGCCTCCCGCACCCCGGCGAGGTCCCCCACCCCGGGTGTGGCCGGGCCCCGGCCCGCACCGCCGCCCCGTGTCGGCGGTGCGGACCGCGGGCCCTGCCGGTCATCACTCTTCCGCGGCGGCGTGCCGCGTTCCTCCGCTCACCTACTCAGGTGCTACTCATCCCGGTACTCAGCCCGCCGTGGGCCCTTCGCGCACCGTCGCGCACCGTCGCCCACCGCCGGCCGCGCGGCGGAGAGGAGGGCAGGAGGAAACGGGGGAAACAGTGGAACGGGAACCGCGAGAGGGAGCGAGAACGGCGCGGGGAGAGCCCGAGGACGGCGCTCAGTAGCGCTGGTCGTCCGTGAAGTAGTAGCCCTGGCCCGAGGAGTCGTATCCGTCGTTGCGCGGGTACTCGTGGTCGGGCTGCTGCTGCGGGTACCCGTAGCCCGGGTCGGGGACGTGGCTCTCGCGCTGCTGCGGCACCCACAGGCCGCCCGCCGGCGTCTCCTGGTAGTACGGGTCGGAGAGCGGGGGGTAGCCGGCGGCCCCCTGGTCGCCCGCCGGCACCGCGTGTCCCGGGTAGTCGGCGGCGGCGTAGGTCGCGGCGTACGGCTGGTGCTCGGGCTGGTAGGTCTCGGCGGCGTAGTCCGCCTGCGGCGTCCCCCAGGCCGGCGTCTCGCTCGGGTACTCCCCCGGGTAGCCGCCGAGCCCCTGGCCGACGGGGGCGTACGGGTCGTGGTAGGTGTCGCGGCCCGCGTCGTACGCGTCCGCGGGGGCCTCGCCATATCCGGCGAGGGCCTGCTGCCCCTGCCCGTCGAACTCCTCGGTGTATATCCGGCCGCCGTATCCGCCGCCGTCGGCCGCGTAGTCGGCGAACGCCTCCGAGGGCGCCTCGGCCGGGGGCTGGGGCATGGCGGGGGCGCCGAACGCGTCGGGCGCTGCCTCGTACGGCGCCTCGGGCGGGCTCGGGGCGGCCGGCACATCGGGGACGGCGGGCATCGGCTGGATCGCGCCTCCGGCGCGCTCACGGCGGCGCTTGCTGGTGCCCGGCTTGCCGCCGAGCGCCCAGCCGGTCGAGAAGCCGCGGCGGAAGGAGAGGGTGACGAACGTCTGGCCCGTGGCGAACGCGACCGCGCCGAGGGCGATCACCGGCACGGACGGCATCAACACGCCGAGCACGACGCCGAGGAAGCCACAGAAGGCCACCAACCGCCAGCGCAGCCGCGCCTTGTACTGGAGAAGCACCTCACCCAGCAGCCACAGGGCGACGAAGCCAAACGCGATGTAGAGGACCGTCCAGCCCATTACGCCCCTCTCACAGTGACCCTCACGTCCGTTGGTGCAGACCGAGGTTCTTGTAGACGTCAAGCGTTGCCGTGGAGTGCACCGACGTGTTCAGCGTGATGAAGTGGAGCCCGGGGATGTCCTCCTCCATCAGCCTCGCACACAACTCCGTGGCGAAATCGATCCCGACCGAGCGTACAGCCATCGGGTCGTCTTTGACCGCGAGGATGCGTCTTTCCAGCTCCGGGGGGAACGCGGCGTTGCTCAGCTGCGTGAAGCGCTCGATCTGCCGCACGCTGGTGATCGGCATCACCTCGGGGATGATGGGGGTGGAGCAGCCCGCGGCGGCGACCCGGTCGCGCAGCCTGAGGTAGTCCTCGGGGTAGAAGAACATCTGGGTGATCGCGAAGTCCGCGCCCGCGCGGCACTTGGCGACGAAGTGCCGGACGTCACTCTCCCAGTCCGTGGAGCGGGGGTGCATCTCGGGGAAGGCGGCGACGCCCACGCAGAAGTCGCCCGACTCCTTGATGAGCGAGACCAGTTCGGCGGCATAGGTGATGCCCTCGGGGTGCCTGGTCCACTCGCCCATCGGGTCACCGGGGGGGTCGCCGCGCAGCGCCAGCATGTTCCTGATGCCCGCGCCGGCGTACTGGCCCACGATGTTCCGCAGTTCGGCGACCGAGTGGTTGACCGCGGTGAGGTGGGCGACGGGGGTCAGCGTCGTCTCGGTGGCGATCTGCTCGGTGGCCCGCACGGTCCGCTCCCGGGAGGAGCCGCCCGCGCCGTAGGTCACGGAGACGAAGGTGGGGCTGACCGCCTCGACGCGGCGGATCGCGCTCCACAGCGTGCGCTCGCCCTTCTCCGTCTTGGGCGGGCTGAACTCGAACGAGTACGAGCGCTCGCCCGCCGCGAGCAGGTCGCGCACCGTGGGCGCGCGCCCCGTCATCCTGCTGGCAATGCCAAGGGCCATGCGCTGTAGGTTACCCAAGCTCCCCTGATCGACCACTCACTGCCCGGGAAGCGGACGCTCGCGCAGGCGCAGCGCCAGCCCGGCCGCCGCGGCGGCCGGGTCGTCCGCCTCCGTGAGGGCGCGGACCACCACGACGCGGCGGGCCCCGGCGTCGAGGACCGCGTCCAGCGTCCCGGAGTCGATTCCGCCGATGGCGAACCAGGGGCGCTCCCCCTCCACCGAGGCCGCGTGCCGCACCAGGGGCAGCCCCGGCGCGGGGCGGCCCGGCTTGGTGGGGGTCGGCCAGCAGGGGCCCGTGCAGAAGTAGTCCACTCGGGGGTCGGCCACCGCCGCGTCCACCTCCGCCACGGCGTGCGTGGAGCGGCCGATGAGCACGCGGTCGCCCAGGATCGTCCGGGCGGCGGCCACCGGCAGGTCGCCCTGGCCGAGGTGGAGCACGTCGGAGTCCGCCGCGTGCGCGACATCGGCCCGGTCGTTGACGGCCAGGAGCTTGCCGTGCCGCCGGCAGGCGTCGGCGAACACGGCCAGGTGCTCCAGCTCCTCGGCCGCCTCCAGCGTCTTGTCGCGCAGCTGCACGATGTCCACGCCGCCCGCCAGGACGGCGTCCAGGAAGAGCGGCAGGTCCCCCTGCCGCTTCCTGGCGTCCGTACACAGATAGAGCCGGGCATCGGCCAGCCGCATGTGTCCCCCTCGCGTCAGATCACACGGCGAGCGCCTGGGCGCGGCGCTTCACCTCCGTGCCCCGATTCTCCCCCAGCGCCTGCGCGGGGGTGCCAGGGAGGCTGTCATCGGGCGTGAACAGCCACTCCAGCATCTCCTCGTCGCTGAAGCCGTCGTCCCTGAGCAGCGTCAGGGTGCCTACCAGCCCCTTGACGATCTTCTCTCCGTCGATGAACGCGGCGGGCACCTGGAGGACCCGGTTCTCTCCCCGCCGCACCGCGATCAGCTGGCCCTCCTTGATCAGCTGGCGGACGCGGGTCACCTCCACGCCGAGATCTTCGGCAATGTCGGGAACGGTGAGCCAGGCGGGGACGAGAGCGTCGGTCTTCGCATCAATCTCGGTCACGCGTCCAGCCTGCCACCTTCCACCGACAGCCGTCAGCGGGCGGCCGCCTTGAGTGGTACGGACGGGTCGGCGGCCCGCTCCGGATCCAGCCGCGCGCCGCTCCCCAGCAGGCGGCGGCCCTGGGCCAGGTCCCTGGGCCGGTCGACCGTCAGCACCGCCCGCAGCTCGCCGTCGCCGCCCAGCCACAGCGCCGACCAGGACGGGCCGTCCGGGTCACCGCGCCACACCAGCACGTCGCCGGGGCCGTGCAGCCCCGCGTGCGCCACATACCGGCCGAACTGCTCCGACCAGAAGTACGGCACCGGGTCGTGGACGGCGTCGCCCCCGGTGATCCCGGAGGCGGCCGTGAGCGGCCCGGTCAGGGCGTTGTCCCAGTGGTGGACCAGCAGCCGCCTGCCGCCGTAGCGGGCCGCGGGGTAGGAGGCGCAGTCGCCGACCGCGTAGACGCCCGGGGCGCCGGTGCGCAGCCCGGCGTCGGCGGCGACCGAACCGTCCGGGGCCAGCTCGATCCCGGAGCCGGCCAGCCAGCCGGTGGCCGGGCGCGAGCCGATGCCGACCAGCACCGCGTCGGCGCCCAGCACGGTCCCATCGGCCAGCTCCACCTCGCCGTCGTGCACCGCGATGACCGCGGCGCCGGTGCGCAGCTCCGCGCCCGCCTCCTCGTACCAGCGCCGCATGGGCGCGGTGACCTCCGCGGGCAGCGCGCCGGCCAGCGGGTGGTGGGCGGCCTCGGCCACGGTGATCCGGCAGCCGGCGGCGCGGGCCGCGGTGGCGACCTCGGCGCCGATCCAGCCCGCGCCGACGGCGACCACGCTGCCTCCGGCGTCGAGCACCGGCTTCAGGCGGCGGGCGTCGTCCAGGGTGCGCAGGGTGTGAACGCCGGGAACGTCCTCGGTGCCGGGCAGGGTGACGGGCTCGGCGCCGGTGGCCAGCACCAGGTGGTCGTAGCGGAGCGGGCCGGCGTCGGTGTCGAGCGTCATGGCGCCGGGGCGGACGCCGGTCGCGGCGCGGCCGAGCAGCAGCTCGACGCCGAGCGCCTCGAAGTCCACGCCGAGGTCGGCTCCCTCGGCCTTGCCGAGCAGCACGTCCTTGGAGAGCGGCGGCCGGTCGTAGGGCCGGTGGGGCTCTGCGCCCACGAGCGTGATGGCACCGTCCCACCCGCGCTCGCGCAGCGACACGGCGGTCTGCGCCCCTGCCAGTCCGCCCCCGGCGATCACGACTCGCGAACTCGTCACGCGCCCCAGCGTACGGGGGTATAAAGGCGGGGTGACCACGGAGCCCTCCTCGACCTCCAGGCCCGTCACCCTGGAGCATGTGGCCCGCGTGGCGGGGGTCTCGCGAGCCACCGTGTCGCGGGTGATCAACGGCGAGTCCACCGTTGATCCCCGGTTGCGCAAGCTGGTGCAGGAGGCGATCGCCCGGACGCGTTACGTGCCCAACCGCGCGGCGCGTTCGCTCGTCACGCGGCGCACCGACTCGGTGGCGCTCGTGGTGTCGGAGCGGGAGAAGCGCGAGGTGAGCGGGCCCTTCGTGGGGCGGATGTTCTCGGACCCGTACTTCGGCCGGGTGGTCAGCGGGCTGCTGGAGGTGGCCAGGCCGCGCGGGGTGCAGATCGTGCTGATGCTCGCGGACGACGAGCCGTCGCGCACCCAGCTGCTCGGGTATCTCCAGCAGGGGCACGTGGACGGGGTGGTGCTGATCTCCGCGCACGCCGCCGATCCGCTGCCGGAGCTGCTGGCGGACACGGCGCTGCCCGCGGTGCTGGCGGGGCGGCCGGCGGGGCCGACGTCCATCACCTATGTCGACGCCGACCAGCGGGCGGGCGCCAGGCTCGCGGCCGAGCACCTGGCGGCGACGGGCAGGAGGCGGGTGGGCGCGATAGCGGGCCCGCAGGACATGACGGCGGCGCAGGAGCGGCTTGGCGCGTTCCGGGCCGCGGCGCGGGAGTGCGGGCTGCCCGAAGTGGTGTGGACCGAGGGGGACTTCACGCAGGCGAGCGGGACGCTGGGGATGAACAGGCTGCTGGGCCTGCGGCCCGACCTGGACGGGGTGTTCGTCGCCTCGGACCTGATGGCGCTGGGCGCGGTGGCGGCGTTGCACCGGCGGGGGCGGCGCGTGCCGGACGACGTCGCGGTGGTGGGCTTCGACGACAGCAGCTCGGCGCTGGCCTGTGACCCGCCGCTGACCACGGTCCGCCAGCCGGTGGAGGAGATGGCGGCGGAGATGGCCCGGCTGCTGCTGCGTCAGATCGACGCGGGCGAACGGCCGTTGCCCTCCGTCGTGTTCCACCCCTCGCTCGTGGTCCGGCAGAGCGCCTGACCGGTCCCCGGGCGCGGGGAGGGGCGTGGGTGGCGGACCGCCGGCGCCCGGGGAAGGGCGAGCGCCGGCGGCCGGCCGATCACTGGTAGACGCGCACGTAGTCCACCCGCATCTGCTGCGGGAAGACCGTGGAGCCGTCCGGCGGCCCCGGCCAGTCGCCGCCCACCGCGGTGTTCAGGATGAGGAAGAAGTCGTGGTCGAAGACCCAGGGCCCGACCGTCCTCTCCAGCTCCGCGCGGTCGACGGTGTGCACGACGTTGTCGTCCACGGTGAACACCATGCCCCGGCTGTCCCACTCCACCGCGTACACGTGGTACCCGGCCGAGGCGGGACTCGGCAGCTCGTAGGAGTTCCCGTAGCCGCCACCGCCGTTGTAGGCGGGGGCGTGCAGCGTGGAGTGCACGGTGTTGGGCTCGTGGCCCACGTGCTCCATGATGTCGATCTCACCGGTGTAGGGCCACGGGCGCCCCTCGGAGTAGAAGTCGGAGCCGAGCATCCAGAACGCCGGCCACATGCCGCGCGTGCTGGCCACCTGGATCCGGGCCTCGACCCTGCCGTAGGTGAAGTCGAATTTCCCGTAGGTGTTCATCCGGCCCGACGTGTACTGGCAGGTGGTGGAGCCGCTGAGCGGGTCCACGGGGCAGCTGGAGCCCGGCGTCTCCTCGCGGCGGGACTCGATCACCAGGCTGCCGTTGCCGTCCATCCGCGTGTTGTTGCCGTCGGTGTAGACCTGGAGCTCGTTGTTGCGCCCGTTGCCCGGGTCCTGGCTCCACTTGGCCGGGTCGGGCGTCGATCCCGCGGCTCCGTCGAACTCGTCGCTCCACACCAGCTGCGGCGGGTCGGCCGGGTCCGGCGGGATCGGCGGTGCCTCGGGGGCGCCGCCGGTGCCCCAGACCTGGAACTCCCACAGCGAGTAGCCGTAGGGGCCCGAGCGCTGCGTGCCGTACATCCGCACGTAGCGGCCGGAGCCGGAGACCTCGATGTCCTCGCGGAACCCGGCGCCGGTGGTGGTCTGGTGGATCGGCTCCCAGTTCTGCCCGTCGTCCGAGACCTGGATCTCGTAGGAGCGGGCGTTGGCCGGGTCCCACTGGAGAACGACGCGGCTGATGTCGGCCGGGGCGCCCAGGTCGACGGAGATCCAGCCCGGGTCCACCCAGCCGTTGTCGGGCGAGGTGGCCCAGCGGCTGGCCGGGTCGTAGTCGAACGCGCGGGCCGGGGTGCACTCCCAGCAGTTCCCGTCGTTCTGGCTGGTGGACGCCTGGGCGGGCTTGTTGTAGGAGAGCAGGACCTCTTCCTGGGCCGCCGCCGACGGGCCGTTCAGGGCGGTGAGGCCGAGGACCGTCGCCATGGCGGCGACCAGCGCCGCCACGACACGTGGCAGACGCCTCCTCGGTTCTGTGGCATGCATGATCTCGTCCTGGTCCTTTCCTTGGTGGGGGGTGGCGGCGGCCGGGGCCGCCGGTGCGTGGGGGTGGGCGTGGTGTGGTTCCGTGGGGGGTCTCGGGGTTCCCGGCGGCGCCGGGGCGGCTCAGCCGCCGAGCCGTTCGAGGTCGGCCAGCTGGCCGGCGCGCGTCGCGTCGAGGTCGGCGGCCAGGGCGGTGGCGTCGGCGTCCGCGCCGGACTCGATCTCGGAACGGGACGCCTCGGCCGACTTCTCCAGGTGTTCGCGCAGGTGGGCCTTGGCCTCGCGGTCGAACGCGGCTCCCTCGGCCGCGGCCAGGCCGGTCAGCTCCTCCTCGGTGACCATGCCCGGCATGTTGTGGCCCTCGTGGAGGTTGACGTACTCCACGCCCGCCGCGTCCAGCAGGGCGTGCAGCCCGGTGAGTTCGGTCCGGTGGTTCGCCGCGAGCTCGTCGGCGAACTCCCGGAAGGCGGGGTCGGGGCTGCGCTCGGTCACCTGGTCGAGCATCAGGATCATCCGGTCGTTCACCGGGATCATCAGCTGGATCCAGGCGAGGTCGGTGGGGTTCAGGGAGCCGACCGCGGCGGGGTCGGTGGCCGGGTCCGGGTCCGGGTCCGCATC
>NZ_LAVK01000144.1 GCF_001083795.1 Streptomyces sp. SBT349
ATCGATCTCACGGACTTGTACTCGGTCTGCCACCCGCACAGCCTGATGGCCGCGCGCCGCCCAAGACAGAACCCCGACGGCGGGTCACATCACAAAAGGGCGAACGTTGCCTGATGCGGCACTAGAGAGAGAATCGACACACCAACCAACGCAGCAGACGCGGATCGCTGACACCCGAGCGGGCCGAGGCACTCAACAACCTCGGCATCCGGTGGACCTGAACCACAGGTGGGCTGCTGCCCATGGGCAGCAGCCCACCCGCGTGCATCGGACTGGTGTCCGGCGGCCTCTGCGCCACCCCCACGGCGACGCAGGCCGCCCGGAGCAGCCTCCGGGGGCACTGGCCCGCCGCCTGAGAGGCCACAGGGTGCCCGCTGGGTGTCTGCCACCCGTGGCCGTGAACGAGCAGCCCAGACGAGCCGAGCAGTCCCTGCTGAAGGTATGTGCTGAGAGGGACGGTAAAGGGGCGGACAGCGTGCGGCTGGTCGCGCGATCCTTGAGCCATGACACGGGGGCAAGGCAGCTGGGCGATACGGGACCGGGACTATGTGGCGCGGGTGCGCAGGCACCGGCCGAGTGCCCTGCTGCCGCTGATCGCACGCGCTTCGGCGACATATCGGCTGGAGTCCTCGTGGCTGGAAAGCCCATATCGGAAGTACACGCCGTGGGCGCTGGCCGATGCCGCCCGGGTCTCGCTGGCGTATGGGAATGAGTACCGCCAGGACGCCAGCGAGGCGGACCTGCTGATGATCGTGGACATGTACTCGCAGCTGGAGGAGCACTACCTCTACGACCATGACAGCGAAGCCCTGGGCCGGTGGCTGCTGCGCGCCTCCGGCGAACAGATGACCTACCAGGAGCCGGTCTTCATGGAACTGGCGCGGGCCGCAGCGATGCTCACCCAAACGGCAGGCACCCGCCCGGCGCGGTGTCTGCGTCCAGGTTGGGAAGAGGAGTTACTGGGCACGAGCATCGCCCAGCTGCTATGGGCCTCTGCAACCGCCTGCGCCGGCCGGTTCGACCCGGCCGTGCTCACGGGACCCGGTGCGGACCGGATCTGTGCCGAGGTCCCGGCCGCCTCCATCTTGTCGGTGACCGAAGAGCACTTCGTGACCGACACGTCCGCCTTCCGAGGCGACAACGCCCGAGCCCGAATGACTAATGATCCGCTCCTGCGGCGTTTCGAGTACAACCCGCTGCGCGGCTACGGGCCGGGCTTCCTCGCGCCGGTCAGCCACCTGATCCCGTCCAAAGCCAGCCCGCTGGGCATCTACTACACCGGCGTCGCACGCTACGGTGACGCCTTCGCCCAGGATCTCGGCGACCTGTTCGAAGCCTACGTCGGCCGCCAGCTTCGGCTGCTGCCCAACGCCATGGTGCGGCCCGAGATCGTCTACGGCTCTAACCAGGCACGCAGCGTCGACTGGATCGTCGTCACCGACGAGCTGGTGCTGCTGGTGGAGGTGAAGTCCACGCGCCCCACTTGGCACCTGCGTCTGGCCACCGACGAACGGGTGGAGGAGCTCAACCGTAGGCTCGGGCACGCCTACAACCAGATCGACAACACCGCCAAGCTGATCGCCAGTGGGCGCCGGGAGTTCACTGACATTCCCGCTGACCGGCCTTTCCACGGGCTGGTCGTGACCATGGAGCCGTTCCACATCGTCAACGCTCCAGTACAGCGACCGCAGTTGCCGGCCACCACAGTGCCTGTCACGGCATGCGGCATCAGTGAGCTGGAGAGCATGGTCACCATCACCGGCGCTCCCGTCGGCCGGCTCCTGCTGGAGCGGGCCGCCGATCCCGAACGCTCGACCTACGCCCTGCGTGAGGCGCTGATCGGCCACACTCATGCCCGCAACACTGTCCTGGACGCCGGGTGGGACAGCTACCCCTGGCGCGACGCCGAGGCCGAGCAGGTGCCCTCCGAATGAGCAGCGGCCCGTCTGTGTCCATCGGACTGGTATCCGGATCAACTCCCGGGTGGATCCCGAGGGGCCCCAGGGGCACCACAGCCGCGGCGACGGTGCGGGCGCGCCCGAAGACGCCAGGCGGCCCACGGGTGTTGCCGTCGGAGACGACCAGGCCGTGCTTGGAGAGGTCGAGCAGGGCGTTACGTGCGCTCTTGTTGTCCCGGACGCCCGGCCGCACGATGCGCTGCACCTGCGAGGCCGTGGCCACCCTCAGCTCACCGCGCCGCGCTCCGCTGAGTTTCCGGAAGGGGACTGCGCCAGGGTGGGAATGACGATGGGATGGGCCGTATGGCTTCTCGTTCCCGTGCTGATCGTTTACGTCGTACCGCCCGCAGGAAGGGCGCCGGCCCAGCGGCGTCGTCGCCGAAGGGCAGCGGTGGGCTGGACTGGGCCCGGCGGATCGAGCTGGTGTCCGTCCTGGCCGCATCCGTGGCCGCGATCGTCGGCCTGTGGTACACCAACAGTCAGATCCGCGACGAACTGGCCATCAACCGCGACAACCTGCTGACCACCCAGCAGGGGCAGATCACCGACCGGTACACCGCGGCGATCACCAACCTCGGTGCCCAGGCCGTTGACGTACGCCTCGGCGGAATCTACGCGCTCCAGCGGATCATGATCGACTCCCCCCGCGACCACCCCACCATCGCCAACGTCCTCAACGCCTACATCCACAACCACACCACCACACCCTTACCCCCAGCCGAACCCGACGTATCCGACGAACCCGCTGGGCCGACCGCCGACGTGGCCGCAGCCCTCACCGTCCTCACCACCCGCGACACCACCCACGACGCCCCTGGTTACATCGTGGGCCTGCGCTGGGCGAACCTACACGGCGCTGTCCTGACCGAGGCGAACCTGCACAACGCGAGCCTTAACAGGGCGGAACTCAGCTTCGCGAACTTCGTCGACGCGGACCTCACCGACGCGGAACTGTACGAAGCGAACCTCACCAACGCGTACCTCAATGACTCGGATCTCACCGGCGCGCTTTTCCTGGATGCAGACCTCACCGGCGCCTGGCTCACCGGCGCCGACCTCACCGACGCCGACCTCACCGACGCAGCAGTGAGTATGGAACAGGTGCTCAGCGCCTGGCCCGACTCCACGACACAGCTCCCGGAAGACTTCGCCAACCACCCCAGGATCCGAGAGCGGATCACCGAAGGAAACCGCCGATAGCCTGGAAGAACAACGATCGTGGAGCACTGCGCGGTTGAGAGGGCGGGAGTCGGCTGGTCGGCGAGCGGAGTGGCTGGAGCACCGGGCGCAGCTGCGTCTGAGCCTGCCGCTGCCCTGGGGCGTTCCGCTTCCCGAAGACGTGGCCGCTGCTGGGGAGGTCGCGGGCCCTCAAGCGGGGGCCCGCGACGACTCGATCTTCGGCAGCGGGGATCAGCGTGTCTGGAGCCACACCGCCAGCAGGCTCACGCCCGCGGTTCCGGCGCCGTAGCAGGCGCCTCGGAGGAAGAGGCCGGCGGCCATGCGGCGGACGATGCGGCCGAACGGGCCGGGCTGGGGCGCCAGTTGCGGCGGCAGGCCGTGCAGCGCGCGCCGTCCGGCGGCAGGCCCGGGCCGCGGTGCCCAGGCGCGAGCGGGTGGTGGTCAGCGTTTGACGCGGGCGCGGACGGCGAGGACGGCGAGGGTGAGGAGGACGGGTTCGGTGAAGCGGGAGGTCATTTCGGTGTAGGTGCCGGTGGTGGTGAGGTTCTGGCCGGAGGAGCGGAACACGGTGCTGTTGATGACTACGCGCAGGGCTTTTTCGAACCGGTCGGTGGTCAGGGCGAGTTGCCGTCCGGTCTCGACCTGGCGGCCGGCGGTGGTGGGCTTGGGGTCGTCGGCCGGGATTCCCCACAGCATCAGGGCCACCACGGTGGCGGCCATCGCCGCGCCGAGCCAGGCCAGCGCGCGGGAGGCCCGCAGGCCGTAGCCGGAGACAGCCCAGTACACCGCCAGCAGCCAGCGCTCGGCGCGGGCGGTGCCGGTCGTGTCGTGGCGGCGCATCTCGCACTCGCCGTAGTAGAAATCCGCCGCACCCGGCTCGTTCTTCCCATCCTCAAGGGCCTTGCGCAGTTGCCGGTACAAAGCCGCGATCGTCTCCGGTCCGGGAGTGCGAGTCAGGCCCGGGTGGTGGGGCCCAGGCCGCCAGCTGGTGGCGGCGAGCCCAGGGCCGGGCCCGGCTCCGCCCGTCACGGCGGCGCGCCAGTGCTGTTCCTCGGCCAGCACCCGGCGCCGGGACCAGCGCACCGGGAGCGGTCCGCGGCGGTGCCATCCGGCCGGCGGGCGGTCGAAGGTGGTGCGGCCGTCGATGCGCAGCTGGTCCAAGTGCACCGCGCCGGCGAACCGGCAGCTTGTCAGGTCGACATCGATCAGCGTCAGGTGGGCCGCGTCCACCCCGCTGACGGAGGAGATCCGTACTCCCGGGCCCGCGCTTGCCAGCTCGTCCGCCCAATCCTCGGGGGCGTCGGGGAAGGGGGTTGGCTCGGCCGCCAGGGTGACCGGATACTCCAGCACCGCCCCCGCCAGGTCCACCTCCGCATACCGCAGACGCAGCGCCGCCGTCGACTCCCACCGCGTGCGTAACAGCAGCACCTGCGCCGCGGCGACCTCCACCATCACCGGCACCCCGAACACCGCACCGGACAGGTCCACCGTCCCCCCGCACACCAGCGGCCCCAACCGGGAAGCGGCCTCGAACCTGGCCCCGCCGAACAAGGCGTCGCCGGAGAAGGCCACCCCGACGAACACGGCGTTGCCGGTGAAGGCCGCCCTGTCGAACCGGGCGTCGCCGGAGAAGGCCACCCCGACGAACACGGCGTCGCCCGTGAAGGCCGCCCTGTCGAACCGGGCGTCGCCCGTGAAGGTCACCCCACCAAACAAGGCGTCGCCCGTGAAGGTCACCCCGTCGAACCAGGCGTAGCGCGAGAAGGTGGCCCGTCGGAATGAGGTCTGCCCGGTGAAGGTCACCCTGCCAAACCGGGCGTAGCCGGAGAAGGCCGCCCCGTCGAACCGGGCGTCGCCGAGGTTGGGTTGTCCGGTGGTGTCCCGCAGCTTGTCGAGGATCTGGTTGAGCCGGTGCGCTTCGATGTGAGTGCCGCGGTGGTCGATGTCGGCGCCGGGGTGGAGGGTGTCGAGGTAGGCGTTCAGCCCTGCCTGCTCCAGGTGGGCGAGGCAGGCGGTATGGCCGGTGACGTAAATGCCGCGACAGCCCACCGGATCGCCCGCAAGATCGGCGCCGTGCCCGCAGTGCGGCCAAGCTGGCGGGGTGGTCGATGGCTCGGGAGTCGGGGACGTCATACATCCAGGACGACGGAGCCGGAGCCGAGGTTGCTTGCTCCGCCACCCCACTCAAGCAGGCCACTGCCTTCGAGCGTGGCCTTGCGGCGGCCTGCCAGTCCGCCCAGGAAGCCCATCCCGGGCAGCCCGGGGCCGAGGCAGGCGCGGAGGGCGCCTGAGCCGCCGCAACCCCGGGGCGTTCCGCTTCCCGAAGTTCTGGCCGCTGTTGGTGGGCCACTTTCCGGCTGACCGGTGGGTCGCCGCTTCGGGGGCCCACCGGCGCACGAGTGCCTCCACGGGGCGCGCAGAACTCGCCGCACGCCCCGCTGGCGGCACACCGCCGCCGACCACCACGACCGCAGACAGCGGTCAGTAGCCGCCCAGGCGGCGCGCCAGGCGGCCGAACGGCCCCCGGCACGGTTGGAGTTCGCGGCGGCAGGCGGTGCAGTGGACGCCGTCCGGCGGCGGGGCGTCGTCGGCGGCGGTGTCCTGGCCGAACCGGTCGTCGTGGCGGGGCCGGTCGCAGCGGGCGCAGGCTTCGCGCCGTGCAGCCTCGGCGACCGTGGCGGCCTGTCGGGTGGCCTCGCGCTCTTCTTCCTCTTCCCGGCGCAGGCGTTCGGCCTCCTGCTCCTGGCGCTGGCGTTCCTCGGCCGCATCGCGGTGGAGGCGGAGCTCCGTGTCGTGCCGTTCGAGGGTCTGTGCGCCGTCTGGGTTGGCCAGGGCTGCCGCCAGCGTCTCCCGGTCCGGCCGGTGGCCGTAGCGGCGCCATACGGGCCCGTGGGGGCCGTGCTGTTGCAGCTCTGCGAGGGTGGTGGCCAGGACGGGGATGGCGTCGTCGTACTCCGTCCAGTGGAAGTCGTCGGCGTCCCAGTAGCGGTGGTGGCTCGGGCGGCCGGACCAGTGGGCGCGGGTGAGGTCCTCCACCGCCGCCGTCCGGCCGGCCAGGCCGCGCGGCCCCATGCCGGTGAACACCAGGGCGACCGGCGGGTGGCCTTCGAGGTCGGCGGTGCCGTAGAGCGTCGACCAGTACGGCACCTGCCGGGTGCTGCCGAACGGGCCGGCGGGAGCGGCGACCGTGCGGCGGAAGAACCGGCGGTAGCTCTCCAGTTTCTCCGCGATCCGCGCCGGCGGCTCGGTACCGGTGTCCACCTCCACGCACAGCAGCGGCAGCGCCGGGGCGGCCTCGGCCGCGCGCAGCACCGCATCCGGCCGCGGGCTCCCCTTGGACGGCGCGGACACCGAGCCGGTGACCGGCAGCACGACCTCCGTCGACCAGGCGGTGATGCTTCCGAGCCCGCGAGGCATCACGCCGTCGACGTCGTCGTGGGCGTGGGCGGCGGCGGGCTGGAGGAACGCGAGGATCGTCTCGTTCACCGCCATGGAGTGCGGCGCGCCGTGACGGCCCGCGCCCCGCGCCGTGCCGCCGCGGTGGTGGTCCGCGGGCAGCAGCTGCACCGCGGCGTCCAGCCCCGCCGGCGTCAGCCGCCAGAGTTTCTGTGACTTCGGGTGCCCGCCCGGCCCGGCAGCGGACACCGCGGCCGCGGCGGAGGTCCGGGCGCGCCCGAACGTCCCGGGCGGTCCCTGGGTGTTGCCGTCGGAGACGACCAGGCCGTGCTTGGAGAGGTCGAGCAGGGCGTTGCGGGCGCTCTTGTTGTCCCGGGCGCCGGGCCTGGCGATGCGCTGCAGCTGTGAGGCGGTGGCCACCTTCAGCACACCGAGCGCGCACAGCACATCCGCCCGCATCCGGGACGTGGAGCCGTAGGGGTAGGTCGCGGAACCGGTCACACCCGTCTCTTTCCCCACGTCGCACACCTCCCGCCGGGCAACCCCCACCTAAAGGGGTGTCAGCATCCCTGCCCGCGGCATCGACAAGGCCTGACCTGCGGCGATACCCGTCAACCGGAGGGTACTGACGGTAGGGAACACGGTAGGGGCACCGGTAGAACCCGCGGCATGGACCACGACCCGGACAAGCCCCGCTTGACCAAGCCAGCACCCACAGGCTTGACAGTGATCATTGACCTGGCACCGCTCGGAGGTCTGACCCAAGGCTTGACTGGCGCTTCGGCTGTCCGTGTTTGGATATGTCGGCCTGTGGGCGGTGCCGCCTGCACGTGGCCGGCCGGGCATCCGTGACTTCATAGGAGCTTGGCCAAAAGTCCCATCACTGTCTTGTCCGTCTGCCCGACCGGCGCGTGCCACCCCTCACACGTCGTTCGGAAGGACAGCAGGCTCCAGCATGGCAGCAGACCAGATAGCGGTCATCGGCGGCATCGATACCCACACCGATGTCCACCAGGCCGCCGTGATCGACACGGTCGGCCGGCACCTGGCCACCGAGGCGTTCGCCACCACGCCGACCGGATACCAGCAGCTCCTGGACTGGCTCCGCTCCCATGGCGAACTCCTCGCCGTGGGCCTGGAAGGCACCGGTGCCTACGGCGCCGAGATCGCCCGCTTCCTGGCCGCCAACGGCGTCACCATCACCGAGGTCGACCGCCCCGACCGCAAAGCCCGGCGGGCCAACGGCAAGTCCGACCCCGTCGACGCCTACGCCGCCGCGACCGCCGTGCTGGCCGGCCGTGCCACGGGCACCCCGAAGAGCCGCAACGGAATCGTCGAGGCGATCCGCGCCCTGCGCCTGGCCCGCAGTTCCGCCGTCAAGGCCCGGACGCAGACCATCAACCAGATCCGCAACCTCATCGTCACTGCCCCGGCGGCGGTGCGCGAGAAGCTGCGAGGGCTGCCCACCGGCGCGCTGATCGACACCCTGGCACGGTCTCGCCCCGCCGGCGACCTGGCGGACCCGGCCTGCGCGGTCCGGGTCACCCTGCGACGCCTGGCCCGCCGCCACCAGCTGCTCAGCGAGGAGATCGCCGAGACGGAGGCGGAACTCGCCCCGCTGGTCGCCCACGCCGCGCCGACGCTGGTCGCCTTGCCCGGTGTCGGGCCCGAGACGGCAAGCCAGCTGCTGATCACCGCCGGCGACAACCCCGAGCGCCTCCGGTCGGAGTCGTCCTTCGCCCACCTGTGCGGGGTCGCACCGATCCCGGCCTCCTCCGGCCGCACGCATCGGCACCGGCTCAACCGCGGTGGCGACCGTCAGGCGAACAAGGCCCTGCACATCGTCGTCACCGTCAGAATGCGCTACGACGCCCGGACCAGGGAGTATGTCGCACGACGCACCGCCGAGGGCATGAGCAAGAAGGACATTACCCGCTGCCTGAAGCGATTCGTCGCCCGCGAGATTTACCGACACCTACCCCGCCCACGGATCGCCGCTGAAGAGCTCACCCAAGCCGCTTGACGATCTATAGGAGCCTCCAACACCCCGGCCCGCGGAGGCCGGGACAGCTGAACAGACACGCCGCGCCCCTTCCCCGGCATTGACACGACCACTACGCTCCAGGCCTCCCACCGGAGCGAAGCGACGGGCTGGAGCGAACCCCTCGCCCAGGTCCGGGTCCGGACCCGGTTCACAGTCCAGGCGGCCGGCACACCGGACAGACCACGGCCCCGTCCGCGACAGCCTGGCGGACCTCCTCGACAGCCGCGGGCCGGGTGACGCCCCTGGGCGCGGCGCAGTCCCCGCGGTGCACCACCAGGACCTCGCCGCCGCCGACCGGCTCCTCGAGGAGCCACGCCGACGAGTGGTCGGGCCGCTCGGTGGGCACCTCGGCGTAGTCCTGGCCGTCCAGCGGCTCGCACACCTCCGCCGGCGCCCAGGTCTCCACCGGCGCGGGCTCGGCCACCACCCGGCCGCCGGGTAGTTCCAGGCGGCCCCACAGCGAGATCTGGAGCAGGTACCACCAGCCTCCATCCGGACCGGGGTCACGGCGACGCCGCAGCACCACCGCCGCCAGCCGCTCGCCCCGGGCACGGTCAGCAACACCAGCGGCCCGCCCACCCCCAGCGGCGGACCGGCCTGCGCCTCCTCAGCCACGCGCCCGACGCTACGCCCCGAACCGTGGCAGGGCTTCGGGAACCGGGGTTGCCACGGCACGCGCCCTGGACTGCGGCGACGTCCTGATCGCCGCAGACGACGCGATCGGCTCCAACAAGATCCAAAAGACAGGCTCTAGTGGTCCCGTCCTACACTCCTTCCAAGGACGAGCCACTGGTCCGTCGAGGGGGGACGTGGCGGGAGACGCGGAGGACAGGGAACGCGGCGGGCTGCACGGCCTGGTGCGGGAGTCGATGGCGCACGTGCGGATACCGAGCGCGGACCGGCCGGACACGGGCCATGACCGGGGCAGCGCGTTCTTCGTCGCCCCCGGCCTGGCGCTGACCTGCGCCCATGTCCTGGGCTCCGAGAGTGTCCAAGGGGAGCCCGGCACCGTTCAGTTGATCCGTGGCGACGGGCATCTGACGGGCGAGGTGGTGTACATGAGCCCCGCGCCGGGCAGCGGAAGCGGGAACTGGCCCGAGCCCGATCTCGCCGTGATCCGGGTGCCCGATCCACCCGAGCACCCGTGCGTCAGGCTCTCCGAGCGGCTTCTCGAGCCCGGCGACTCGCTGTGGGCGTACGGCATCGCCGACTCGGGCGAGGGGGCGGTGCCCTACAGCGGCCTGATGACTTATCAGGGCATGCTCGGCGGTCTGTGGCGCATCGGCGACGACGAACTGCCGGAGGGATCGAGTGGCGGTCCCATCGTGGACCCCGCCGGGTTCGGGGTCTGCGCCGTGGTGAAGGCCCGCAGGTCGGAAGGGCGCGACGGCGGCCTCGCGGTGCCCCTCACCGCGCTGCGCGACAGCGACGACCGCCGCGCCCGGGCCCTCTTCCAGGAGATCTGGACGGCACACGACGCCTACCACCTGCGGGGCGCGGCCACCCGTGCCCCGCGCGCCGCACCCACGCCCCCCCCGCCGCGTGCCGCCTCCCCGCGGCCCGCCGCGACGCCGCCCGCCGCGCGTTCCCGGATGCTCGCCAGGCTCGGCAGTGACCGTCCGAGCAAGGTCGACCTGCTCGGCAACGAGGGCGACGTCGAGATGCTCGCGATGCTGGCCACGGCGCTGACGACGGAGCCGCCGCTCGCCATGGCCCTGCTCGGCGAGTGGGGGGTCGGCAAGTCGAGCACGATGGAGCAGATGCGGGCGCAGGTCACCGCGCTGACCGAACGTGTGCGCAGGCGGCCGGAGTTGCGGTCGGTCTTCGCCGAGCACGTGCGGCAGATCCGTTTCAACGCGTGGCACTACTCCGAGGACCACCTGTGGACGGGCCTGGTCGAGCACCTGTTCGCGGAACTGGCCCACGAGGAGGCGACGGCACCCGCCGGGGAGACGCTGGAACTGCGGCGAGGGCGGCTGCGGCGGGAGCACGACCTGGCGGTGGCGGAGGCCGAACGGCTGCGGACGGTCAAGGAGGCCAGGGACGGCACGGATTCCTACGCCGCGTCCGGCGCGGCCGTCGGGCGGTTCCGGGCCTGGCGCCGGCGGCGAGCCGTGCCAGCCGCGACAAACGCGCACGGCCGGTGGGTGCGCCTCGGGGCGCTCGTCGGGGCGGGCGCGCTGGTCGCGGTGGCGGCGGCGCTCTGGCTGGTGGCGGGCTCGTGGGTCGCGGGTCTCATCCCGCTGGCGCTCGGCTTCGGGGCGGCGGCCCTTCCCGTGTGGGAGCAGGTGGCGGGTGCCCGCCTCGCTGCCCGGGAGGCGCGTGCGGCGGCCGGGGCCCGTCTCGATGAGAACCTGGTGCGGGCCAACGCACGCGTGGCCACGACCGCCGACGAACTGGCCCAGGTGGATGCGGCCGTGCGGCTCTCCGCGTTCCTGGGGCAACGGGCGGGGGAGGGGGCGGAGTACCGCCCGTACCGCAGCTTGATCAGCCAGGTCCGCCGCGATCTGGAACAGCTCCAGAGCGACCTGGACGAGGCTCGCGGACAGTGGCGGGCCCGTCTCGCCACGGCGCCCGACACTCCTCCGCCGCTCCAGCGGATCATCCTCTACATCGACGACCTGGACCGCTGCCCGCCCTCACGCGTGGTCGCGGTCCTCGCGGCGGTCCATCTGATGCTGGCCCTGGAACTGTTCGTGGTGGTCGTCGCGGTGGACCCGCAGTGGCTGCTGAACGCCTTGCACGTCCACCACGGGGAGCTGTTCGCGGTGACGGCCGGGGAGACCACGGGCCCGCTGGACTACCTCGACAAGATCTTCCAGATCCCGTTCGTCGTCGCCCGGCCCATAGGGCAGGCCACCAGCCGCTACCTCCGCTCCCTTCTCGGTCCCCCGGCGCCCGCCACCGACTCCGCCCGGGACGACGCTCGTGCACCCGGCGCGCGGGCCACGCCCCGGGCCCCGGCCGTCGCCCCCGACGACGCCCCACGGCTCGACGTCACCCTCCCCGAGCTACGGGACCCCCGACCCGAGACCGTTCAACTCCGCTCCGAAGAGATCGACTTCATGGCCCTGCTCGGCGCGCTGCTCCCCACGCCGCGGGCGGCGAAGAAGCTGGTCAACCTGTACCGGCTGGTACGCATCGGCGTTCACGAGTCCGCCCTCCCCCACTTCGTGGAGGGCCAGTACCGCGCCGTGCAGATCCTGCTCGCCATCCTGGTCGGGGAGCCGCAGATGTGCCGCTCCGCCTTCGCGGCCCTCCACGCGGCGGACGGCGAGGAGGACATCCGGACGGTGCTGCGCGCCCTCGCCCGGGAGGAGGGCACGGCCACGCCCATAGGTGCGGCGTGCCTGCGGGTCGCCAGCAAACTGGAGGAGATCGCGACGGCCACCCCCCTGCCTCCTGCCGCGGCGATGTATCAGCAATGGCTGCCGCTGGTCGCCCGCTTCAGCTTCCACACCCGCGCCTGGGTGTAGGGGCGGGCTGCGGTGTCGGTCTCGTAGACGCCTGCGGCGGCGCCGGCCCCGGCGACTGCGGCCAGTACGACACCGCCAGCAGTCCGCAGACCACGTCTCGTGCCAACGGCGGGCCCGTTCGTTCTGCCAGTTCACGGCCCGCTCGATCTGGGTGGCGGTCAGCCCGGTGGCCTCCACCAGATACTCCTCGGAGACCTCATCCTCCGGGCTCTCGCGCATCACGCGGCTGATCTTGCCGATCCACAGTTCATCGTCCACGAAGGGCCGCCGCCGGCAGGGGAAGAGCGAGCCGCCTGTCGATGTCCGCAGACTCGACCCGCCCTTCCCCAGCCCGGGACCCTCGTTCGGAAGCTATCGCCGACCACCGTAAGGATTGTGGGCACCGGCGACTGCCGACCTTACTCTGACCCGGCGGGAAGGCACCTGCTCACGCTGCGGCCAGGAGGCACGCCCCAGGAGCCACCCAGAACTCGACGCCCGCGCTTATCAGCGTGCCAGTACACGCCGTAACACCTGAGGTAGTGCCTAACGCTCCCTCTGCGCAACCAAGGGGCCAATACCACTTCAGGTCGTCGTAGCCTTGAGACTCAACCGCCTGGAGGCACTCTCCGTAGGTCCTGGTCTCATAGCCCTCAGTTGAGGCGGCCTGAGTTGAGACTGGGCCGCCTGCCGGATCGGCCTGTGCCGGCCCGGCCATGACCACCGCCCCGCCCACAAGCGCTCCGGCGAGAGCCACGGGCGCGGCGAACCTGAACAGTCGCTTCTTCAACGGAATCCCCTCCCTTGTCTGCGCCACCTCCACAGTGACGCCTCGACCCCCTCGTTGAGGGGCTGCGATGAACTTCTTCGTACGTGTCATGCCGACTCCCCAGTTCCGGCAGAGAAGAGCGAGCCTTCTGCTCGCTGGACCGTGCTTCGTCTCATCAGTACGACAACACAGCACCCCGGAACGTGAGACGCGCGCCAAGACCACCTCCGAGCACCCCGACTCTTCCAACCGGTGAAGCGGCGAACACCAGTGTCAGCAACCGCTGCACCAGGGGGGACGACCGGCACCTGTGCCTGATGTGCGCGAAGAACGCCCGCGTCCTCGCCGGCCGCGCGGGTGCCGTCCGGCGGGCATGCTCCACTGCACGGTCAGCCCGAACCGTTGCGCAAACGCCTCGGCGAAACGGCTACTCGTGCCCCACGCGCATCGCGCTGGCCCTGACTGCCATCCGTACTGATGTTCTCAAACACCTACTCAGGAACCGCGCGTACTTGCCGAGCTTGGTCGCGATGCGCTGGGCATCCATGTGGCAGGTGTCGACCTCCACGAACAGCAGCGGCACCCCCGCCTCGGGCGCGGCCAGGACGGCGTCGGCCTGCGCGCCGCCACGCCCCGCACTCGCCCATGTCCCTGTTGCCGGCAGCGGCACCTCCGTCGACCAGGACTCCACCGTGCCGAACCCGACCGGCGCCCGCCGCGCGGCCTCCACAGCGCCGTGTGGCGCGTCCTGGAGCCGTGTCAGGTCCGGGGCTGGCCTGGAGAGTGCCCAGATGGTCTCGCCCACGCACAGGGCGTGCGGGGCGCCCGTGCGGCCCACCCCGCGGGCCAGGCCGCCCATCTACTGGACCGGCCGCCCGAGCTCGGCCGCAGCGGCCTCCAGCCCGGCCGCCGTCGGTGACCACAGCTTCTCCCCCGCGCGGGAGTGGCCGGCCTCCACGACCAGGCCGTGGCGCTTGAGGTCCTGCGAGGCCGCGCGGTGCGCGCGGGTGCGGGCCTCCTTCCGCGCAGCCTCGGTCGGCTTGCCGGTGTGGCGGAACGTCAGGTGCGGCGCGGCCAGGCGCTGGACCTGATCCGCCGTCGCCACCTTCAGCACACCCAGCACCCGCAGCACGTCCGACCGCAACGCGTTCGACGACCCCGTCGGGTTCACCACCCGTCTCCCGCCCTCGCCTCCCTTCCTCACCCAGCGCCCCACCCCAATAGGGGCGTGACATGGTGCTCCAGGCGGGATTCCTCGGGCTGAACAGGTCAAACGGCACACGGTTGACCGACCGGTCCGGAAGCGGGAACACCCCCCTTGCCGGAAGCGCCCAACAGGGGCTTGACCACCACCGGAAGCCGCGGCGGGCCGGGCCGGGCCGGAAGGCCCCACGCTCCGCGGAGGAGGCCGACCGGAGGTCCCGCCCGTGACCACAAGGGCCGTTCCTCCCCGGGGCCCCGCTATGGACCGACCACCCCGGCCGGCGACGAGCAGCGGGTCAAAGCCCCGGCTCGCCACACCCGGCGAGAACCGACTGCATATCCGTCCAGGCACACACCCAGATCTACACCCACCAGGCACGCCCGCCCCCGGACCGCCCAGGCATGGCCGGGCCCTCCGCGCCCGGGCGTGCGTGGGCCCGCGGGTCAGCGCGACCGGAGCCAGACCACCAGCAGACCGACCACGGCCGTCCCGGCCGCGTAGCTCGCCCCCCGCAGGAACTGGTCCGCGACCATCCGCCGGCGGCGGCGCCCCGGCCACCGCACTCGGCCGCCTCCCGTGCGCTCGCTCTCCCCAGAATGTTGGGTTTCGGGCCTACGATGCACCGTGTGTCCTCTCACTGATCTCGAATCGGGATGGCACAGCGCAGGGGAGCCCGCAGCCCAAACGGCCTAGGAACCAGGGTTGTTGGTGCTCCCCTTCGCCATGGGGTGCACTGTAGGGGACAGCGTCGACATCCGGCGGTCAGTGAGTCACCTGCCGGTGCGGCCATATTCGCTGGTCACAGCCCTTCCATATACCGATTCCCCCAGGTCGAGGCACCGGCAATCCGGGGCGGTGCACGCCCCGCAATTCCCAAGGCTGGTCTCACGAACGACCTCGGGACGTGGCCCCGACCTCTCCAACCCGGGCAACGAGCACCATGCGCGACAGATCACAGCGGCCTGACCAGCAGCGATCCCACAACACAGCTCAGGAGACCGTGCCCACCGTGCCGTTCCCGTTGACCACGGCGCCCCGCCACACACCGCCTGGCCGCCCCATCACCTCGACCACACGGATGCAAAGCCCGCCGCGCGCTCTCAGGAGCCCTGTGAGCAGCACCCGCAGGGACGCGCGTCCTGGCCTTGCAAAGCCTCTAACGCGGCGGCGCCGAAGCCGAGGCCGAAGGTGCGGGTCGGACGACCAGATGTCGTTGTCGATGGTGAAGGGAACTCTTGGGGCCGAGTCCGCGCGGGATGCCGCCTGCGCCAACTGCCCCTCACTTCGTACCCGATCGTGCCGAACCAGTCCGTGGCGATGACAGCGCCCACGCCTGCGTGCGCGACCGTTGAGCAGGTGCCCCTGACACCTCTGAGTCTGGGTACACGCAGGAAGGGCCAAGGCGGCGCCTGACCTCTATGTTGGCGATCTGCTGGGGCTGCCTGTCTAGCGGGTAGCCCGGTCGGCTCCCCGCCAGGCGGATACGCGCGCAGCCCGAACTCCACATGCGTCCAGCTCCCCCGGGCCTGCCGCACGTCCGGGGCAGCGGAACGGACAATGCCGCGCCCCTTCCCGGGCATTGACACAGCCACTACGCTCCAGGCCTCCCGCCGGAGCGAAGCGACGGGCTGGAGCGCCCTGTCGACCGGTCCGGGTCCGGGCCCCGACCGGGAACGGTCCGCGCGGCAACCGACCGCCGAGCCCGAGTCCGGACCCGGGTCACAGTCCAGGCGGCCGGCACACCGGACAGACCACGGCTCCGTCCGCGACGGCCTGGCGTACCTTCTTGACCGTGGCGGGCCGGGTGACACACCGGGGCGCCGCGCAGTCCCCGCGATGCACCACCAGGACCTCGCCGCCGACCGGCTCCTCGAGGAGCCACGGCGGTGGGTGGTCGGGCCGTCCGGCGGGCACGTCGCTGTGGTCTTGGCCGTCCAGCGGCCCGCACACCTCCGCCGGGGCCCAGGTCTCCACCGGCGCGGGCTCGGCCACCACCTGGCCGCCGGGCAGCTTCAGGCGGCCCCACAGCGAGATCTGGAGCCGGTACCACCAGCCGCCCTCCGGACCGGGGTCACGGCGACGCCGCAGCACCACCGCCGCCAGCCGCTCGCCCCGGGCACGGTCAGCAGCACCAGCGGCCCGCCCACCCCCAGCGGCGGACCGGCCTGCGCTCCTCAGCCACGCGCCCGACGCTATGCCCCGAGCCCCGTGCACCGCACCGATGCCGCCGACCGCTCCTCGCGCACGGTCACCAGGCTGCCCAGCCGCGCCGGAGGCGCACCTAGAGGTCATGTCCTGGTCAGGTGGTCAAGGAGGGGCGCGCCGGCGCGCGGGCCCGAGGGCCGCGCGCCGGAGGTGTCACGCCGCCCGCTTCGGGAGTTTCCACTCGGCGCGGGGGAAGTGGCAGGTGTAGCCGCCAGGGTACTTCTGCAGGTAGTCCTGGTGCTCGGGCTCGGCCTCCCAGAAGTCGCCCGCCGGGGTGACCTCGGTGACGACTGTGCCGGGCCATAGGCCCGAGGCCTCGACGTCGGCGATCGTGTCCTCAGCGATCCGCCTCTGCTCGTCGCTGGTGTAGAAGATCGCCGAGCGGTAGCTGGTGCCGACGTCGTTGCCCTGACGGTTCTTCGTGGACGGGTCGTGCACCTGGAAGAAGAACTCGAGCAGCGCGCGGAAGTCGGTCTCCTCGGGGTCGTAGACGACCTCGATGGACTCCGCGTGGGTCCCGTGGTTGCGGTAGGTGGCGTTGGGGACGTCGCCGCCGCTGTAACCGACGCGCGTGGACACGACGCCGGGCTGGTGGCGGAACAGCTCCTCCATGCCCCAGAAGCAGCCGCCGGCGAGGATCGCATTTTCGGTGGTCACGTCGTCTCCTTACTTCTCGTCGGTGTCGGTGTTGGTGTCAGTCGCGAACAGGGTGCGGTACTCGCCGTACCCCGCGTTCTCCAGGTCGTCCAGGCGGATGAACCGCGACGACGCGGAGTTGATGCAGTAGCGCAGTCCACCCTTGTCGAGGGGACCGTCGTCGAAGACGTGGCCGAGGTGGAGGAACCGCACGCAGCGAGCGGACCTCCGAACGGATCATCCCATGGCTGACATCTTCGCGCTCGACGACGTTCGTCTTGGCGATCGGCTTCGTGAAGCTCCGCTCCCGTCGACCCTGTCCACCCTGTCGACGCTGCGCCGACCGTCCGGCAGCACGTCTGCACTTCCAGCGCAGACAGCCGGGGTGGGGACCGGGGCGGCAGGCCGCCGGTGTGGTAGCTGTCCGGCATGCTCCGGATGCCACCTGAGCCGATACTGGCCACGCCCCTCGCCCGGCCCATCGTGCCCTTGCACTGGCTGGCCGACCCCAACACGAAACTGCGTCTCGAAGGCTCAAGACGACCTCTGAATCCGGCGGTTGACCTGCATTGCACGCGCCACGGGCGTCAGGCTCGGCCGCATGAGGACGAGAGCAGTGCGCCGACGACCCGGTGCGGTCGGCGGGGCAGGCAGGCAGGCTTCTGAGGTTGTCGTCCGGGAGGCGGGCTGCTTGTCAGGGCGAGGCGTGATGGGCGACGGCCTCGCCGGGATGCTGGGCCGGCCTTCCGGGGATCGCGGACGGCCGCTGCCGCCGGCCGGGGAACCCGGTCACCGTCCCGTCGGACGAGCGATGTCAAACGCCGCGGGGCCCGGTTCAGCGCCCGGGTGCGGGGGCGGGGGTGAGGC
>NZ_LAVK01000145.1 GCF_001083795.1 Streptomyces sp. SBT349
GGGGACGACGACGGCGACGAGGGCGGGGGCGGCAAGTCGGGCGACGTCAAGGTCACCAGCATCATCGAGACCATCGACGTCGGCGTGCCGCTGAAGGAGGCGTACAACCACTGGACGTCGTTCGAGGTCTTCGGCGACTTCACCAAGGGCGTGCAGAGCGTCGAGCGCGACGACGAGAACCCCGCGGAGTCCAGCTGGAAGCTCAAGATCGGTCCCTCGAACCGCGACTGGAAGGCGAGCGTCCAGACCCAGGTGCCCGACGAGCGCATCGAGTGGACATCCGAGGGCAGCAAGGGCTCCACCCGGGGCGTGGTCACGTTCCACCAACTGGCGCCCAAGCTCACCCGGATCGTGCTGGTCCTGGAGTACTACCCGGAGGGCTTCTTCGAGAAGACGGCCAACCTCTGGCGCGCCCAGGGCCGCCGCACGCGCCTGGACCTCAAACACTTCCAGCGCCAGGTGACCCTGGCCGCCGACGAGGTGCCCGAGGGCTGGCGCGGCGAGATCCGCGACGGCGAGGTGGTCCGCAGCCACGAGGACGCGATGGCCGCCGAACGCGACCAGGGCGACCAGGGCGGCGAGGACGACCAAAGTGGCGAGGGTGGCGAGGGTGGCGAGAGCGACCAGAGCGACCAAGGAGGCGAGGGCCAGCGGGAGGACACCGACGAGAACGGGGACGAGGACGAGGACAACGACGACCAGGACGAAGACGAGGAAGACGACGACGAGGGCGACGAAGACGACGAGGACAACGACAACGACGACAACGACGAGGAGCGTGAGCAGCGGTGACCCAGACCCGCAGGACGCTGGAGGCGTACGAGCCACTGGAGCCGTATCCGCCCCGCACGGCCAATCTCGCCGACATCCTGGAGCGCATCCTCGACAAGGGCATCGTCATCGCGGGCGATATCAAGATCGACCTGCTGGACATCGAGCTGCTGACCATCCGTCTGCGGCTGTTCATCTCCTCCGTGGACACCGCGCGCAAGGCGGGCGTCGACTGGTGGGAGACCGAGCCCGCGCTCTCCACCCGCGCCAACCAGGACGCGCTGGCCGACGAGAACCGCCGCCTGCGCGCGCGCCTGGACGAGCTCCAGACGCCCCAGGACTGCCTGGCGGGCGACAGCCCGAAGGCGGAGAAGGTACGGCGGCGGAAGGAAGAGAACTCCTGATGACCGAGCTCGTCACGATCCCGGGGCCCGGCCTCTCCCTCGCCACCTATGTCTTCGCCGTCTGTCGCGCCGCGGACGCCCCCGCCCTCGACGGCGTGACCGGTCACGGCGACGGCGGCACCGTGCGCCCCCTCCCGGTGGGCTCGCTCGCGGCCATGGCCCAGGACGTCCCGGCCGCGGGACACGACGAGGAGTCGCTGCGCCGCCGCCTGTCGGACCGCGCCGAGCTGGAGCGGTACGCCCGCGCCCACCACGAGGTGGTCGCCGCCGTCTGCGACGTCGTCCCCGCGGTGCCGCTCCCGCTGGCCACGCTCTACCACGGCGAGGAACGCGCCAGGCAGGCCGTCGCGGCCGGGGCCGCGCGCTTCCACCGCGTCCTCGACCACATCGACGGCCGCGCCGAATGGGGCGTCAAGGTCTACGCGCTGGCCCGGGAGAGGGCCGCCCCCGAGGACCCCGCCAAGGACAGGACCGTCCCCGCGCCGGGCGACCCGGGAGCCTCCGCCTCGGGCCGCGCCTATCTGGACCGGCTGCGCGGCAGGCACCAGGCCCGCGAGGAACGGCAGCAGGCCGCGTGGCTCGCCGCCGAGCGCGTCGACGCCGCCCTGCGCGGCCTCGCCGTCGAGGCGCGCCGGCTCCGCGCCCAGCCCGCGGAGCCCGGCCAGGGCGGCGAGAGCCAACTGCTCAACGCCGCCTACCTGGTCGAACGCGCGCGGGCCGCCGAGCTGGCCGACGCCCTGGGCACCCTCGCCCGCGCCCCGGAGACCGCCGACCGGGTACGGATCGAGGTCACCGGGCCCTGGGCCCCCTACTCGTTCACGAACGGAGACGACGCCGATGGCCAAGGATGAGCTCGTCCCCTGGCAGGGCCCCGGAGGGCCGATCGGGCCCATCGGCGTTCCCCTGGTCGACCTGCTGGACCGGGTGCTGGCCACCGGCGTCGTGGTCACCGGCGACGTGGTGATCGCCATCGCCGAGGTGCCGCTGGTCAGGCTCTCGCTGCGCGCGCTGCTCGCCTCGGTCAGCGATCGCGTCCCCGCCCCCTGGGCGGACGGCGGCCCGCTGTGACCCCGTCCGGCGCCCGGCCGGCGGGTGGTCCCCGCAGGCTCGACCTGGACGCCGAGAGCGTCGGCCGGGACCTGGCCGCGCTGGTGCTCACCGTGGTCGAGCTGCTGCGCCAGCTCACCGAGCGCCAGGCGCTGCGGCGCGTGGACGCGGGCGAGCTCACGGAGGATCAGATCGACCGGATCGGGACCACGTTGATGCTGCTCGACGACCGGATGGGACAGCTTCGGGAGCACTTCGGCCTGCGTCCCGAGGACCTCAACCTCGATCTGGGACCCCTGGGTTCGCTCCTGCCGCTCGACGCGTAGGACCGCTTCCGACCTTTGGTACAGACCTATTGACCTGTGGTCCAGACCACTCTACGCTCACGGCATCTGCAGTGAGCGCGCCATGACAATCACCGCATATCTCTCACAGCGTGCTCGCGGGCGGCGCAGATTTCCCCCCGATCTGTCCGACCGACCTCAGGAGCTCTCTTGTCGAGACCCCCACGCCCCGTGACCCCCCGACGGCACGGCGGCCTCATCCGCAGGATCACCGCGCTGCTGGCCGTGGTCGTTCTCCCCCTCACCGGCCTGGTCGCCCTCAACGGATCGGCCCAGGCGTCCTCGCCGGAACCGGCCCGGGCCCCGGCCGCCGCCCAGGCGGGCGACGTCAACCTCGGCTACTTCGCCGAGTGGGGCGTCTACGACCGCGGCTACCACGTCAAGAACATCGTGACCTCGGGCACCGCCGAGGACCTCACCCACATCAACTACTCCTTCGGCAACGTCCAGAACGGCGAGTGCACCCTCGGCGACTCCTACGCCGCCTACGAGCGCACCTACACCGCCGCCGAGAGCGTCAGCGGCACCGCCGACACCTGGGACCAGCCCCTGCGCGGCAACTTCAACCAGCTGCTCCAGCTCAAGGAGCTCTACCCGGACCTCCAGGTGGTCTGGTCCTTCGGCGGCTGGTCCTGGTCGGGCGGCTTCGGTCAGGCCATGCAGGACCCCCAGCGGTTCGCCCAGTCCTGCTACGACCTGGTCAACGACCCACGCTGGGCCGGGGTGTTCGACGGCATCGACCTGGACTGGGAGTACCCCAACGCCTGCGGCCTGTCCTGTGACACCAGCGGCCCTCAGGTCTTCGGCGACATGATGGGGGCCTTCCGCGACGTCTTCGGCGACCAGCTCGTCACCGCCGCCATCACCGCGGACGCCTCGGACGGCGGCAAGATCGACGCCGCCGACTACGCGGCGGGAGCCGCCCACGCCGACCACATCGCGGTCATGACCTATGACTTCTTCGGCGCCTTCGCCCCCACCGGACCCACCGCCCCGCACTCGCCGCTCACCTCCTACGACGGCCTGCCGCAGGAGGGCTTCACCAGCGAGGCGGCCATCGACAAGCTCATCGCCCAGGGCGTCCCGGCCGAGAAACTGCTGCTCGGCATCGGGTTCTACGGCCGCGGCTGGGCCGGCGTGACCCAGAGCGCCCCGGGCGGCACCGCCACCGGCGCCGCGCCCGGCCGGTACGAGGCGGGCATCGAGGACTACGACGTGCTCTCCGCCCGCTGCCCGGTCACCGGCACCGTCGGCGGCACGGCCTACGCGCACTGCGGCGACCAGTGGTGGAGTTACGACACCCCGCAGACCATCAGCGGAAAGATGGCCTGGGCCAACCAGCGCGGCCTCGGCGGCGCGTTCTTCTGGGAACTCTCCGGCGACACCGCTGACGGCCAGCTGGTGAACGCCATCAGTGCCGGGCTGGGCTGACCTCCCTCGTCACCCGCCCTCCACGGGGCCGGGCAGGTGGACCGCCCCCCGCCTGTCCGGCCCTCAGGCCACGTTCACACGCTGCCCCGGAGGCGCCGCCTCCAGCCAGGCCAGGAAGCCGGTCAGCGCGTCCTCGCTCATCGCCAGCTCAACGTCGCAGCCGTCGTGCCGACAGCTCAGCACGACGGCTCCGGGCAGCAACGCCAGCTCCTCCTCGCCATGCGGATGGCGCCGGTCGCGGACCTGGATGCGGTCCCGCTGGAGCGAACACCGGGGTCGCGGGGCGTAGGAGAAGACGCGGAACCACTCGACGTTGTCCCCGTTGTACCGGGCCACGCCGTACAGCCAGCCCTTGCCCGGCGACTGCTCGGGGCGCGGCTGGCCGAAGCGCGCGCTGCAGTCGAAGGTGCCGCCCGGCCGCTGGATCAGCCGGCGCCGCGCGCCGAAGCCGAAGAGGCCGAGCACCAGGAGCACCAGCACCGAGCCGATCACCACAAGCAGTGCGAGGACCATGTCAACCGACCTCCTCGCTCGTGGTGTCTCTTCGTGCCCGGTGCCGCGTCCCCTTACCTGTGTCCGTGCGCGTCAGTGCTCCGCCGACACGGTCTGGAGCCTGACGTCGGCGCGCCGCTCGGCCGCCTCGTCCTGCTCCGTCCGCGCCTCGTCCCGCGCGCGCTCGGCGCGCTCCACGTCGATCTCCTCCGCCAGCTCGGCGATCTCCGCGAGCAGCGACAGCTTACCGTCCGTGTACGAGACGAAACCGCCATGCACCGCGGCGACGACCGTGCCCTCGCCGGACTCTCCCGTCGTGCGGATGGTCACGGGACCCGCCTGGAGAACGGCGAGCAGCGGCTGATGGCCGGGCATGATGCCGATGTCGCCCGAGGTGGTGCGCGCGACGACCAGGCTCGCCCGGCCGGACCAGACCTGGCGGTCGGCGGCGACCAGCTCGACGTGCAGCTCAGCCACGATGGCTCCTCATCCCTGGTTATCCCTGCTGTGTCGAAGAATAGTTGGGCCGCACAAGCACCCGAGGGGCGGGGTCGGTGACCCCGCCCCCACGCGGGTACCGCGTGCGTCGCGTCAGGAAACGCCCAGCTTCTTGGCCTTGGCCTTGAGGTCGTCCAGGCCACCGCACATGAAGAACGCCTGCTCGGGGAAGTGGTCGTACTCGCCGTCCGCGATCGCGTTGAACGCGGTGATCGACTCGTCCAGCGGCACGTCCGAGCCGTCGAGACCGGTGAACTGCTTCGCCGCGTGCGTGTTCTGCGACAGGAAGCGCTCGATCCGCCGGGCCCGGCTCACCGTGAGCTTGTCCTCCTCGCTCAGCTCGTCCATGCCGAGAATCGCGATGATGTCCTGGAGGTCCTTGTACTTCTGGAGGATCCCCTTGACCCGCGAGGCGCACTCGTAGTGGTCCTGCGAGACATACCGCGGGTCCAGGATGCGGGAGGTCGAGTCCAGCGGGTCGACCGCCGGGTAGATGCCCTTCTCCGAGATCGGCCGCGAGAGCACCGTGGTGGCGTCCAGGTGGGCGAACGTCGTGGCGGGCGCCGGGTCGGTCAGGTCGTCCGCGGGCACGTAGATCGCCTGCATCGAGGTGATCGAGTGGCCACGGGTCGAGGTGATGCGCTCCTGGAGCACACCCATCTCGTCCGCCAGGTTCGGCTGGTACCCCACCGCGGAGGGCATCCGGCCCAGCAGGGTGGAGACCTCGGAACCGGCCTGCGTGAAGCGGAAGATGTTGTCGATGAAGAACAGCACGTCCTGCTTCTGCACATCGCGGAAGTACTCCGCCATGGTCAGACCGGCCAGCGCCACGCGGAGACGGGTCCCCGGCGGCTCGTCCATCTGCCCGAAGACGAGCGCGGTCTGCGGGAGCACGCCGGACTCGTCCATCTCCGCGATCAGGTCGTTGCCCTCACGGGTGCGCTCGCCGACGCCGGCGAACACGGAAACGCCCTCGTGCAGCTTCGCCACACGCATGATCATTTCCTGGATGAGCACGGTCTTGCCCACGCCCGCGCCGCCGAACAGGCCGATCTTGCCGCCCTTGACGTACGGGGTGAGCAGGTCGATGACCTTCAGACCGGTCTCGAACATCTCGGTCTTCGACTCGAGCTGGTCGAACGGCGGGGCCTGGCGGTGGATCTCCCACCGCTCGCCGACCTCGGACTCCGCCTCCGGCTCGTTCAGGATGCGGCCCAGGGTGTTGAACACCCGGCCCTTGGTCACGTCGCCGACCGGCACCGTGATGCCCCTGCCCGTGTTGGTCACCGGGGACTGGCGGACGAGGCCGTCGTTGGGCTCCAGGGCGATGGTGCGCACCAGGCCCTCGCCCAGGTGCTGCGCCACCTCCAGGGTCAGCGTCTTGCTCTCGCCCTCGTGCGCCGGGTCGGCGATCTCCACATGGAGGGCGTTGTAGATCTCCGGCATCTCGTCGACGGGGAACTCCACGTCGACGACCGGCCCGATCACTCGGGCGACACGGCCCGTTGCGGCCCGCTCGGTGGCCGCCTCAGCAGTGGTCATGGTTAACGTTCACTCCCCGCGCTGGCGTCGGCCAAGGCGCTTGCGCCACCGACGATCTCGGTGATTTCCTGGGTGATTTCGGTCTGGCGGGCCGCGTTGGCAAGCCGCGTGAACGACTTGATGAGGTCCTCGGCGTTGTCCGTCGCCGACTTCATCGCCCGCCGCGTCGCGGCGTGCTTGGAGGCGGCGGCCTGGAGGAGCGCGTTGTAGATGCGGCTCTCCAGGTAACGCGGCAGCAGCGCGTCGAGCACCTGCTCGGGCGACGGCTCGAAGTCGTAGAGCGGGTGGATCCCCGGGCCCTTCTCGAAGACCTCCGCCGAGTCCTCCGCGGACTTCTCCAGGCTCAGCGGCAGCAGCCGCCGCTCCACCGGGGTCTGCGTCATCATCGACTCGAACTCGGTGTAGGCGATGTGGATCTCGTCCACGCCACCCTCGTCCGTGTCCCGCTCCAAAGCCTCGATCAGGGGCGCCGCCACCGCCTTGGCGTCGGCGTACGACGGGCTGTCGGTGAACCCGGTCCAGGAGTGGGTCACTCCCCGCTCCCGGAACGACAGGTACACCATGCCCTTGCGGCCGACCACATAGGTGTCGACCTCCAGGCCCCGGCCGATCAGCTCGGACGTGAGGTGCTCGCCCGCCTTGATGGCGTTGCTGTTGTAGCCGCCGGCCAGGCCGCGGTCGGAGGTGATCAGCAGCAGCGCGGCCCGCCGCGGGCGCTCGGCCTCGGTGGTCAGCGGGTGCTTGGTCTCCGAGCCCTGCGCCACGGCCGCGACCGCGGCGGTGAGCTCGTCCGCGTACGGCCTGGAGGCCGCCACCTTGCGCTGCGCCTTCACGATGCGCGAGGCGGCGATCATCTCCATCGCCCTGGTGATCTTCTTCGTGGCGGTGACGGACTTGATCCGGCGCTTGTAGATCCGAAGCTGAGCGCCCATGGGTCAGCCCTCACCCAGCAGCTTGCCGTCCGAGGTCTGGAACTGCCGCTTGAACTGGTCCACGGCCGAGCGCACGGCCTCGATCGTGTCGTCCGACATCTTCCCGCCCTCGCGGATCGACGTCATCAGGTCCTTGTGCTCGCGGCCGAGGTAGTCCAGCAGTTCCCGCTCGAAGCGGCGGACGTCGGGGACCGGGATCTCGTCCATCAGGCCGTTGGTGCCGGACCAGATGGAGACGACCTGGTTCTCCGTGGGGTAGGGGCTGTACTGCTCCTGCTTCAGCAGCTCGACCATGCGCTGGCCGCGGGCCAGGGCCGACTTGGACGCCGCGTCCAGGTCCGAGCCGAAGGCGGCGAACGCCTCCAGCTCGCGGTACTGCGCCAGGTCCACGCGGAGCGAACCGGTGATCTGCCGCACCGCCCGGTGCTGGGCGGCGCCGCCGACGCGGGAGACGGAGATGCCGACGTTCAGCGCCGGGCGCTGGCCCGCGTTGAACAGGTCGGACTCCAGGAAGCACTGCCCGTCGGTGATGGAGATCACGTTGGTCGGGATGAACGCCGAGACGTCGTTCGCCTTGGTCTCCACGATCGGCAGGCCCGTCATCGAGCCGCCTCCCATGTCGTCCGACAGCTTCGCGCAGCGCTCGAGCAGCCGGGAGTGCAGGTAGAAGACGTCGCCGGGGTACGCCTCGCGGCCCGGCGGGCGGCGCAGCAGGAGGGAGACGGCACGGTAGGCGTCGGCCTGCTTCGACAGGTCGTCGAAGATGATCAGAACGTGCTTGCCGTCGTACATCCAGTGCTGGCCCAGGGCCGAGCCGGTGTAGGGGGCGATGTACTTGAAGCCGGCCGGGTCGGACGCCGGGGCCGCCACGATGGTGGTGTACTCCAGGGCGCCCGCCTCCTCCAGCGCGCCGCGCACGGACGCGATGGTGGAGCCCTTCTGGCCGATCGCCACATAGACGCAGCGGACCTGCTTCTTCGGGTCCCCGGAGCGCCAGTTGTCGCGCTGGTTGATGATCGTGTCCACGGCGAGGGCCGTCTTGCCCGTCTGCCGGTCGCCGATGATCAGCTGGCGCTGGCCGCGGCCGATCGGCGTCATGGTGTCCACGGCCTTGTAGCCGGTCTCCATGGGCTCGTGCACCGACTTGCGCTGCATGACCGAGGGGGCCTGCAACTCCAGCGCGCGGCGGCCCGTGGTCTCGATGTCGCCGAGGCCGTCGATGGGGTTGCCCAGCGGGTCGACGACCCGGCCGAGGTATCCGTCGCCGACCGCGACGGAGAGCACCTCGCCGGTGCGCCGCACCGGCTGGCCCTCCTCGATACCGCTGAACTCACCGAGAACGACGACGCCGATCTCCCGCTCCTCGAGGTTGAGGGCGAGTCCGAGCGTGCCGTCCTCGAAGCGCAGCAGTTCGTTCGCCATGGCCGAGGGCAGCCCCTCGACCTTCGCGATGCCGTCACCGGCAACGCTGACCGTCCCGACCTCTTCCCGCGAGGCCGCGTCCGGCGCGTACGACTGGACGAAATTCTCCAGCGCGTCCCGGATCTCATCCGGCCGGATCGTGAGCTCCGCCATCTGGGTTCCCTGCTCTCCTTGTTGGGCCCGTAAGTTCGTCCATTACGGCCCCACCCGGGCCGCTTGTCCTGCGTTTGAGGTTGTGGTGGCGCCGCGGTCAGCCGGCCATCCGGCGGTTCACCTCGTCGAGGCGGTCCGCGATGGTGCCGTGGATGACCTCGTCACCGATCCGCACGGTGATCCCGCCGAGGACGCCTGGGTCCACGTCGAGATTCAGCTGGATCTCCCGGCCGTAGATCCGGGACAGGGCGTCGCCGAGCCGCTGTCGCTGTCGGTCACCGAGCGGTACCGCCGAGGTGACCACCGCGACCGAGCGTCCCCGCCTGGCCGCGGCGAGTGTCGACAGCGCTTCGATCCCTGCATCCAGGCTACGTCCCCGCGGGCGTTCCACCAGCCGGACGACGAGGCGTTCCGTGACGGCGTCGGCCCTGCCGCGCAGCAGGCTCCTGGCCAGCTCCGTCCGGGCCGCCACCGCGGCGGCCGCGGTGTCCTTGCCGCTGAGGGCCGCCCGCAGCTGGGGCGAGGTGGCGACGATCCGGCCGAACCGGAACAGCTCGTCCTCCACCGAGTCCAGGCTGCCGCCGCGGTCCGCGGCGATCATGTCGGCCGTGTCGGCCAGCTGCTCGACCGCGTCCACCAGGTCACGCGAGGCGGACCAGCGGGAGCGGACCATCCCGGAGACGAGGTCGACGGCCTCGCCGCCGACCTGGTCGCCGAGCAGCCGCCCGACGAGGTCGGCCTTGCCCTGACCCGGCTGGGCCGGGTCGGTCAGGACGCGCCGCAGGGCGGTCTCCCGGTCGAGCAGCGCGGTGACGGCCGCCAGGTCGGAGGCCAGCGCCGACGGGTCGACGCGGGTGTTGTCGGCCAGCGCGTCCAGCCTCTCGCGCGCCGCCTCCAGAGCCTCCCGGCTCGCTCCCATCATCGCTCTCGCTCCCCTTCTCCCTCGCACCCGGCAGCCTGCCGAACCGGACCGGGGGCGCTCGCTCGGCGGCTCGCCGTTCCAGCCATCATCGCTCTCGCTCCCCTTCTCCCTCGCACCCGGCAGCCTGCCGAACCGGACCGGGGGCGCTCGCTCGGCGGCTCGCCGTTCCAGCCATCATCGCTCTCGCTCCCCTTCTCGCTCCCACCCGGCAGCCTGCCGAACCGGGCAGCCCCGCGGAGCGGCCCTCATCGGCCCGCCTCGGAGTTCTGCGGCGGCACGGCGCCGGCGGCCTGCCGCTCCAGGTCGTCCAGGAAACGGTCGATGGTGCGGCTCTGCCGAGCGTGGTCCTCCAGGGACTCCCCGACCAGCCGGCCCGCGAGGTCGATCGCGAGCTTGCCGACGTCCTGCCTGAGCAGCTCGGCGGCCTGCTTGCGGTCGGCGGCGATCTGCGTGTGACCCGCGGCGATGATCTCCTCGCGCTGCCGCTGGCCCTCCTCACGCATCTCGGCGATGAGAGCGGCGCCCTGCTCCTGCGCCTCCTGGCGCATCCGCGCCGCCTCGTGGCGGGCCTCGGCCAGCTGCTCCTTGTAGCTCGCGAGCGTCTGGCGGGCCTCGGCCTGAGTGGCCTCGGCCTTCTCCATGCCGCCTTCGATGGCCTCCCGCCGCTCGTCAAGCGCCTTGTTGATCGAGGGGAGGAGCTTCTTGTAGAAGACGAAGAAGATGACGCCGAAGCAGATCAGGCCAATGACGATCTCGGGCACCACCGGCAGCACAGGACTCTGCGGCTCTTCCGCGGCCAGTTCGATCAGCATGGTGGACCTTTCATCGGTAGTGGCGTGTCGCGCGGGGCGTCAGCTGCCGAGCGCGAACGCGAGCACGAAGCCCATCAGGGCCAGGGCCTCGACCACGGCGAAGCCGAGCAGCATGTTCTGCCGGACGATGCCGGCCGCCTCGGGCTGGCGGGCGATGGCCTGGACACCGTTACCGAAGATGATGCCGATGCCGACGCCGGGGCCGATGGCCGCGAGACCGAAGCCGATGGTGTTGACGCTGCCTTCAACTGCGGCGAGAGTTGCGGACATGTCCGTTTGATCCTTATCTCTGATGAGCCGGTGGCGGAATGTCCACCGGATTCTTGCGGTCGTTGGTCGGGGCTGCGGCCCGCGCGGGCCGCGCTCGTCAGTGCGCTTCTTCCAGCGCCTGGGAGATGTAGGTCGCGGTCAGCACCGTGAAGACGTACGCCTGGAGCGCCTGGATGAACAGCTCGAAGAGCGTGATGACGAGCGTCATCACCAGGGAGGTCGCCGCGTAGAACGTGCCGACCACGGTGCCCACGGTGTACCAGGTGCCGATGATGAAGACCAGCAGCAGCAGGTGGCCCGCGAACATGTTCGCGAAGAGCCGGACCGTCAGCGTCAGCGGACGCACGAGAACGTTCGAGAGGAACTCGATCGGCGTGAGGATCACGTAGATCCCCTTGGGCAGCCCGCTGGGGACGCACAGGTTCCTGATGCCGCCGACGAGGCCGTTGGTCTTGAAGGTCAGGGTCATGTACGTGACCCACACGACCAGGGCCAGGGCCGCCGGATAGGCGATGATCGACGTCGCGGGGAACTGGGCGAAGGGGATGACCGCCCAGATGTTCATGATCCACACGAAGAAGAACAGCGAGACCAGCAGCGGCACATAGGGCTCGGCCTTCTTGCCGATCACCTCGCGGGCGATGCCGCGGCGCACGAAGTCGTAGAGCACCTCGGCCAGCAGTTGGAGCTTGCCCGGCACGACCTTGGGCTTGGAGAAGGCTTTCCAGAAGAAGCCCACGATGATCAGGGTGCTGAGGACCACCAGCGCCATCGGCTTGTTGACCTCGAACGAGCCGATGGTGAAGAGCGGCTCGAAGAGGAAGGAGAACTCCGACGGGGCGGGGAACCCGCAGTCCTTGAACAGATGGCAGTCGGTCTCGAAGGCGAGCACCTGATCGTTACTCACCGCGAACTCCCTCGGCGTGACGCATGGATACGGCTACCTCGATGTGTCGGCGTGGCGGCAGACCACCACGGAGCGGCACTGGACGGAATGGGCGGGAGGAGAACCGGTCATCACTCGCGTGGCTGTCCCGCGCAGCACGAGAGCCGGCAGCGGCCCGGCCTTCCGGCGAGGGACGATAGCAGCCCCCGGCGACACCCTGTATACAGACCCCGCCCCGATCGGCGCCGGTCATGGCCGACCGCCGGGGGGCACGGAGGTTGACTCCGGTACGACGTAAGGGGTCTTGAGCTTGCCGTGGGTCCTGACCTGACCCCCCAGCCAGGCGGCCGTCCCGGCCAGTACGCCGGCCGCGAAGGCCCGGCCGTTGAGGAAGTCGGCGTCGCGCAGCAGGAGCAGCAGGACGAGCAGGAAACCCATCTGCGTGGTGTAGATGACGAAGGCGGCGCCGAAGAACACGTCGGGCCAGCGCCGGCCGACATAACCGAGTGAGAGCAGGCCGCCGGCGAAGAAGGCGGCGGCGACGAGAACGCCGAGCGCGACCCCGCTGGCGCCGTCCACCCCCGCCGTCACGGCACCGATGACGATGGCGAGAACGCCTGCCACGGCAGTGGGGATCGCGGCGCCACGGATGATCCGGGCGTCGTTGGACTGCATCGAAGTGCTTCTCCGGCGAGCTTTGGGGACGGTCGTCTTGACGAGACGGGTACCGACGCGTGGGCTTCGGCGCCGGGTTTCGTGAACGGTATCACAAACTATTTGGTGAGGTCTTTACTCGTTCGTGTGGAGGTCCTCACACAGTAGGAGTAGCACCGGCGTTGCGTCGATGACCTGCGAGGTCATGTCTGTTACGAGCGGCTGTCGATCTTGCGTCTGACCGCGAAGCGCTGCCGGTCGCCGACCGCCGTGGCGCCGTTCAGGCCATGGAGGGAGGCCGGGGCCGCGGGGGCTCCCGGGCCGCTCGGCGACTCCGCTCCGACCTCGGGCGCGAGCGCCGGAGCGCGTTCCGGAACGCGGTAGCGCGGAGGCACCAGACGGTGCGCCCAGGCGGGCACGCGCGGGGTGAACCGCGGCATCAGCAGGACGACGAGACCCACCAGGCTGAGCACCATGACGGTGGGCACCAGCAGGGCGTTGGCCGACTGCACCGAGTACGCCACGGCGCCGAAGGCGATCAGCGCCGACCAGAAGTACATGATCAGCACGGCACGGCTCTGCGAGTGGCCGATCTCCAGCAGCCGGTGGTGCAGGTGCCCCCGGTCGGCGGAGAACGGCGAGTGCCCGTTCCACGTGCGGCGCACGATCGCCAGCACCAGGTCCACGAACGGCACCGCGATGATCGTCAACGGCAGCAGCAGCGGCATGTAGACCGGGACCATCTCGAACACCGCGTTGCGGATGGAGCCGGAGAACAGCCGCATCGCGTCCGGGTCCACCTGCCCGGTGACCGACACCGCGCCCGCCGCCAGCACCAGGCCCAGCAGCATGGAGCCCGAGTCGCCCATGAAGATCCGGGCCGGGTGGAGGTTGTGCGGCAGGAAGCCGAGGCACATGCCGAGGAGGATCGCGGCGAAGAGCGTCGCGGGCGCGGCGGCCTCGATGCCGTAGCCGTACCAGATGCGGTAGGCGTACAGGAAGAACGCCGCCGCCGCGATGCCGACCATGCCGGCCGCCAGGCCGTCGAGTCCGTCCACGAAGTTGACCGCGTTGATGGTGATCACGACGAGCGCCACCGTCAGCAGCGTGCCCTGGAGCGGGGTGACGGCCACCATGCCGACCGTGGGCACGGGCAGCCACAGAATGGTCAGACCCTGGAGCACCATGACGCCGGCGGCGATCATCTGGAGACCCAGCTTGATCAACGCGTCCACGCCGTACCGGTCGTCCAGGACGCCGATCAGCCAGATGAGCCCGGCGCCCGAGAGCAGCGCGCGCGGCTCGTCGGAGAGCCGGAACACCTCGCCGACGTTGGTGAGCTGCGAGGCGACCAGCAGCCCGGCGCACAGGCCGCCGAACATGGCGATGCCGCCCAGCCGCGGAGTCGGCTCGCGGTGCACGTCGCGCGCTCTGATCGCGGGCATCGCGCCCCAGGCGATGGCGAACTTCCGCACCGGCCCTGTCAGCAGATAGGTGACCGCCGCAACGACGCAGAGCGTCAGCAGGTACTCGCGCACAAGATGCCCCAGAGGTCTCGCAGGACTACCGCGCAACACCCTCTCATGCCCGCGCCCCCCGGCGCCGACCCGGTGTCGCGTCGTTACCGGCCGACTACCAGGTTAAAGCAGTGCGCGACCGGCCAGCACGCCGCGGGGCGGCACCCCGGTCAGCGCGGTGACCACGGGGTCCAGCGCGGTGTGGATCTCCTCGGCGATCGACCGGAAGTACGGCAGCGGGGCGCCGTAGGGATCCTGCACCTCGTCCGCCTCGGGGTTGGGCGCCAGCAGCCAGCCGCGCAGCGCCGCCGCCGCGCGGGCCAGCGCGCGGGCGCGTTCGACCAGTTCGTCGGAGGAGGCCGCCGACGGCAGGGTGGCCATGTCGATGGCGCGCACCAGCCGCGTGAACTCCTTGAGCGTGAACGTCCGCAGCCCCGCGGAGTGGCCCATGGAGATGACCTGCGCCCGGTGGTCCCGGGTGGCCGTCAGCACCAGGTCGGCGTCGATGACGTGCTCGTCCAGCAGCTCGCGGCCGGTGAACCCGCGGGCGTCGGCGCCGTACTCGGACAGCAGCTGGGCCGCGTGCGCCTCCATGGGAGCCCCCTCGTGGCCCCACGTCCCCGCGCTCTCCACCACGACGCCCACCGCCCGCTCGCCGAGGCGGTCGGACAGGGCGTGCCGCGTCAGCCGCTCCGTGATGGGGGAACGGCAGACGTTGCCGGTGCTGACGTGCAGGATCCGAAAGACCTGCCGCGGGCCGCCGGAGCCGTCCGGCACCGGTATGCCGACATCCGCGGGGCTACCCGAGGGCGGGGTCAATGCGCGGTCTCCAGATCGGGAACGACCTTGCGCAGCTCCTCCTCGCTCACCGCCCCGGCGCGCAGCAGCACCGGGACCGGGCCGGTGACGTCGACGATGGAGGAGGGAACGGTGTCGGGCGTCGGCCCGCCGTCCAGGTAGACCGCGACCGCGTCGCCCAGCATGTCCTGGGCGCCGTCGCAGTTCTGGGGCGGCGGCTGGCCGGTGAGATTGGCGCTGGAGACGGCCATCGGGCCGAAGTCCTTGAGGAGTTCGAGCGCGACGGGGTGCAGCGGCATGCGGACCGCGACGGTGCCGCGGGTCTCGCCGAGGTCCCAGGTCAGGGAGGGCTGATGTTTGGCGACCAGGGTCAGCGCCCCGGGCCAGAACGCGTCCACCAGCTCCCAGGCCCGCTCCGAGAAGTCGGTGACCAGGCCGTGCAGGGTGGTGGGCGAGCCGACCAGGACCGGCGAGGGAACGCCCCGGCCGCGGCCCTTGGCCTCCAGCAGGTCGGCGACGGCCGTGGTGTTGAAGGCGTCCGCGCCGATGCCGTAGACGGTGTCGGTGGGCAGCACGACCAGGTCGCCGCGCCGGACCGCGGAGGCCGCCTCGCGCAGGCCGTTCTTGCGGGTGACCACGTCGGAGCAGTCGTAACGCCGTGCCATGACTGAATGTCCTCCTCTTGCCCTGCTGTGCCTGCTGTGCCGTCGTCGCTGTGCCGTCGTCGTGCCCGCGGTGTGCCGTCCGCCTACCGCGCGACGCGGCGGGCGGTGGCGAAGCGGGGCCTGTTGTTGAGGTCCGGGTGGTCCGCGGCGTCGGCCCAGCCGCGGTCCTCGGTGAAGATCCACGGCACCTGGCCGCCCTGCGTGTCGGCGTGCTCGACCACCACCATGCCACCCGGCCGCAGCAGCCGGTGCGCCGCCCGCTCCAGGCCGCGGATGACGTCCAGACCGTCCTCGCCCGAGAACAGCGCCAGCTGCGGGTCGTGGTCGCGGGCCTCCGGCGCCACGTACTCCCACTCGGTGAGCGGGATGTAGGGCGGGTTGGAGATCACCAGGTCGGCCTGGCCCGCCAGTTCGGGCAGGGCGGTGCGCGCGTCCCCGTGGTGCAGGACGACGCGGCTGCCCTCGGCGTTCTTCCTGGCCCAGGACAGGGCCGTCTCGTCCAGCTCCACGGCGTGCACCCGGGAGCGCGGCACCTCCTGGGCGAGGGCGAGCGCGATGGCGCCCGAGCCGGTGCACAGGTCCACGATCAGCGGCTCGGCGACATCCATCGCCCGCACCGCGTCTATCGCCCAGCCGACGACCGACTCGGTCTCCGGACGCGGCACGAAGACGCCGGGGCCCACCTGAAGCTCAAGGAACCGGAAGAACGCCCGCCCGGTGATGTGCTGGAGCGGCTCGCGGGCCTCGCGGCGGGCGACCGCCTCCCAGTACCGCGCGTCGAAGTCGGCGTCGGGCACCGAGTGCAGCCGGGACCGTTCCGTGCCGTGCACGAACGCGGCAAGCTCCTCGGCGTCGAAGCGCGGCGAGGGCACCCCGGCGTCGGCCAGCCGCTGGGTGGCCCTGGCGACTTCGGCCAGCAGAAGGGAACGGGACGACCCCGAAGACGCAGTCACGTGGCCCACCCTACGCATCCCCCGGTCACCCCGCCGCCGCCAGCTTCGCCGCCGAATCGGCGTCCACGCAGGCCTGGATGACCGCGTCCAGCTCGCCGTCGAGCACCTGGTCGAGGTTGTACGCCTTGAAGCCGACGCGGTGGTCGGAGATGCGGTTCTCCGGGTAGTTGTACGTCCGCACCCGCTCGGAGCGGTCGACGGTGCGCACCTGGCTGCGGCGGGCGTCGGACGCCTCGCGGTCGGCCTCCTCGCGTGCCGCGGCCAGCAGCCTGGCGCGCAGGATGCGCAGCGCCTGCTCCTTGTTCTGGAGCTGGCTCTTCTCGTTCTGGCAGGAGACCACGATGCCGGTGGGCAGGTGGGTGATCCGCACGGCGGAGTCGGTGGTGTTGACCGACTGGCCGCCGGGTCCCGAGGAGCGGTAGACGTCGATGCGCAGGTCGCCGGCGTTGATCTCCACCTCCACGTCCTCGGCCTCGGGGAGCACGAGAACGCCCGCGGCGGAGGTGTGGATGCGGCCCTGCGACTCGGTGGCGGGCACGCGCTGCACGCGGTGCACGCCGCCCTCGTACTTCAGCCGCGCCCACACGCCCTGCCCGGCCGCCGCGTTGCCCCGGCGCTTGACGGCCACGGAGACGTCCTTGTAGCCGCCGAGGTCCGACTCGTTGCCGTCGATGATCTCGGTCTGCCAGCCGACGCGCTCGGCGTACCGCAGGTACATCCGCAGCAGGTCCCCGGCGAACAGGGCGGACTCGTCGCCGCCCTCGCCCGCCTTGATCTCCAGGATCACGTCCTTGTCGTCGCTGGGGTCGCGCGGGATCAGCAGCAGCCGCAGCTCGTCGGTCAGCTCCTCGCGCCTGGCCTGGAGCTCCTTGACCTCGCCGGCGAACTCCGGGTCCTCGACCGCCAGCTCGCGGGCGGTGTCGATGTCGTCGCCGTGGCGCTTCCAGGCGCGGTAGGCGGTGATCACCGGGGTCAGCTCGGCGTAACGCTTGGCGAGCCGGCGGGCGGTGGCCTGGTCGGCGTGGACCGCGGGGTCGGCCAGCCGCCGTTCGAGGTCGGCGTGCTCGCCGACGAGTTCCTCGACCGCCTCGAACATCTTCTGTGCTCCTGAGGGCTGCTGGTGCTGAGTGGGAGAGCGGGGGACAGGGGGACGCGCCGGGTGGAAC
>NZ_LAVK01000146.1 GCF_001083795.1 Streptomyces sp. SBT349
CAGCAGCGTCGTTCCCGCCCCGAGGGCCCCTCGTTGCGCCTCGGCAGCCCCCGCCCCCGGCTGCGCCTGATCGGCCTCGCCCTGACCCTGATCATGCTGGCGTTCACCGTCAGGCTGCTCCAGGTCCAGGCCGTGGGAGCCTCCTCCTACACCCAGGAGGCCGCGGTCAACCGCTATGTCACGGTGCCGCTGGCCGCCGAGCGCGGCGACATCACCGACCGCGACGGCGCGGCGCTCGCCACCACGGTCGACGCCTACGACATCACCGCCGACCCGCTGCTCTTCTCCGAGGAGGAGACCGGCATTCCCGACGCCCCCGAGCGCGCCGCCGCCCTCCTCGCCCCGATCCTCGGCGGCGAGGAGGCCGAGCTCGCCGACCTCCTCGACGACGACGAGAACCGCTACGCCGTCCTGGCCCGCGAGCAGTCCCCCGCCACCTGGCGCCAGATCCAGGACCTCAGGAACAACCTCGGCGAGCAGGCCGCCAAGGGCACGGGAGACCAGGTGCTCGCCGGCGTCTTCGCCGAGGAGAACTCCAAGCGCGTCTACCCCAACAACGACCTGGCCGCCTCCGTCCTCGGCTTCGTCAACAGCGAGGGCGTCGGCTCGGGCGGCCTGGAGGCCCAGCTCGACGGCCGGCTGGCGGGCGAGGACGGCGACATCACCTACGCGCAGTCCGGCGGCCGGCGCATCCCCACGGCCGAGGAGACCGAGAACCCCGCGCTCCCCGGCACCGACGTCGAGCTCACCCTCGACCGGGACATCCAGTGGGCCGCGCAGAACGCCATCGCCGCCCAGGTCGAGGAGTCGGCCGCGGACAGCGGCTATGTCGTCGTCCAGGACACCGTCAGCGGCGAACTCCTCGCACTGGCCAGCGCCCCCGGGTACGACCCCAACGACATGGCCTCCGCCGACGCGGACGGGCTGGGCAACCCGGCCCTGGAGGACGCGTTCGAGCTCGGCTCCACCAGCAAGGTCATCACCATGGCCGCCGTCCTGGAGGAGGAGGCCGCCACCAGCGACACCCATGTCACCGTGCCCAACCGGCTGCCCCGCGCCGACCGCAGCTTCGCCGACCACGAGGAACACGAGACCCTCTACCTCACCCTCGCCGGCGTCCTGGCCCACTCCAGCAACATCGGCACCATCCTGGCCGCCGAGGAGCTGGGCGAGACCCAGCCGGAGGCCAACGAGGTCCTCCACTCCTACTTGCGCGCCTTCGGCTTCGGGCAGCCCACCGGGCTGGGCTTCCCCGGCGAGACCGCCGGCATCCTCGCCGAACCCGAGGACTGGGACGCCTCCCAGCAGTACACGATCCCGTTCGGCCAGGGACTGTCGGTCAACGCCGTCCAGGCCGCCTCCGTCTACTCGACCGTGGCCAACGGCGGTGAACGCGTCACCCCCTCCCTGGTCCGCGGCACCACCGGTCCCGACGGCCGCTACACGCCGGCGCCCGAGCCCCGGCGCGACCGCGTCGTGAGCGAGGACACCGCAACCGAGCTGACCCGCATGCTGGAGACCGTGGTCGCCAGCCCCGAGGGGACGGGCGCCGCGGCCCGCATCCCCGGCTACCGCGTCGCGGGCAAGACCGGAACCGCCAACCGGGTGGACCCGGACACCGGCGTCTACGACGGCTACACCTCGTCGTTCGCCGGCTTCGCCCCCGCCGACGATCCCCGCGTCACCGTCTACTGCGTCGTCCAGAACCCCACCGACGGCCCCTACACCGGCAGCGAGGTCTGCGGGCCCATCTTCAACGAGGTCATGCGGTTCTCCCTGGCCGCTCTCGAGGTGCCGCCGACCGGCGAGGAGTTCTCCGGCCTCCCGGTCGCCTTCGACCCCGACGAGTGACCATCCCCCCGCACGACGACCCCGGACGACAAGAGACGACATGAGCGGAGCACAGGCACGTGAGAACCATCACCGACGGGTCAACCTCGTTTCGCTCCACCCCGCCCCAGCCCGGTACGCTCACGGCCGTGCCACACGCTGATCACTCCCGCCCGGCGCGCCGCCCCCGGCACGTGAGGCCCGTTCCCCTGGCGGAGCTGGCCGCGCTGCTGGAGACCGAGGACCCCGGCGCAGGGCGCCCGGTCACCGGGATCACCCACGACTCCCGCGCCGTCCAGCCGGGCGACATCTACGCCGCCCTGCCCGGCGCCCGCTTCCACGGCGCCGACTTCGTCGCCCAGGCCGCCGACCTCGGCGCCGTCGCCGTCCTCACCGACCTGGCCGGCGCCGAGCGCGCCGCCGCCACCGGGCTGCCCGTCCTGGCCCTGGCCGACCCCCGCGCCCGCCTGGGCGCCCTGGCCGCCGCGATCTACGACGAGCCGGGCCGCGACCTCCTCCAGATCGGCATCACCGGCACCTCGGGCAAGACCACCACCGCCTACCTGGTGGAGGGCGGCCTGCGCCACGCCGCCAAGGAGGGCGAGGAGACCGGGCTCATCGGCACCGTCGAGACCCGCATCGGCGGCGAACGCGTCAAGTCCGAGCGCACCACCCCCGAGGCCACCGAGCTCCAGGCCCTCTTCGCCGTGATGCGCGAACGCGGCGCGCGCTCCGTCGCCATGGAGGTCTCCAGCCACGCCCTGGCGCTCGGCCGCGTCGACGGCTGCGTCTTCGACATCGCCGTCTTCACCAACCTCAGCGCCGAACACCTGGACTTCCACCCGGACATGGAGGACTACTTCCAGACCAAGGCGCGCCTGTTCACGCGGGAGCGCGCCAGGGCCGGGGTGGTCAACCTGGACGACGAGTACGGCCGCAGGCTGGTGCGCGAGGCCACCGTCCCGGTCACCACCTTCTCCGCCGAGGGCCACCCGGACGCCGACTGGCGCGCCGCCGACATCGAGCTCGGCCCGCTGGGCTCCACCTTCACCGCCCTGGGTCCCGAGGGCGTCACCGTGCGCGCCTCCGCCCCGCTGCCGGGCCCGTTCAACGTGGCCAACACCCTCGCCGCCGTCGCCGCCCTCGCCGTGGCGGGCGTCGACCCGGGGACCGCGGCCGACGGCGTCGCCGCCGTGCCCGGCGTCCCCGGCCGCCTGGAGCGCGTGGACGCGGGACAGCCGTATCTCGCCGTCGTGGACTACGCGCACAAGCCCGACGCCGTGGAGGCCGTGCTCTACGCCCTCCGCAAGGTCACCCGCGGACGCCTGCACGCCGTGCTCGGCTGCGGCGGCGACCGCGACCCCCACAAGCGCCCGCGCATGGGCGCCGCCCTGGCCCGGCTGGCCGACACCGCCGTGCTCACCTCGGACAACCCGCGCTCCGAGGACCCGCTCGCCATCCTGGCCGCCATGCTCACCGGCGCCGCCGAGGTCCCCGCCCACGAACGCGCCACCGTGCTCGTCGAGGAGGACCGCGCGGCCGCCATCGCCGCGGCCGTCGCCCGCGCCGAGCCGGGCGACACCGTCGTGGTGGCGGGCAAGGGACACGAGCAGGGTCAGGACATCGCCGGAGTCATCCGGCCCTTCGACGACCGTGAGGAGCTGCGCGCTGCCATCGAGCGCGGCTCACAAGCACACCGACACTCCGATGCCAGGCGAGGCCCGTTGCAGTGATCCCCCTTTCCGTTGCTGAGCTCATCACGGTCGTGCGGGGAGAACCGCATGACATACCGGAGTCACCACCCCGCGTCACCGGGCCCGTGGTCATCGACTCCAGGCTGGCCGAGCCCGGCTCTCTCTTCGCCGCGCTGCCGGGCGAACGCGTCGACGGCCACGACTTCGCCGCCGCCGCCGTCGCCGCCGGCGCGGCGGTGGTGCTCGCCACGCGTCCCGTCGGCGTGCCCGCGGTCCTCGTCGACGACGTCACCGCGGCGCTCGGAGCGCTCGCCCGCCACACCGTCCAGGACCTCGGCGCCACCCTCGTCGCCCTCACCGGCTCGGCGGGCAAGACCAGCACCAAGGACCTCATCGCGCAACTGCTGGAGCGCACCGCCCCCACGGTGTGGCCGCCGGGCTCGCTGAACAACGAGATCGGCCTGCCGCTCACGGCGCTGCGCGCCGGGGAGTCCACCCGCTTCCTCGTGCTGGAGATGGGCGCCCGCGGCATCGGCCACATCCGCTACCTCACCTCGCTGACGCCCCCGCGTATCGGCGTGGTGCTCAACGTGGGGACGGCGCACATCGGGGAGTTCGGCTCGCGCGAGGCCATCGCCGAGGCCAAGGGCGAACTGGTCGAGGCGCTGCCGCCCGCGGCCGAGGGCGGCGTCGCCGTGCTCAACGCGGACGACCCGCTGGTGCGCGCCATGGCATCCCGCACCGCGGCCCGCACGCTGCTCTTCGGCAGGGCCGAGGACGCCGCGGTCCGCGCCGAGGACGTGCGGCTGACCCCCGACGGCCGACCCGCGTTCCGGCTCCGAACCCCCACCGGGTGCGCCGACGTAACCCTGCGGTTGTACGGTGAGCACCATGTGTCGAACGCGCTTGCCGCTGCGGCTGTTGCGCATGAGGTAGGCATGTCCGCCGAGGCCATCGCCGAAACACTGGCGGAGGCCCGGCCGCTCTCGAGGTGGCGGATGGAGGTCACCGAGCGGGCGGACGGCGTGACCGTCGTCAACGACGCCTACAACGCGAACCCCGAGTCGATGAGGGCGGCGCTGCGCGCGCTCGTCTCCATGGGCGGCGCCGCCACGGCGCGGGGGGCCCGCACCTGGGCGGTGCTCGGCGCGATGGCCGAGCTCGGGGACGACGCGATGGCCGAGCACGACGCGGTCGGACGCCTGGTCGTCCGGCTGAACGTCAGCAGGCTCGTGTCCGTCGGCGGCCAGGAGGCCGCCTGGCTGGACATGGGCGCCAAGAACGAGGGTTCGTGGGGTGAGGAGTCGGTGCACGTGTCCGACGCTCAGGCGGCGGTCGAACTGCTGCGCGGTGAGCTGAGGCCGGGAGATGTCGTGCTGGTGAAGGCGTCCAGGGCGGTGGGCCTGGAGGAGGTCGCCCTCCGGCTGACGGGCGACACCGGCGACACCGGCGACACCGGTGGCGTCGATGGCATCGATGGCGAGGTCGCCGCCCGATGAGGCAGATCCTCTTCTCCGGCGCCATCGGGCTGCTCCTGACGCTGATCGGCACGCCGCTCCTGATCAAGCTGCTCGCCCGCAAGGGATACGGCCAGTTCATCAGGGACGACGGCCCCCGCGACCACCACAGCAAGCGGGGCACCCCGACCATGGGGGGCATCGCCTTCATCCTGGCCACGCTGATCGCCTACTCGGTCACCAAGGTCATCACCGGCGAACAGCCCAGCATCTCCGGGCTCCTGGTGCTCTTCCTGATGGCCGGCATGGGCCTGGTCGGCTTCCTCGACGACTACATCAAGATCGTCCGGCGGCGCAGCCTCGGCCTGCGGGCCGGCGCCAAGATGCTCGGCCAGTTCATCGTGGGCGTCACCTTCGCCATCCTCTCGCTGAACTTCGCCGACGCCCGCCAGCTCACCCCGGCCTCGACGCACCTGTCGTTCACCCAGGACTTCGCCTGGTCCATCGGCCCCGTGCTGTTCGTGCTCTGGGCGCTGTTCATGATCCTGGCGATGTCCAACGGCGTGAACCTCACCGACGGCCTCGACGGCCTGGCCACCGGCGCCTCCGTGATGGTCTTCGGCGCCTACGTCTTCATCGGCGTCTGGCAGTACGGCCAGACCTGCGCGGAGACCCTCACCGCGGGCGCCTCCTGCTACGAGGTGCGCGACCCGCTCGACGGCGCGGTCGTCGCCGCCGCGCTGATGGGGGCCCTCTTCGGCTTCCTGTGGTGGAACACATCACCCGCCAAGATCTTCATGGGCGACACCGGCTCCCTGGCCCTGGGCGGCGCGCTCGCGGGCCTGGCCATCGTCTCCCGCACCGAACTGCTCATGGCCGTCCTCGGCGGCCTCTTCGTCCTCATCACCATGTCGGTGGTCATCCAGGTCGGCTCGTTCCGCCTCACCGGGCGGCGCGTGTTCAAAATGGCGCCACTCCAGCACCACTTCGAGCTCAAGGGCTGGAGCGAGGTCCTGGTGGTGGTCCGCTTCTGGATCATCCAGGGCATGTGCGTGATCGTCGGCATCGGCATCTTCTACGGCACCTGGGTGGCGGACTGGTGAACGGCTACGACGGCCTGCGCGTGACGGTCGCCGGACTCGGCGTCAGCGGGATCAGCACGGCCCGCGCCCTGGCGCGGCTCGGCGCGCGGGTCACCGTGGTCGACGGCGGCGACGGGGAGCGGCAGCGCGCCCGCGCCGCCGAGCTGGCCGGGGAGGGCATCGAGGTGGTGCTCGGCGGCGGCGAGACGCTGCACGGCAACACCGAACTGGTCGTCACCTCCCCCGGCTGGCGGCCCGACAGCCCGCTGTTCACCGCCGCCGCGGCCATCAACGTCGAGGTCGTCGGCGACGTGGAGATCGCCTGGCGGCTGCGCGGCGAGACCGGGCCGCCCTGGCTGGCCGTCACCGGCACCAACGGCAAGACCACCACCGTGCGCATGCTCGCCGCCATCCTGGAGGCGGCGGGCCTGCGCACGGCCGCGGTCGGCAACATCGGCACCCCGATCATCGACGCCGTGCTGGCCGACCCGCCCTACGACGTGCTGGCCGTCGAGCTCTCCAGCTACCAGCTGCACTGGGCGCCCTCCGTCCGCCCGCACTCGGGGGCCGTGCTCAACGTGGCCCCCGACCACCTGGACTGGCACGGCTCCATGAAGGCGTACGCCGCCGCCAAGGGCCGCGTCTACGAGGGCAACCGGGTCGCCTGCGTCTACAACGCCGCCGACCAGGCCACCGAGCAGCTGGTCACCCGGGCCGATGTCGCCGAGGGCTGCCGCGCCATCGGGTTCACCCTCGGACCGCCGGGACTGTCGGAACTGGGTGTCGTGGACGGCGTCCTGGCCGACCGCGCCTTCGTCGCCGACCGGCGCAGCCGGGCCCAGGAGCTGGCGACGGTCGCCGACGTGAACCCGCCGGCCCCGCACAACATCGCCAACGCCCTGGCCGCCGCCGCCCTGGCCCGCGCCTACGGCGTCCCCCCGGGCGCCGTGCGCGACGGGCTGCGGGGCTTCAGCCCCGACCCCCACCGCATCGAGCACGTCGCGGACGTGGCGGGCGTGGCGTATGTGGACGACTCCAAGGCCACCAACACCCATGCCACCGAGGCGTCCCTGGCCGCCTACCCGTCGATCGTGTGGATCGCCGGAGGTCTCGCCAAGGGCGCGACCTTCGACGACCTGGTGCGCGGCGCCGCCGCGCGGCTCCGCGGCGCCGTGCTCATCGGCGCGGACCGGCATCTCATCGCCGAGGCGCTGGCGCGACACGCCCCGGATGTGCCGGTCGTGGACCTCGAACGGACGGACACTGGGGCGATGGCGGCGGCCGTCACCGAGGCGACCCGGCTGGCCCACCCCGGAGACACGATCCTGATGGCCCCGGCCTGTGCCTCGATGGATATGTTCACCAATTACAACGAGCGGGGCGACGCCTTCGCCGCCGCCGTGCACGGCCTGGCCGACGGCCCGGCCCACACCGAGCAGTAGCCCGCGGACGCGCCGGCGCGGGCCGAAGGAGGGGCCCACCATGACGGCTGACCACCCCGCACCCTCCGCCGCCGGCCTTCCCGCCCTGCGCGGCGCACAGCGCGAACGCCCCTCGCGCCCGCGCGCCCCCCGGGGCGGGCCCGTCCTGTACGCCCCGCGCAAGCGCCCGCGCCCCAGACGGCCGCGCGCCCCCCGTTTCATCGCACGCCTGCGGCGCGCCTGGGACCGGCCGCTGACGGCGTACTACGTGGTGCTGGGCACCGGGCTGCTCATCACCCTGCTCGGCCTCGTCATGGTCTTCTCCGCCTCCCAGATCCAGGCGCTCCGCCACGACCTGCCCGCCACGTTCTACTTCAGGAAGCAGCTTCTCGCGGCCGTGCTCGGCACCGTGCTGCTCTTCGTCGCCTCCCGCGTGCCCGTCCGGCTGCTGCGCGCCCTCACCTACCCCTTCCTCGCCTTCTCCGTGGTCCTGCTCGTCCTGGTCCAGGTCCCCGGCATCGGCGTCGAGGTCAACGGCAGCACCAACTGGATCGCGGTGGGCGGCTCGTTCCAGATCCAGCCCAGCGAGTTCGGCAAGCTGGCGCTGGTGCTGTGGGGCGGCGACCTGCTCGCGCGCAAGGGCGACAAGCGGCTGCTGACCCAGTGGCGCCACCTGCTCGTCCCCCTGGTCCCCGGCGCGCTGCTGGTGTGCGGCCTCGTCATGGTCGGCGGCGACATGGGCACCGTGGTGATCCTCACCGCCATCCTCTTCGCCCTGCTCTGGCTGGCCGGCGCCCCGACCCGGCTCTTCATCGGCGTGCTGGGCGTCACCGCGGCGCTCGGCGCCCTGTTCATCGCCACCAGCCCGCACCGCATGGACCGCCTGGCCTGCCTGGGCGCCACCGACCCCGGCGAGGGCGACCGCTGCTGGCAGGCCGTCCACGGCATCTACGCCCTGGCCTCGGGCGGGTGGTTCGGTTCGGGACTCGGCGCGAGTGCGGAGAAATGGGGTGAACTCCCCGAGCCCCACACCGACTTCATCTTCGCCATCACCGGGGAGGAGCTGGGTCTCGCGGGGACGCTGTCCGTCCTTGGCCTCTTCGCGGCTCTAGGCTATGCGGGTATCCGCGTGGCCGGACGCACGGAGGACCCCTTCGTGAGGTATGCCGCGGGAGGGGTGACGGCCTGGCTGATGGTCCAGACCGTGATCAACATCGGTGCGGTGCTGGGCCTCCTGCCCATCGCCGGGGTGCCCCTGCCGCTGTTCTCCTACGGGGGCTCCGCCCTGCTGCCCACCATGTTCGCCATCGGCCTGCTGATCGCCTTCGCGCGCGGCGAGCCGGCGGCCAGGGCATCCCTGGCCATGCGGGGACCTCGGCTCAAGTGGAAGACGATGAGACGGCGCACCAAGACGGCGCCGTCCGGAGAGCGGTGAAATTCGGTGCATGTTGTCCTCGCCGGCGGAGGGACCGCCGGCCACATCGAGCCGGCGCTCGCCCTCGCCGACGCCCTGCGCAGGCAGGATCCGACCGTGGGCATCACCGCCCTGGGCACGGAACGCGGCCTGGAGACCCGGCTGGTGCCCGAGCGCGGCTACGAGCTCGGGCTGATCCCGGCCGTGCCGCTGCCGCGCAAACCCACCCCCGAGCTGATCACGGTCCCCGGCCGGCTGCGCGGCACGATCAAGGCGGCGGAGGAGATCATCGAACGCACCAAGGCCGACTGCGTGATCGGCTTCGGCGGCTACGTGGCGCTGCCCGGCTACCTCGCCGCCAAGCGGCAGCGGGTGCCGATCGTGGTGCACGAGGCCAACGCCCGCCCGGGTCTCGCCAATCGGATCGGCGCCCGCTACACGCGTTTCGTCGCCGTCTCCACCCCCGACAGCAAGCTGCGGCACGCCCGGTACGTCGGCATTCCCCTGCGGCGTTCCATCGCCACGCTCGACCGCTCCGCCCTGCGGCACGAGGCCCGCGCCTTCTTCGGCCTGGACGCCAACCTGCCCACGCTGCTGGTCTCCGGCGGCTCGCAGGGCGCCCGCAGGCTGAACGAGGTCATCGCCACCGTGGTGCCCGCCCTCCAGCGCTCGGGCGTCCAGGTGTTGCACGCGGTCGGGCCGAAGAACGAACTGCCGCAGGTGGACACCATGCCCGGGATGCCGCCTTATGTCCCGCTAGGGTATGTGGACCGCATGGACCTCGCGTACGCCGCGGCCGACATGATGCTCTGCCGGGCGGGCGCGATGACCGTCGCCGAACTGTCCGCCGTCGGGCTGCCGGCCGCCTATGTCCCGCTGCCCGTCGGCAACGGCGAACAGCGGCTCAACGCCCAGCCGGTGGTGAAGGCGGGCGGCGGTCTGCTGATCGACGACGCCGAGCTGACGCCGGAGTGGGTCAGGGGCACCGTGCTGCCGGTGCTGACCGACCCGGGGCGGCTGCTGGCCATGTCGAGGGCCGCCGCCGAATTCGGCCGCAGGGACGCCGACGAGCTGCTGGTCGGCATGGTGTACGAAGCGATCGCCGCGCGCCGGGCGTAGGCCCGCGCGGCAGGGGAGTTGACGAGAGCGTGGCCGGAGCGACGACAGCGGAACGCGGCGAGGATCGCCGCCAGTCGGACTCCGGCCGACGCCCGACCGCGGGGCGGCGGCGCTGGTTCGGGCGGCCCAGGCTGCTGGCCGCGCTGCTCGTCCTCGCCGTCGCCCTCGGCGGCTTCGGCGCCTGGGCGCTGTACGGCTCGGACTGGCTGCGCGTCGAGCGGGTCTCGGTCCGCTGGCAGGAGGGGCCGCGGGTGCTGACGGAGGAGCAGGTCCTCGGCGCCGCCGGCGTCGCGCTCGGCTCCCCGATGGCCTCCCTGGACAAAGGCGCGGTGAGCGACCGTCTCCTGGCGGAACTTCCGCGCCTGGAATCGGTCGACGTGGTCCGCGGCTGGCCGCACGGCGTCTCCCTGAAGGTCACGGAGCGCAGGGCCCTGGCGCTCGTCCCCGGCGGCGGTGGCTATACGGAGGTCGACCGCGAGGGGGTCCTCTTCGGCGAGCGCGAGGAGGCGGAGCCCGGGGTGCCCCTGCTCGAACTGGAACTGACGGACAGCCCGAGCCTGCGCCGGTTCGGCGAGGACCGCATTCGCCGGGCCGCGGTCTCCGTGGTGGCGGCCCTGCCGGAGGGGGTTCGCGGGGACACCCGCATGGTTCGCGTCACGTCCTACGACTCCATCACCCTTGAGTTGTCGGGGGACCGCGTGGTCCGCTGGGGGAGCGCGGAGGACTCGGCCGCCAAGGCGGACGCGCTGGTGGCGGTCATGAATGCGGCCGACGGCGCGCGGCACTTCGACGTCAGCGCGCCCAGTGCCCCTGCCGTGTCCGGAGGTTGACCCCCCGTGCGGCGGCAGGTGCTTCGATCACATAGGGTGAAAAGAAAAACAGGAGGTTCGGCGTGTTCGTTGAACGCGTACCACTTGTCGACTTAGTGTCCGTTCCGAGGAATCCAAGGAACGACAGGCACAGGTAACCCTAAACTTGAGCGTTAGGGTTCGGGGCGGCTTATCCACCCGTCCCATCGGCATCAGTCGACGCGCTGCGGCACACGCGGAGCGGCGACACGTAAATCGAGGCGAGAGGCCTTCGACGTGGCAGCACCGCAGAACTACCTCGCAGTCATCAAGGTCGTCGGTATCGGCGGCGGTGGTGTCAACGCCATCAACCGGATGATCGAGGTCGGGCTCAAGGGCGTCGAGTTCATCGCGATCAACACCGATGCACAGGCGCTGCTGATGAGCGACGCCGACGTCAAGCTGGACGTCGGCCGCGAGCTCACCCGCGGGCTCGGCGCGGGCGCCAACCCCGACGTCGGTCGCAAGGCTGCCGAGGACCACCGCGAGGAGATCGAGGAGGTCCTCAAGGGGGCGGACATGGTCTTTGTCACCGCGGGCGAGGGCGGCGGCACCGGCACCGGCGGCGCACCGGTCGTGGCGAACATCGCGCGCTCCCTGGGCGCGTTGACCATCGGCGTGGTCACCCGCCCGTTCACCTTCGAGGGACGCCGCAGGGCGAACCAGGCGGAGGACGGCATCGCGCAGCTGCGCGACGAGGTCGACACGCTGATCGTCATCCCGAACGACCGGCTGCTGTCCATCTCGGACCGCCAGGTCAGCGTGCTGGACGCGTTCAAGTCCGCGGACCAGGTGCTCCTCTCCGGCGTCCAGGGCATCACCGACCTCATCACCACCCCCGGCCTGATCAACCTCGACTTCGCCGACGTCAAGTCCGTGATGTCCGAGGCCGGCTCGGCCCTGATGGGCATCGGCTCGGCCCGCGGCGACGACCGCGCGGTGGCCGCGGCCGAGATGGCCATCTCCTCCCCGCTGCTGGAGGCGTCCATCGACGGCGCCCGGGGCGTGCTGCTGTCGATCTCCGGCGGCTCCGACCTCGGCCTCTTCGAGATCAACGAGGCGGCCCAGCTCGTCAGCGAGGCGGCGCACCCCGAGGCGAACATCATCTTCGGCGCGGTCATCGACGACGCCCTCGGCGACGAGGTGCGGGTCACCGTGATCGCCGCCGGTTTCGACGGCGGCCAGCCGCCGTCCCGCAGCCGCGACAAGGCGCTCGGCGCGTACGGCGTCAAGGACGAGCCGGCGCCGGCCGCCGACCGCTCGGCCCCCGAGCCGGAGGCCGACCGCCCCTCGTTCGGCGGGCTCGGGACCCTGCCCCCGCGCGAGCCCTCGGTCCTCGACGGCCGCGACTCCGCACCGGCCGAGCCGGTCGGCCAGGACCGCGACCCCTCCAGGGGCACGCCGCAGGTTCCCTCGGCCCGGCCCTACGACGGCGGGCAGGTCGAGGAGCTCGACGTGCCCGACTTCCTGAAGTAAGACGATCAGTCCCACGTGACAGTGATAGAGCGGCAGTCCACGAGAAGCGGCGCCCGCTTCGCCTTTACCGACCGGTGGGGCGGGGTGAGCGCCGCTCCGTACGAGAGCCTCAATCTCGGCGGCGCCGTCGGGGACGTGCCCGCGTCCGTATACGCGAACCGGGAGCTCGCCGCCAAGGCGCTCGGACTCGTGCCGACCGGGGTCCGGTGGATCAACCAGGTGCACGGCAGGCGGGTCGTGGTGGCCGCGGACCCGTGGCCCGACGGTGTCGCCCCGGAGGCGGACGGCGTGGTCACCGCGCGCCGGGGGCTCGCGCTGGCGGTGATCACCGCCGACTGCACGCCGGTGCTGCTCGCGGATCCCGTCGCCGGGGTCGTGGGCGCGGCGCACGCCGGGCGCCCGGGGCTGCTGGCCGGGGTGGTCCCCGCGACCGTCGCGGCCATGCGCGAACTGGGCGCCGAGCCGGGCCGGATCGCCGCCCGTACCGGGCCGGCGATCTGCGGGGAATGCTACGAAGTGCCGGAGTCCATGCGGGCGGAGGCCGCCGGCCAGGTCCCCGGCTGCGAGGCCACCACGCGCTGGGGGACCCCCGCCATCGACATCCCGGCCGGGGTGCGGGAGCAACTGGCGGCGGAGGGCATCGAGGACGTGGCGCTCTCGCCGGTCTGCACGCGGGAGTCCCGGGGCCACTTCTCCTACCGCCGCGACGCCACCACCGGCAGGCAGGCGAGCTACGTGTGGCTGGCCGCCTCGTGAGCGCGGGGGAGCGCAGGGCCGAACTGGCCGCCGGGCTCGCCCGGGTGGAGGAGCGCATCGCCCGCGCCTGTGACGCGGCGGGGCGCGCGCGGGACGAGGTGACGCTGATCGTGGTCACCAAGACGTATCCGGCCCAGGACGTGCGGACCCTGGCCGAGCTGGGCGTCCGGCAGGTCGCCGAGAACCGGGACCAGGAGGCGGCGGCCAAGGCCGCCGCCTGTGCGGACCTTCCCCTTGTATGGCACTTCGTGGGGCAATTGCAGACGAACAAGGCGCGTTCCGTGGTCTCGTACGCCGACTATGTGCATGCGATCGACCGCGCGAGGCTGGTCACCGCGCTCTCCGCGGCGGTGGTGAGCGCCGGGCGCGCGCCCCTTCACTGCCTGCTTCAGGTCGCGTTGGAGAAGGAGTCGGGCCTCGGCGCCGGCCGGGGAGGCGTCGCGCCGGACGGGGTGGCCGAGTTGGCCGCGGCCGTGCGGGCCGCTCCCGGGCTCCGTCTGGCCGGGCTGATGACGGTCGCGCCGCTGGCGGGGGCGTACGCGGGTTCACCCGGTGCGGCTTTCGCGCGATTGAAGGAAATCTCAAGGAGCCTGCGCGGCGACGATCCTGCTGCGAACATGGTCTCGGCAGGTATGAGTGCCGACTTGGAGGAGGCGGTCACCGCGGGGGCGACACACGTACGCGTGGGCAGCGCGGTGCTCGGAGTCCGCCCCGCCCTCGGGTAACGTCGCCAGGCGAGGGCCCACAGTCGAAAATATGGTCAATCCCACCTCAGTGGGGCAGATTACGTGGATCCGCGGCCCGGGGCAGATCGGAGCCGATCCACCAGGGAGCGGAGGACGCAGTCGATGGCTGGCGCGATGCGCAAGATGGCGGTCTACCTCGGCCTCGTGGAGGACGACGGCTACGACCGCCCGGGGTACGGCCCTGATGACGAGTTCGAGCCGGAGCCGGAGCCCGAGCGGGGGCGGCGCCAGCCGGCGCACGAGCCTCCCCCACGGGAGCGGGCCGAGGAGCCGGTGCGGGTCGTGCACCCTCCGGCCCAGCGGGAGAGCGAGCCAACGCCCGCGCCCATCCTGGCCGAAAGCAGACGGCCCGGGAGGATCGCTCCCGTGTCTTCCATCACATCCGACCGTCAGAACCTGGAGAAGAGCGCGCCGGTGATCATGCCCAAGGTCGTGTCAGAGCGGGAGCCGTACAGGATCACCACGCTCCACCCGAGGACGTACAACGAGGCCCGTACCATCGGGGAACACTTCCGCGAGGGGACCCCGGTGATCATGAACCTCACGGAGATGGACGACACAGATGCAAAGCGACTTGTCGACTTTGCCGCTGGTCTGGTCTTCGGTCTCCATGGCAGCATCGAGCGGGTGACGCAGAAGGTGTTCCTGCTGTCGCCTGCTAACGTCGATGTAACGGCGGAGGACAAGGCCCGTATCGCGGAGGGCGGGTTCTTCAACCAGAGCTGACGACAGGACACCTGAAGACGCTGTTCCGGCCGCCCGGCCGGGACATGAGACAAGGGGAGAGGGACAGGCAGGATGGGCATCGTTCAACAGGTGGTCCTGATTGCCTTGTACTGCTTGCTGGGCTTGCTGCTCTTCCGGTTGGTGATGGACTACGTGTTCATGTTCGCCCGCTCGTGGAGCCCCGGCAAGGCGATGGTCGTGGCCTTGGAAGCCACCTACACTGTCACCGACCCGCCACTGAAGGCGCTCCGGAGGGTCATCCCCCCGCTGCGTTTCGGGGGTGTGGCGCTTGATCTGTCCTTCTTCGTACTCATGATCATCGTCTACATCCTGATCAGCGTCGTGGCCAGGCTGTGAACGAGTACGGTCTTGCCGATATGCCGACGAATTACGTTGAGGTGAAGAGATGCCGCTGACCCCCGAGGACGTGAGGAACAAGCAGTTCACGACCGTCCGTCTGCGAGAAGGCTATGACGAGGACGAGGTCGATGCCTTCCTCGACGAGGTCGAGGCGGAGCTGACCCGGCTGCTCAGGGAGAACGAGGACCTGCGGGCCAAGTTGGCCGCGGCGACCCGGGCCGCCGCACAGAACCAGCAGAACATGCGGAAGCCCGACCCGCAGGATCGGCCGGGCGGTCCCATGTCGGCCATATCGGGACCGGGTCCCCAGCAGCAGCAGCCGATGGGCGGCCCGCCGCAACTGCCCGCGGGCCCCGGTGGTCCCCAGGGGCACCCCGGAGGTCCGGGCCCGATGGGCCACGGCGGCCCCGGCGGACCCATGGGTCCCGGTGGCCCCGGCGGACCTGGTGGCCCCGGCGGTCCTCAGGGGCATGCCCCCGTGCCGATGGGCACCCACGGCGGTCAGGGCATCCCTGGCGGCGGCATGGGTGGCCAGGGTATGGGTGGTCAAGGCATGGGCGGCCCCGGCATGGGTGGTCAAAGCATGGGCGGCCAGGGTATGGGCGGCCCCGGCATGGCTGGTCAAGGCATGGGCGGCCAGGGCATGGGCGGCCCGCCCGGACTCGGCGGCCCCGGCATGGGCGGCCCGCAGATGCCGCAGCAGGGCGGGGGCAACGAGAGCGCTGCCCGCGTGCTGTCGCTGGCGCAGCAGACCGCCGACCAGGCGATCGCGGAGGCCCGTTCCGAGGCGAACAAGATCGTCGGCGAGGCGCGCAGCCGCGCGGAGGGCCTGGAGCGCGACGCACGCGCCAAGGCCGACGCGCTGGAGCGGGACGCGCAGGAGAAGCACCGCGTCGCGATGGGCTCCCTCGAGTCCGCCCGCGCCACGCTGGAGCGCAAGGTCGAGGACCTGCGCGGCTTCGAGCGCGAGTACCGCACCCGCCTGAAGTCGTACCTGGAGAGCCAGCTCCGGCAGTTGGAGAGCCAGTCCGACGACTCGCTCGCGCCGCCGCGCTCCCCGGCAGCTCCCTCCCTGCCGCCGTCCCCGCAGCCGTCGCTGGCCTCGGCCGGCGCCCCGGCCGGGCCCGGCGGAGGCATGGGCGGTCACCAGTCCCTCGGCGGGAACCAGCAGATGGGCGGTCACGGTGGCCACGGCGGTCATGGTGGTCACGGCGGCCACGGCGGCCCGCCCTCCTACGGCGGCCAGCAGCAGATGTCGCCCGCGATGACGCAGCCGATGGCGCCGGTGCGGCCGCAGAGCCCGCAGCCGATGCAGCAGGCGCCGTCGCCGATGCGGGGCTTCCTCATCGACGAGGACGACAACTGAGGCGCTGCCGCGCCGGCTGACGGCGCGCGAGGCATATCGGGGCCGGGGCCCGGACCGTGAAGGTCCGGGCCCCGGCCCGTTGTTCCTCAGACGCGGCGCAGGCGGAAGGTCACGCCGAGCGCCCCCTCGCCGAACGTCTCCCCGAAGCCGTCCTCGCCCGGCCCCTCGGCGAAGTCGGTGGCCAGCACCTCGGCGGAGACGAGGTCCCGGTGTTCGGCCAGGGCCCGGGCCATCTCCTCGTCCGTCGCCCGCCACCGGACCGCGATCCGGTCGGCGACATCCAGGCCGCTGTTCTTGCGGGCGTCCTGGATCAGGCGGATCACGTCGCGCGCCAGGCCCGCCCGGCGCAGCTCCGGCGTGATCTCCAGGTCGAGCGCCACCGTGGCGCCGGCGTCGGACGCCACCGACCAGCCCTCGCGCGGGGTCTCCGTGACGACGACCTCCTCGGGCGCCAGCCGCACCTGCTCGCCGTCCACCTCGACCACGGCGCCGCCCGCGCGCAGCGCGGCGGACAGCTCCGCCGCGTCGGCCTCGGCGATGGCGCGGGCGACCTGCTGCGTTCCCTTGCCGAAACGGCGGCCCAGCGCGCGGAAGTTGGCCTTGGCCGAGGTGTCCACCAGCGAGTCGCCCATCTCGGAGAGCGTGGCCAGGGACGCCACGTTCAGCTCCTCGGCGATCTGCGCGCGCAGCTCCTCGCTCAGCAGCTCGAAGCCCTGGGCGGCGACCAGCGCGCGGGAGAGCGGCTGGCGGGTCTTGACGCCGGACTCGGCCCGCGTCGCCCGGCCGAGCTCCACCAGCCTTCGCGCCAGCAGCATGTCCCGCGACAGGTCGGTGTCGACCCTCGTCGGGTCGGCCTCGGGCCACGAGGACAGGTGCACCGAGTCGGGCGCGCCGGGGGTGACGGGAACGACCAGGTCCTGCCAGACGCGTTCGGTGACGAACGGGACCAGCGGGGCCATCAGCCGGGTCACGGTCTCCAGCACCTCGTGCAGGGTGCGCAGCGCCGCCGGGTCGCCCTGCCAGAAGCGGCGGCGCGAGCGGCGGACGTACCAGTTGGACAGGTCGTCGACGAAGGTGGAGATCAGCTTGCCCGTGCGCTGGGTGTCGAAGTTCTCCATGGCCTTGGTGACCGTGTCCACCAGCGCGTTGAGCTCGCTGAGCAGCCAGCGGTCGAGCAGCGGCCGGTCGCCGGGCGGGGGGTCGGCCGGGGTG
>NZ_LAVK01000147.1:0-17430 GCF_001083795.1 Streptomyces sp. SBT349
GCGGGGTCAGGGGGTGGTCGGCACGGTGGTGCCCGGAACCTCGTACTCCTGCCGGCGCCCGCACATGCCGAACCCCGCCTCGCGGGTCGGGCCGGTGCTCTTCGCGGCGGCGGACCAGAGGTGGCTCGCGTCGCCCCGCTCCAGCGCGTCGAGTTGCGCGCCGGTGGCCTCCGCGACCGCGAGCGCCCCGTCGCGCCACCGTTCGCGCCAGGCGGCGACCTTGGGCGCGAGCAGGGCGGCGGCGGCCTCGTAGAACGCGCGCAGCGGCTCCTTGTCGCCCCGCTGGTCCGCGGCCTTGAGCGCGAGGAACCCCTCCACCGCGAGGTCGCGGCGGCGCAGGGCGGCCTCCTCGGCGGCCGGGCCCTCCCTGGCCGGGAGGACGGCGACCTCGGCATAGCGGCCGGGGTCGGCCAGCACCCCGGGCGGGAAGGTGAGGACGGCGTCGCCCGCCTCGGGCAGGCCGCTGTTCTGCATGATCACGGTGACCCGCAGCCCGTCGCCGTTGATCATGCGGTGGATGGTGCCCGGCGTGAACCAGGCGACCACCCCGGGGTGCAACGGCGTCTCGGCGAAGCCTTCGGGGCCGAGCGTCTGCACCGCCCCCGTTCCGTGGGTGACGACATACGCCTCGGCGCAGGTCAGATGGGCGTGCGGGCTGCCGCCGCGGACGCCGTCCGCGGCGGGCCAGTCGTAGGCGCTGATGTGGGAGAGGCCGACGGCTCCCGGCAGCGGGCTTGGCAGACTCATCTCCGGCTCCTTCCCGGCATGTCCCTCCTCAGTCGTGCCCCGGGTCGTCCGTGCCCAGGCCGTCCCGCCCGCGCCGTCACCGGCCGTCTCACCACGTGCGGGCGGCGAGGTACGTCCCGATCCGCTCCGCGTCCCAGGCGCCGTCCGCGATCACCACGCGGTAGCGGAACGAGAAGGACCGCTCGGGCGCGAGCTCGAACTCCTCGTGGAACGCCCAGGAGAACGCCACCGAGGGGATCGGGTCGGCGCGGACGAACCAGTGCGAGGGGTGGATCGCGTCCTCGGCCGCGTTCTCCGGGGCGTGGGCGAACACGAGGGTGGAGTGCCCGTCGGTGTCGTCGTGGCCCGACACGAAGCCGAGCCACGGCACCTCGGCCGCGGGCGTTCCCATCACGGCCTCCTGCTCCGCCGGCCCGCCCGGCGTGATGATCCTCCCGCCGGTGAACTCGCGCGGCCCGCGCCAGTTGAGGCCGGTGTATCCGGCCTTCTCGCGCCCCGCGGTGGTCGGGGAGCCGAAGCGCAGCGGCTCGCCGCGGACGTTGGTCAGGTCGATGGTCCAGTCGAGGGCCCAGGCGCCGAGGTCGGGCTCGGCCGAGTGGACGGTGAGCGTGCGCGCCTCGCGGGCCCACTCCTGGCCGCCGTTGCTGACCCAGGTCAGGTCCTCGGCGATCTCCGCGCGGTCACCGGCCGCGTCGACGCGGGCGAACCCGTCGTGCCGCATCGAGCCGACCCGCTCGGGGACCCGCTGGTAGCCCTGGTCGGGGCCGAGGTAGGAGTTGCCGCCCCAGAAGTTCTGCTCGGACAGGTGGCTCGCGGTCATCTGGAGACCCTTGTGCCAGCGGTGGTCGTGCGGGCGGTAGCCGGAGACCAGGTGGCCCCCGAGGGTGCGCAGCGGGTGCGCGTAGGGCTTGAGCGACTCGTAGGGGTCCGCGTCGGGCCGGTAGACGTAGGAGAGGACGTCGGTCCCGCCGGCGGCGACGACGACCCTCTCGCCGAGGGTGTGCGTGACGGTGAGCTGTGCGGTCATGCGATCTCCCGGGTAGGGGGCGGCTGGTGGTCCGCCGGGCGGGCGGGCCACGCGCCGGTGTGCCCGGCCGCCGGGGGGCGGCGCCGGTCACGCGTTCTCCTTCGGCGCCCAGTCCGGGTGGTCGCCGTGCATCGCCCGGTAGTACGGGTCCCCCTCGGCTATCTCGCCGGCGGTGACGGTCCGGCCGGTGAAGGCGGCCTTGTACAGCGCCGCGTTGAACTCGATGGTCCTGCGGGCGTCCGCGCCGCCGCCGGGCGGCCTGGTCCCGGCGCGCAGCGCCGCCAGCACGCCGGCGAGCTGCGCCGCGTGCGAGCTGCGCTCGTCGGACGCGGGCGTGCGCCAGCGCCTGACGCGCGCCTGGTCGTCCAGGCCCGAGCGCGGCGTGTACACCCAGTCGTCGTTGCCGTGCCCGTAGAGATGGGTCAACTCGACGGTCGCCTCCACGGTGTCGATCCTGATCCGGCTGACCTCGTCCGGGGAGATCACGCTGTTGACCACGGTGGCGACCGCGCCGTTGGCGAAACGGACCAGGGCCGTCGAGACGTCCTCGCTCTCCACGTCGTGGTAGAGGCGGGCGGCCATCGCGCGGATCTCCACCCAGTCGCCGAGGAGATGGAGCAGCAGGTCGGTCTGGTGGATGCCGTGGCCCATGGTCGGCCCGCCGCCCTCGGTGGCCCAGCGACCGCGCCAGGGCACCTCGTAGTAGGCGCGGTTGCGGTACCAGGTGGTCTGGCAGTGCGCGACCAGCGGCTCGCCCACCTCGCCCGAGGTCAGCAACGCGCGGGCGTGGACGGCGCCCGAGCCGTAGCGGTGCTGGGCGACCACCGCGGCGTAGGGGCCGCCCTCCCGCTCCGCGGCGGCGATCTCGTCGAACTCCGCCAGCGACAGGCACAGCGGCTTCTCGCACAGCACCCAGGCCCCGGCGCGCAGGGCGGCCACGGTCTGCGCGCGGTGGAGGGAGGGGGGCGTGCCCAGCAGAACGAGGTCGGGGCGCTCGGCCTCCAGCATGGCGTCGAGGTCGGTGTACCCGGTGAACTCGCCGATGCCGTCGGCCTCCCGGGCCCGCTCGGCGAACGCCGTGAGGCGCGCGGCGTCGATGTCGACGGCGGCGACCAGTTCGACGTCGGCGGCGTGGACGGCGAGGGCCCGCAGGTGCGAGCCGCTCACGATGGCGCCGGTGCCCACGACGGCGGCACGGAGGCGAGGGGCGACGGCGGACGATGGCAACGATGCAGCCATTGCGGTAGGACTCCTGGCTGTAGTCAGAGCGGTAAGCGCTTACCGACCCAACATACCCATACCCCACCGCGATGAACGTGCGCGGCGGCGAGGGAATCGAGAGGGCCGGGACCGGGCGGCGAACGGATCGGGACAGGGCGACTTTTCGGCCGGTCTACAAAAGTCAGGAATCGACGCTAACCAGTGGCCCGTGACGCGGTCAAGGGTCCGCACTCGGGCGAAATCCCTTGTCCCGGCCCCCACAAGAAAGTCACCGCTCCCCTCCTTGACCGGCCCTTCTGACCGCTGCTAGAAGGATTTACCGATCACGTGAGGACCCGGAGGAGAGGCGGTGCGGCCATGGGCCACAGCGCTCGACGACGCCAGGCGGCGCGCGGCCCGGCCCGGGAATCGCGACCACGCATGGCCGAAAACTTTTCATTCCCCGCCGCTTCGCCTCCGATGTCCCGAGGGCGAAAAGGCACCGGCGGCCGAAGTCCCGCCGGAAAAGGGCGGGGAGCGCCCCCTCCCGGTCGGCGGAACGCCGGCCTTCCACCCCCACAACGAGTGTGACCTGCACGTTCCCCACCATCCGGCACCGTGAGTCCCTGACGTCCCGGCGTGGCGCGACCTCACCGTCCGGCGCGTTCCGGGTCAGACCGACGACCCCTTCGTAGCAAGCGTTTGCACACTCCTTCGCCCGCATGCGGGCCGGGCAGCGGGACCCACCACGGGAAGCGGGTCGTCAGCCGCCCTTCCGCCGAGGGCCGCCGCCGTGCGCCGGTCGGGTAAGCGCGTGCGGCCGTTGGTGCCCACGAGCCGCACAGAAAAGGAAGCTCCGCCATGGCGAAGACCGCCGCTGACCATCTCCCCGATCCGGGAGGCGCATCCGGGCCCCCGGGCGCCGGGCGCGAGCCCGCGCGCGAGGCAACGTCCGAGCCCGCGCCCACGCCCAGCCTCGCGCCCGGCCCCGCGCGCCGCCTCGCGCGCCGTTTCCGGGGATCGTCGCCGCAGCGTCAGCTGTGGCTGCTCGCCCTGCCGGGGATCGTGTACTTCGCCGTGTTCCACTACTCGGCGTTCCTCTTCAACGTCATCGCGTTCAAGGACTACGTGCCCTTCGAGGGTGTCTGGGCGAGCCCCTGGGTCGGGTTCGACAACTTCGAGCGGCTCTTCTCGGACTCCACCTTCTGGGACGCGGTCTGGAACACCCTGGCCATCTCGTTCCTCCAGATCATCCTGTTCTTCCCGCTGCCGATCGCCCTCGCCCTCCTGCTGCACAGCCTCACCTGGCGCACGGTCAGGACGTTCGTCCAATCCGTGGTCTACCTGCCGCACTTCATCTCGTGGGTGATCGTGATCGCGCTGTTCCAGCAGGTGCTGGGCGGCGCGGGCATGCTCAACGGGATGCTGGGGGACGCCGGTCACAGCACCGTCGACATCATGAACAACCCGGACGCGTTCATGCCGCTGGTCGTGGCGCAGGTGATCTGGAAGGACTGCGGCTGGGGCACCATCATCTTCCTCGCGGCGCTGGCCGCCGTGCCGGAGACGATGTACGAGTCGGCCTCGATCGACGGCGCCGGGCCCTGGCGGAGGTTCTGGCACATCACGCTGCCCGCCATCCGCCCGATCATCATCCTGCTGCTGATCATGCGGCTCGGCGACATCCTGTCCGTCGGCTTCGAGCAACTCCTGCTCCAGCGCGCGGCGGTGGGGCCCGAGGCGGCCGAGGTGCTGGACACCTTCGTCTACTACCGCGGTGTGCTGGGCGGCGACTGGGGCTTCTCGGCCGCGGCCGGCCTGTTCAAGGGGGTCGTCGGCGCGCTGCTGGTCTACTCCGCCAACAAGATCGCCCACCGCATGGGCGAGCAGGGGGTGTACAAGTGAGCACAGCACTCCGGCAGAAGCGCGCGCCCGGCGCGCCAGGTACGTCCGGCGCGCCCGGCGCGCCCCGCCGGTTCGCCACGAGGATGCGCGACGAGCGCCCCGCCTGGCAGGAGAAGCCGCGGGCGGTGACCAGGGCCCTGAAGGCCGTGGCCCTCGCCCTGGTCGTCCTCCTCGTGCTCGTCCCGTTCCTGGTGGTGATCTCCACCAGCCTGGCGTCGCCCGGGCAGATCGCAGAGAACGGCGGCTGGGTGCTGTGGCCCGAGAGCCCCACGCTCCGCGCCTACCGCGAGGTCCTCTCCGGCGGCGTGGTCACCCGCGCGGTGGCCGTGAGCGTCGGCATCACCGTCACCGGCACGCTCATATCCCTCTTCGGCACGGTCACCCTCGCCTACGCCCTGGCCAGGCCGCACTTCAGGGCCCGCCGCCCGCTGGTGCTCGCGGTGCTGTTCACGTTCCTCTTCCCCACCGGCATGCTGCCCGGCTATCTGGTGGTCAAGGAGCTGAACCTGCTGGACACCTACGGGGCGCTGATCCTGCCGGTGGCGATCAACGTGTTCAACCTCGTCGTCGTGCGCGGCTTCTTCCAGAACATCCCGGAGGAGCTGTACGAGGCGGCGCGCATCGACGGCGCGAGCGAGCTCCACACGCTGCTGCGGATCGTGCTGCCGCTGTCCAAGGCCGTGCTCGCCGTCGTGGGTCTGTTCTACGCGGTGTCCTACTGGAACAGCTTCTTCTCGGCGATCCTCTATCTGAACGACGCGACGAAGTGGCCCGTGCAGGCGGTGCTCCAGCTGTATGTCACCCAGGGCGCCAGCCTCTCCGGCACCACCGCCGGCACGATCGACGAGTCCGGCTCGGCCCAGGCCCTCCAGGCCACGCAGATGGCCGTCGTCGTCATCGCGACCGTTCCCGTGCTGCTCGCCTACCCCTTCGTCCAGCGGCACTTCACCAAGGGCGTCCTCACCGGCGCCATCAAGTCCTGAAGGAGTCACCGCGCGATGACGGCACGACGTTCATACTCACGCCGCGCCCTGCTGGGCGCGGGCGCCGCCGCGGGCGCCGGGCTGATGCTCGGCGGATGCGGCACCGGGCGCGCCCAGCGGGCCACCAATGTCGGCAAGGACCTCGTCCCCTGGCCGGAGTACCTTCCGGCCGAGGGCCCGCCGCCCGATCTGGCGGGCGACGCCGACGCGGGCATCCAGCAGGGCTACCTGCGCTACCCCACCGACCTGGTCACCTCCGTTCCCGAACGGCCGGGGCGCGGCGAGGAGATCACGGTCCTGCTGGTGACCAACGAGCCGCCGCCCTCCCCGCCGAGCCGCAACCGCATGTGGCGGGCGGTCAACGAGGCCCTCGGCGTCGAGCTCAAGCTGAGCTTCGTCCCCAGCCTCTACCTGCCGCAGCGCGTCGCCACCATGATGGCCAGCGAGGACATGCCGGACGTGATCACGTGCATGGACGAGGTGCCGAGGATCGGGGACTTCGTCGCCACCAAGTGCGCCGATCTGACGCCCTACCTCTCCGGCTCGGCCGTGCGCGACTACCCCAACCTCGCGAACCTCCCCACCTACGCCTGGTCCGGCGTGGGCCGCTTCAACGGCAGGCTGATGGGCGTTCCCATCGAACGCCCCCAGCCCTCGCCGGTGATGCTCTGCAACCGCGACGCGTTCGACGGGGCCGGCGGCCTGGAGGAGTGGACGCCCGAGGAGTTCAGGGAGCGCATGCGGGAGCTGACCGCGGACCGCCGCTGGGCCTCCGGCTGCGTGACCAAGACCGACGTCGACCGGCACGCCGCCTGGCGCGGCGGCGACAACCTCTGGTCGCTGGACGGAGCCGGGGCGTTCCATCCCGTGGAGGCCACAGAGGCGTACGCCGACGCCCTCGGCTTCGTCCGCGACCTCGTCTCCGACGGGGTCTTCTACCCGGACCAGATCACCGTCCCCGAGCTGAAGATCCAGCTCTTCGGCGAGAACGTGTTCGCCATCAGCGACACGCTGCCCGCCTACCAGACCGGCGTCGCGGCGGTGGGCGACAGCTTCGCGCTGGACATGGCCCGCCCCTACGCCACCGGCGCCGGCGCCGGGCCCAAGCTGTGGTCGGGGCCGGGCTGGGTCAACTACACGATCCTGAAGGACGCCGAGCCCGAGCGGATCCGGCTGATCCTGCGCGTGCTCGACTACCTGGCCGCGCCGTTCGGCAGCCGCGAGTACGAGGTGGTCCGCTTCGGCGTCGAGGGCGCGCACTACACGCGGGACGAGGACGGCGAGATCGTCCTCACCGACCTGGCCGACCTGGAGAACTACAACACCCTGCCGCTCCAGTACCTGTCCTCGCCGCCGCTGGTGGCGTACAACCCGGGCTTTCCCGAGGCGACCCGCCGCCAGTGGCAGTACCAGGTGGACACCTCGGAGTTCCTGGTGGCCAACCCGGCGACGGGGCTGCGCACGGCGGCCAAGGACCGCTACGGCACGGTGACGGAGCAGATCCTCGTGGACGCCTGCAACGACATCGTCAACGGCCGGGCCCCGGTGACCTCGTGGGACGGGGTCCTGCGCCGCTGGCGCGACGAGGGCGGCGTGGAGATCGCCGAGGGCCTCCAGGCCGAGTACGAGGCGGTCCACGGCCGCTGACCGGCCACCGTTCCCGCCGTCGCGGCCGAGGGCCCGCCGTCTTTGATCCGGAGGCGGCGGGCCCTCGGCCGTGCCCGGGATCGGCCACGGTGTGTCCCCGGGCGGGCACGCACCGTCGCCGATCCGGGGCTTCCGCGCGTATCCGGGCGGTCACGGAACGCGTCGGCGTGTGAGGGTGGTCATGAGACGCCGGTCACGTCCGAGGCGGGGTCGTAGAGCGCATCTTTGCAGGTCGGGGACGTGCCTTCGCAGACTGGGCCGATGTCGCCGCCCTCCCGCGGCGGCTTTCGTTTCCCCTGTCTTCTCCCCCGGAGGTTCCCCTCTTGTCCGCGACGACCAAGACCGCCACCAACCCGGCCGGCCCCGTGCACCGCGGGCTGGCAGTGGCCGGACTGGCGACCGCCTCGGTGGCGGCCGTGGCCGCCGCCCTCATCCCGCACCAGGCCGAGGCCGCCGACCACGCGGGCGCCCCGCGCCCGGCGGGAGCGACCGCGTCCCCCACCGCCTCCCCGACCGCGTTCACGGCGGACGCCGGGGTCCTGGGCAAGGCCCCCGGGTCCCCCGGGGAGCAGAGCCTCGCGCCGGCGAACGCGCCCGACGTGCGGCCCCCGGCCGGGCCCTCCACCCGGGCCGCGGCGCCCCAGGACGACGCCGAGTCCGAGTCGGCCGCCGACGCCGAGGCCGAGACCGACGCCGAGACCGAGTCCGTGCCGGAGGACGGCCGCGGCGCCGAGTACACCGACGACGGCCGGCTGGTCGTCATCCAGCCCCACGAGCAGCCGGAACCGGACCCCGCGTCCGACGAGGACATCGACCGGTGGATCAACGAGGCCCTGGACGTGATGGACGAGCACGGCATCCCGGGCAGCTACGAGGGCATCCACCGCAACCTGATGCGGGAGTCCTCCGGCGACCCGGCCGCGATCAACATGTGGGACTCCAACGCCATCAAGAACATCCCGTCCAAGGGCCTGCTCCAGGTCATCGACCCGACCTTCGAGCAGTACCACGTCCCCGGCACCAGCGAGAACCCCTTCGACCCCGTGGCCAACATCGCCGCCGCCTGCAACTACGCGGCCGATCGCTACGGTTCCATGGACAACGTCGACAGCGCCTACTGACCGGGGCGCGCACCGACCGAAGCGCGCTCCCACCGAGCGCCCGCCCGCGGGGCCGCCTTCCCGGCGGCCCTGCGCGGCCGTTCCCGGGCCGTTCGGCGGCCACCCGCTCAGAGACCGACGAGCCGCCACCGTTGCGCCAGGGTCGGGGCCTCGGGCCCGAGCATCGCCCAGTAGTCGCCCCGGGAGGCGTACGACGCGATCGCGTCGCCGGTGGCGACGGAGCTGATCCGGTACCCGGCGCCCGTCTCCTCCAGCCGCCACCGCTGCGTGTCGTCGGCGGTCGAGCAGGTCCCCTGGAGAACGGTCGGCCCGTAGCCGGTGATCCCGGCCTTCAGGCACAGGCGGCTGGTGAGGTTGCGGATGCGGTGGGCGCCGGCGCCCACGCCGGCGCCCACGCCGGCGTCCACGCGCTGGAGCTGCCAGTCCTGCCCGTCCGGGCCCGGCGGGGTCAGGGCGGCCCAGACCACCGCGTTCTCGCTGGTGTCGCCTCCCCCGTCGTTGGGGACCAGCCGCTGGCTCGTGGAGACATGGACGATACGGAACGCCCCACTCCAGTCGTCGGCGCTCGCACCCGCCGGGCCGGTCCCCGAGAGGGACATCAGCAGCCCCACCAGCATCGCCGACACGACCGCCGCGACGTTCCGCACCATGCTCCACCCCTCGCTCCACGCGCTCCCCCGCCGCCTCAGACTCACGGCACCGCCCGCGAGGCGGCAATCGAAAACGGGGCGACGGCACCCGGACGAGGGAGTCGGATGGCAATCGAATAAGCCGCTTATGCGGCTGGGAGTTCGAGGCCCGTCTCCGGCCGCCTCCCCCCGGATCGCGGACGGAATTCACGGGATACACACGCCCCGGAATCGCGCCGTGACCCTGCATATTTCTCGCGAACACCGTGCACAACAGCCCGGAACAGTTGTTCCATCAAACGGAACAATGCCTTTCGGGCGGTGCACGCAAGGACGCGAGAAAGGACCGCGATGGGCACCTCCCTCAGGGCACGGCTGCGTTTTCTGCTGCCTCTACTGGTGCTGGCCACCGCCTGTGGCGGCCCGGCCATGGAGGGCTCGGACGACGGCGGGCTCACCACCTACCTGGTGCTCTTCGCGCACGAGCGGGTGGGCATGGACGAGCGGCTGGCGGGCCCGCAGTTCGCGCTGGTCGGGCTGGTGGCGATCGCGTCCCGGGTGGCCTGGCCGATGGTGGCCGAACGCGCCGCGCTCCCCGCCGAGTCCGGCCTCGCGATGCTGCGCCGCGTCGCGCTGGCGGCGGCGGGCGCGGTCACGGTGATCGCCCTCGCCACCGTGCTGGGCGCGCCCGCGCTGTGGGCGGGCGCGGTCCTGGCCGGGCTCAGCTCGGCCTCGTGGAACGCGCTGGCCATGCTGGTGGTGGTCCGCACCAGCGCGCCGGAGGCCGTGGCGGGCGCATCGGCCCGCGTGCAGGGCGCGTTCTTCCTCGGACTCACGGTCAGCCCCCTGGTCTTCGGCGCCCTGACGGACCTGGGGGGCAGCTACCCGTACGGCTGGGCGTGGACCGGCCTGTGCTTCCTGGCCGCCTGGCCCCTGCTGCGCCACGGGCCCGCGGCCGTCGGCCTCCGCCGCGGCCGTCGGCGGCCGAGGTAGGCGAACGGGCGCGTGACGTCCCGGAGATCTCGCCGCCGATTCCCGTCCCGTTGCCGTCGGGGTCGTGGTACACCCACTTCCCCACGGTGCCGCGCTTCTCGACGCCCACCGGCCGGGTCGTCCCGCCGGATCACGCCCACCGCGCCGCCGGCACACGCGGCACCATGCCGAACCCCGTTCTCCCAGGTCAACCACCGGACCGCTCCCGTCGAACGGCGGACTCCGCCGGTCGGCGGAACTCATCGGAGCCCGGGGCCGCATGGCCGCCGCCGACCACATCGCGCTGGACACCTCGGGCAGGACAGGAGCCGAGGCGTCCCGTTCTCCGCTCGCGGGCGTCCCACGAGGCACTTTGTCCCAGGGGCTTGAAATCGATTGCAACCCCTGTGCATCCTTCCCCCCTAGAACTCGGGGCTTAGATCGGTGAAATCGATTTCTCGGCACGCCCTTCCCTCGTCCTCCCAGGAGTTCGGCCATGGAGATGCGTCCCGCGTCCGGAACGACGAACCCCCGCGACGACCGCGCCGTCGCGGGATCCTGGCCGGTCGTCCGCCGCTACCGCGGCGGGGACCTGGCCCGTGTCGCCATGCCGGTCGGTGGCGTCGGCACCGGGTGCGTCAGCCTGGGCGGACGTGGACAGCTGCGCGACTGGGAACTGTTCAACCGCCCCGCCAAGGGCTTCACACCCGACACCTTCTTCGCCCTGCACGTGTCCGACGGCGCACCCGGCACGCCGGGCACCACCCGGGTGCTGGAGGCGGCGCTGCTGGAGGACGAGTACGCCGGTGGGCACGGCAGCCGGTCCGCCCTGCACGGGCTACCACGCTTCCGGCACGGTGAGTTCGCCGCCGCCTACCCCTTCGGGCAGGTCCGCCTGACCGACCCGGAGCTGCCCGTGGAGGCGGTGGTGTCCGTGTACAACCCCCTGATCCCCGGGGACGCGGACGCCAGCGGCCTGCCGCTGCTCGTCTACCGCGCCCGGGTGCGCAACACCGGTGACGCGCCGCTGGAGATGAGCCTGTGCGGCAGCCTCCAGCACGTCGCCGGCCGCCGCCCCACCGGCGACATACCGGCGGGCAACCGGTTCGAGCTGTTCCGCGAGGGCGACGTCACCATGCTCGCCGGCGGTTGCGGGGGCCTGAAGGCCCGGGACGACGAGGCGTGGGGCAGTCTCGCCCTGGCCGCCGTCGGCACCCCGGTCACCAGCCACCGGCGCACCTGGGCGAAACGTTCCTGGGGCGACTCGCTGCTGGAGTTCTGGGACGACTTCGGCGAGGACGGCCGGCTCGACGAGCCCGCCGCTCCGGACGAGGGCGCCCGGGTGCCGACCGGTTCGCTGGTCGTGGGCGCCTCGCTGCCGCCCGGCGGCGAGGAGGAGTTCACCTTCCTGATCACCTGGCACTTCCCCAACCGGCGGGCCTGGACCCACCGCCCCGCCCCGGCGCCGGTCCACGGGCACGGCGGTCCGGTGGTCGGCAACCACTACGCCGGGCGGTTCGCCGACGCCGCCGACGTGGTGCGCCAGGCCGTCCCGAGGCTGGCCGAGTACGAGCGCCGCACCCGCGCCTACGTGGAGACCGTCACCGGCTCCGACCTGCCGCCGTCCGTGCAGGACGCGGTGCTGTCCAACGCCGCCGTGCTCAAGTCGCCGACCTGCTTCCGCATCGCGGATGGCACCTTCCTGGCCTGGGAGGGCACCAACGAGGACCACGGCAGCTGCCACGGGAGCTGCACCCACGTGTGGAACTACCAGTACGCGCTGGAACAGCTCTTCCCCGACCTGGCGTGGACGATGCGGGAGGTCGAGTTCGTCCACTCGCTGGACGAGCGCGGCATGATGAGCTTCCGCGCCGGGCTGCCGCTGGCCACCGAGGGCACCGGCTGGCGGACGGCGGCGGCCGACGGGCAGATGGGCGCGCTGGTCCGGCTGTTCCGCACCTGGCAGCTCACCGGCCGGGACGACCTGCTGGCCCGGCACTGGCCGGCCGCGCGCCGGGCGCTGGAGTTCGCCTGGATACCGCTCGGCTGGGACGCCGACCGCGACGGCCTCATGGAGGGCTGCCAGCACAGCACCTCGGACGTGGAGTACTACGGGCCCAGCGGCGTCAACCAGTCCTGGTACCTGGCGGCGCTGGCCGCCTGCGCGCGGATGGCCGAGGCGGTGGGCGACACCGCCTTCGCCGCCACCTGCGCGCGGGTGCTGCGCAGCGGGGCCGCGAAGACCGACGCCGAGCTGTTCAACGGCGAGTACTACGAGCACCGCGTGCTGCCCGCCGGGTCCGGCGACCGCATCGCCGAGGGGCTGCGGATCCGCTACGAGGACGGCGAGAACCCGGACGTCGGCTCCGACGACCTGGTGGACCCCGACCTCCAGATCGGCCCCGGCTGCATGGCCGACCAGCTCGCCGGCCACGCCCTGGCCCTCTCCTGCGGGCTGGACGACCGGCTGGATCGGGCCCACACCGCGACCGCCCTGGACAGCATCGTCCGGCACAACCACCGCGCGGGGTTCCACGGCCACATGAACCACCTGCGCACCTACGCCCTGGGCGACGAGCACGGGCTGCTCAACTGCGCCTATCCGCACGGCGGTCGTCCCGAGCGCCCCTTCCCGTACTGCAACGAGGTGTGGACCGGCGTGGAGTACACCGCGGCCGTCGGGCTGGCCGCGCACGGTGAGCGGGAACGCGCCGAGCACGTGGTGGCCGACGTTCGCGCCCGCTACTCCGGCCGCACCCGCAACCCCTTCGACGAGGTCGAGTGCGGACACCACTACGTCCGTTCCATGGCCTCCTTCGGCCTGGCCCACGCCTGGCCCCGCACGGTGGTCGACGCGACCGCCCGAACGATCGAACTCGACCCGCTGCCGGGCCGATGGCCGGTGATCGCGGGCGAACTGCTGGGCCTGGTCGAGGTGACCGCGCGGGCGGACGGGCCGACCGCGCGCCTCGTCGGCGCCGAGGGGTCCGAGCCGTTCACCGTGGTGCTGCGGCCGGGCTGACCACGGAAGGACGGGCTGATCACGAAAGGACGGGACCCCATGGACCTGCACGGACCCGCTCACCTCCCGCGGCGCCGGGTGCTGCGCGCCGCCGCCGCGGCCACCGCCTCCCTCCCGCTGGCCTCCGCCCTGACCTCCTGCCTCAACCTGGGGGTCGAGGGCTCGCCGCACGGGCCGCTGGACGTGCTCTACCTGGGCGACGCCACCCAGCAGCAGTCGTTCAACCAGCTCTTCGACGCCTTCCAGGAGGCGCATCCGGACATCGGGGTGAAGGCCCGCGGCATCGCGGCCCCGAACTGGGGCACCTTCGCCAACACGGTCTCCACCCAGATCGCCGGCGGGAAGGTGCCCGACGTGGTCCAGGTGGCGACCGAGGGCCAGCGCCTCTTCGCCTCCAAGGGCCTGATGGAACCGCTGGACACCTACATCGCCAGGGACCGCGCGCTGGTCGACGCGTACTTCGCGGACGTCGACCCGCGGCTGAGGAACTGGACCGAGACCTACGGCTCCACCGACGGGAGGACGTACTACATACCCGGCGGCTACAACACCGCGGTGCTCTACTGCAACACCGAGGTCTTCGACCAGGCCGGGGTGGACCTCCCCACCGAGGAGTGGACCTGGGAGGAGTTCCGGCGGGCGGGTGTCCGGATCAAGGAGCGGACCGGGGCCTTCCTGATCCCGCTCGGCTTCGGCTTCCCGTTCGTCGACATCATGCCCTGGCTGCTCACCAACGGGGCGAGCACCCTCAACAGCGCTTGGGACGAGGGCACCTTCGCCAGCGAGGCGGCCGTGGAGGCCGCGACCTTCGTCAAGGGGCTCATCGACGACGGACTCTCCCCGCGGCCCGGCGGGACCTTCGACGCGGTGGGACAGCTGCGCAACAACGCGCTGGCCACCCTCGGCGGCGGCCGGTGGCCCACCCTCGACGTGCGCCGCCTCGACATGCTCGACCGGGTGCGGATCGTGAGCTGGCCGGTCAACGCGGGCCGGGGTTCGCCGGTCGGCTGGGACGGCTGGCCCATCCTCAAGGCGTCCCGGAAGAAGGAGAAGGCGTGGACCTTCCTCACCTGGCTGATGTCGGAGGAGGCGTCCGTCTTCTACGCGAGGAACGGCGGTTCGACGGTTCCCGCCCGCAACTCGGTCGCCACCGGCGCCCCGTTCCTCGACCAGGCGCCGCCCGGCACCGAAGCCCTCGCCGAGGCCATCACCTACGGCACCCCGATCCCCTCCCCCGAGCGCGGCAGCGAGGTGCAGGACGCCGTCAACCAGGGCTGGCAGGCCGCCATCACCGGGACGAAGCCGGTGCGCGAGGCGCTGGAGTCGGCCAACGAGACGCTGGGAGGGCTGTTGTGACCACCACCGTGTCCCCGCGCGCCGGCCGATCCCGCGACCATCGGGTCGGGTACCTGTTCGTCACCCCGGCGGTGCTGCTCTTCGTCGTCTTCGTCGCCGGGCCGTTCGTGGCGGCCGTGGTGCTGAGCTTCTACTCCTGGGACCTGCTCACCCCGGCCGAGTTCAACGGGTTCGGGAACTTCACCGAGATGGTCGGCGACCCGCTGCTCTACCAGGCCCTGACGAACACCTTCCTGTTCGCCGTCGCCTCCGTGGTGACCCACGTGGTCGGCGGGCTGCTGCTGGCGCTGGCGGTGAACCGGACCATGAGCCGGGTGCTCTCGTACTTCGTGCGCACCGCGCTGTTCTTCCCGTTCGTGATCTCCTGGGCCGCGGTCGCGCTGCTGTGGAAGTACGTGCTGGACCCGACCTTCGGCGTCGTCACGCACTACGCCGGGGAGGCCGGACTCTCCACCCCGGCCTGGTTCACCGACCCCGACTGGGCGCTGCCGGCGATCATCGGCATCGACCTCTGGCACACCATCGGGTTCACCTTCATCATCATGCTCGCCGGCCTCCAGACGGTGCCCTCGCAGTTGATCGAGGCGGCGCGCTGCGACGGGGCCGGCCGGCGGCAGATCCTGTGGCACGTGACGCTCCCCGCGATGTCACCGACGATCTTCTTCGCCGTCGTGATCACCTTCATCGGGGCGTTCCAGGTCTTCGACCCGGTACAGATCATCACCCCGCAGGGCGGACCGGACAACTCCACCCTCACGGTCGTCATGTACCTGTACCAGAAGGGCTTCCAGACCTTCCAGGCCGGATACGCCTCGGCGGTCTCGCTCCTGGTGTTCGCCGTGATGCTGGTGGTCACGCTGGTGCAGTTCTGGGGAGCCAGGAAGTGGGTGCACCACCAGTGAGAACACTCGCGAAACCGCGTGCGAAGCCGGGCGCGCGTCCGGTGGGCCGGAGGACCGGAGGGCTCGTCGTCGACCTGGCGCTGTGGGGGGTCGGCCTGGTGATGGTGGCACCGCTGGTGTGGCTGGTGGTGCAGAGCCTGACGGCCGAGGAGGCGGCGTTCGCGCTGCCGCCGCGATGGGTGCCCGACCCGTTCACCCTCGACAACTTCCGGGAGATCCCGGGGCTCATCCCGTTCGGGCGGATGGCGCTCAACAGCCTTCAGGTCGCGGTCATCTCCACGGCGGGGTCGCTGCTGGTCAGCGTGCTGGCGGCGTACGCGTTCTCCCGGCTGAGCTTCCGCAGCCGGGACGGGATCTTCATGATCATGCTGAGCGCGCTGATGGTGCCGACCCAGATGACGGTGATCCCGGTCTTCGTGCTGATGCGCAACCTCGGGCTGGTGGACACCCTGGCGGCGCTCTGGCTGCCGGCGCTGATCAACGTCTTCTCGATCTTCTTCCTGCGGCAGTACTTCGGCACCATCCCGCGGGAGCTGGACGAGGCGGCCCGCATCGACGGCGCCGGCCACCTGTGGATCCTCTTCCGGATGATCGTGCCACTGTCAGGACCCGCCCTGGCGGCGATGACGATCCTCACCTTCGAACTGTCCTGGAACAACTACTTCGGACCGCTGATCTTCCTCAGCACCCCGGAGAACATGACGCTGCCGATCGGCCTGGTGACGCTCCAGAGCGGGCAGAGCGGCTCCTCCGTGGTCGTCTTCGCCGCGATCACCGCGGTGGTGGTGCCGGTGCTCGTGGTCTTCCTCGCCTTCCAGCGCAGCTTCGTCGCCAGCATCGCCTCCGCCGGGCTGAGGGGATGAGCGGATGGCCGGAGACCTGGTCGGACCGGCGGCGGCCGGAGAACGAGCCCCCCGCGCGCCCGGGAGCCGCGCGCCGGTGGCGGACGAGACCCTGCTGCGCACCCTGCGGAACGCCTGGCCCGCCCTGCCCGCCCTGCTGTTCGGCAGTGTGGCGGTGTGCCTCGCCGGTGCGCTGACGGTGCTGCTGGCGCCCGGCCTCACCCCGGTGTCGGCGGTGCTGGCCGGTCTGCTGGTCGCCCCGTGCGCGGCGGCGCTCGCGGACGTGGGCAACGCGCTGGCGGCCGGGCGGGAGGCCACCGTCGCCGGGTGGTGGCGCGGGCTGCGCCGGCTGTGGCGATTCGGCACCGCGCAGGGACTGGTGGTCGCCGTGCCGGTGGCCGCCTTCCTGGCCGCGCTCGCGGTGTGGCGGGACGGCGGCGGGGCATGGGCGCTGCCGTCGCTGGCGCTGAGCGGGGCGGCCTGCGTCCTCGCGCTGCCGGCCCTGGGGGCGGTGCTGCCGCTCGGCGCGGCGCGCGGCGACCTGCGCGGCCGGCGGCTGTGGACGTGCGGCGTGTACCTGGTGGCCCGGTGGCCGCACCGGTTCCTGGCCGGTCCGGCGCTCGCGGTGCTGGGCGTGTGGGTGGCGGTGCACTGGACCGCCTCGGTCCTGCTGCTGGTCCCGGGTCCCGTGGCCGTCGTCGCGGCGGCGGCGGTATGGACGACGCTGGCGGACGCCCAGCGGGGGCCGGCGCCCCGGTGACCGCGCGCGCCCTCCGCGAACGCCACCGCCTCGTCGGCGCGCCGACGCCGAGACAGCGATGAAACCCGGCGTCCGTGGCCTTCACGCGTGACAACGGGCTCGTCCTGACGTTCGGTTGCGCCTTTCTGCCGGCCCTCGCCCCGATGGCCGTCCTCTCCGTACGGCAGCACCGGCGTCGACGGCCGACCGAGGCCGCGCGCGCGTGCGGCGCCCGGCCTTTCGTCGATCGCGTCTCCGTTCCGCGGAGTCCGGGTCGGGCCCTGGTGCGTCGGCACCAGGACAGGGGGGTGGCTGGTCCGGGCGCACCAGGGGAAGAC
>NZ_LAVK01000147.1:17498-25910 GCF_001083795.1 Streptomyces sp. SBT349
ACCCCCCTGTCCTGGTGCCGACGCACCAGGGGAAGACGGCGGCGGGGGACGATGCCCGGCGGGGGCGCCGGAGGCGAGTGTGGAACGCGCGTGAATCCCGCGCGTTCCCCTTGCCCGGCGGTGTCTGGAGTGATCACCCGGTGATGAAAAGGACGTCCGCGTCCACGTCCACGTCCGCGTCCGAAGCCGTGGTTGCCCCGGTCCGCATCGGGAGGCTGTCGATCGGTGCCCTCGGCATCCTGGCACTCGCCCTCGGCACCCTCCAGTCCGTCGTGGAGCCCGCGCTGCCGCTGCTGCAACGCGAGTTGGAGGTCAGTCCCGCCGAAGGGGCGCTGGTCGGCAACACCTTGCTCATCACCGGCGCGGCCGTCGCGCCCGTCGCGGGCAAACTCGGCGACCGCTACGGCGGAAAGCGGGTGCTGGTCGTCCTGATGGCCGTCGTCTCGGCCGGTGGTCTGCTGGCCGGCCTGGCGCCGAACCTGCCGGTGTTGCTGCTGGGTCAGATATTGCAGGGCGTCATGGTGGGCGCGCTGCCCCTCTCCTTCATCCTGGTGCGCAAACACCTCCCGGCGGGAGAGACACGGCTGGCGATCGGGCTGGTCATGGCGCTGTTCACGGGCGGCGGCATCGTGGGAACGCTGATGGCCGGGCCGATCGCGGAGCGACTGTCCTGGCATGGGATGTTCGCGCTGCCGACGATCGCGATCATCGCGACGACCCTGGTCGTGGCGCGGGTGATGCCGCATGATCCGCCGATCGCGTCGGACGGCAGGATCGACTGGCCCGGCGTGGTCCTGCTGAGCGGCACGCTGCTCGTGTTCATGGTCGGGCTGGTGCGGGTGACGGGCGCCGGCCTGCCGCCCCTCGCGGTCGGGGCCCTCGCGGTGGTCGTGGCCGCCCTCGCGACCGGATGGGTCGCCGTCGAGCGCCGGGCGGCGTCGCCGATGGTCGATCTGGACATGCTGGCGAAGCCCGCGATGTGGCACTCGTGCGTGCTCACCTTCGTCATCACCACCAGTTTCGGGATGGTGGCCTTCCTGCTCCCGCAGCTCTTCGCGGTGTCGGCCGACGGGTACGGCTTCGGAGCCGGCACCACCGACATCGGACTGTTCCTGCTGCCCGGCGCCATCGCCGGGGCGGTGAGCGATTCGGTCGGCGGGGTCGTGGCGCGGCGTTTCGGTCTGCGTGCCGTGCTCGTCGTGGGCGCCGTCGTCACGGCGGCCACGATGATCGCCCTGGCGTCGCTGCACACCGCCGCGTGGCAGCTCGTCCTCGCGAAGACGCTGACCGCGATCGCCGCGGGCCTCGGGACCACGGCGTTGCTCACCCGCACCGCCACCGCCGTCGAGGCCAAGGACACCGGCATCGCCACCAGCCTGCTCGTGGTGACACGCGTGATCGGCATCGCCCTGGGCGTCCAGATCGGCGGCGCGATCCTCGACGCCGGGGCCGACCCGTCGACGGGCGGGCCGAGCGAATCGGCCTTCGTCGCGGGGTTCGCCGTCGCCGGCCTCGTCGCCGCGTTGTCCCTGATCGTCGTCCGTATCAACAGAACAGGAGCCCGGACATGACACCCAACGGTCCCTCGACGGACGTGAGGACGACCGCGAGGCGCGAGGTCCTGATCTCCGGGGCCAGCATCTCCGGACCCGCCCTCGCGTACTGGCTGCACCGGTCCGGATGCGCGGTCACCGTGGTGGAGAAGGCAGGCGCGTTGCGCGGCGGTGGTTACCCGATCGACATCCGCGGTACCGCGGTGGAGGTGGTCCGGCGGATGGGGATACTGCCGCGCCTGCGGGACGCGCACATCGACGTGCGTCGCTGCACCTTCCTCGACGCCGAGGGCGGTCAGGTGGCCTCCCTCACCCCGCGCGCCGTCGCCGGCGGTGTCGAGGGGCGGGACCTCGAAGTGCGGCGTGGGGATCTGGCCGCGATCCTCCACGCGCTGGTCCGCGACGACGTGGAGTTCCTGTTCGGCGACTCCATCGACACCCTCGACCAGTCCGGGCAAGGGGTCGACGTCACCTTCCGCAGCGGGCGACGGCGCACGTTCGACCTGGTGGTCGGCGCCGACGGAATGCACTCCACCACCCGGGAGGCCCTGTTCGGCCCCGAGGAACGGTTCCACCGCCACCTCGGCTACGGCTTCGCCCTCTTCACCATGCCGAACACCCTCGGGCTCTCCCGCGAGCTCGTGATGTGGAACACCCCGGGGAAAGCCGCGGCCCTCTACGCCACCGGCGACAACGACGAGGTGCACGCCTTCCTGACCTTCCACCAACCGGAACCGCCGTCCGACGCCCTCCGGAACCCCGACGCCCAACGGGACCTGGTCGCCGCGGCCTTCGCGGGCGCGGGATGGGAGGTCCCCGGCATGGTCGGCGCCATGCGCGACGCGGATGACCTCTTCCTCGACACGGCCGGCCAGATCCGCATGCCCCACTGGTCCAGCGGTCGCGTCGCGCTCGTCGGCGACGCCGCGTACGCGCCCTCGTTCCTCACCGGACAAGGCTCCAGCCTCGCGCTGGCCGGTGCCTACGTGCTCGCCAACGCCCTGGCCACCAACCGGGACCACACCGCCGCGTTCGCCGCCTACGAGCGCGACCTGCGCGAGTTCGTCGCCATGAATCAGGCGCTGGTCGACAACGGTGCGGCCACGCTCTTCCCCACCACGGCGCGGGCCCTGGAGCAACGCGACGCCATGCTGCGTGGCCTCGTCACCCTGCCCTCCGCGACGCCACGACCGGCCCACTCAGCCCTCGCGCTGCCCGCGTTCGCTCACGACGGGCGGCCGGTGCCGCCCTCGGGGGCGGCGCGGGCCAGGCCCGTCCGGTAGGCGATGACGACGAGTTGCGCCCGGTCGCGGGCCTCCAGCTTCGTCATCGCGCGCTGCACGTGGGCGCGGACGGTGAAGGGGCTGAGGAACATCCGCTCGGCGATCTCCTGGTTGGACAGGCCGGTCGCGACCAGAGCCACCATCTCCCGTTCGCGCGGGGTGAGCACGGCGAGCCGCTCGGGGTGATGCGGCGGGGCGTCGTCCGGTGTGGCCAGGAAACGGGCGACCAGCGAGCGGGTCGCGGCGGGGGACAGCAGGGTGTCGCCGTCCGCGATCGTCCGCACGGCGTCCAGCAGGTCCTCGGCCCCGATGCCCTTGCCGATGAAGCCGCCGGCCCCCGCGCGCAGCGCCTGGGCGACGTACTCGTCGGTCTCGTACGTGGTGAGGATCAGGATGCGGCTGGCACGCAGTTCCGGGTCCGCGCAGATCTGGGACGTGGCGGTGAGACCGTCCACCTCGGGCATGCGGATGTCCATGATCACCACGTCAGGGCGCAGCTCCCGGGTCAGTCTCACCGCCTCCCTGCCGTCGGCGGCCTCGCCGACCACGGTGATGTCGTCGGCGGTGTCGAGGAGCATCCGGAAGGCGCTGCGCAGCAGGGCCTGATCGTCGGCGAGCAGCACCCGGAGCGTCACGGCGCGTCCCCCGCCTCTCCGTCGGTCGTCCGCGTCGTGTCCTTGGCGGGCGGGAGGGGCAGGTGCGCGGAGACGAGGAAGCCACCCTCCGGGCGCCTGCCCGCGGAGAGGTGTCCCCCGACCGCGGCGGCACGTTCACGCATCCCGATCAGGCCGTAACCGGGCGAACGGTCCGGCCCCGTGGACGCGGTCGGCCCCGTGGACGCGGTCGGTCCGGTGGACGCGGTCGGCGCCGTACGGGCGCCCCCTCCGTCGTCGGCGACGGTGAGGGTCACGCGATCGCGGTTCCAGGCGAGGCGCACCCGGGCGCCGCCGGTACCGGCGTGCTTGGTCACGTTGGTCAGGGCCTCCTGGACGATGCGGTAGGCGGTGAGGTCCACTCCCGGCGGCAGCGGCCTGGCCGTGCCCTCCTGGTGCACCGACACCTCCAGGCCCGCGCGGCGGAAGGACTCGATGAGCGTGGGGAGCCGGGACAGTCCGGGCGCCGGTTCGTCGGGGGCCGCCGCGTCCCCGGTCTGGCGCAGCAGACCGACCGTGGCCCGCAGGTCGTCGAGCGCGTCGCCGGTGGTCTCGACGAGCTCCTTCAGGCTCTTGCGGGTCTGCTCCGGGCGGGCGTCGAAGAGGTGGGCGGCGACCGTGGCCTGCGCGTTGGCGAGGGTGATCTGGTGGGCCACGAGGTCGTGCAGTTCCCGGGCGATGCGCACCCGTTCCTCGGCCACTCTCCGGCGCGCCTCGCTGTCCCGGCTCTCCTCGGCCCGCCGGGCCCGCTCCTCCACGGCCGCCAGGTAGGCCCGCCGGTTGTGCGCCGAGTGACCGAGTACGCCGGCCACCAGCGGGAACGCCGCCACCGCCCCCATCCTGCTCGCGTCCTTCCACGAGAGGGCCCCGAATACGGGGGTGAACGCGACCAGCAGCGCCACGGAGGTGAGCAACACCGCGCTCGGCGCGTGCCGTTCGGTGCGCAGGGTGAGCGAGTAGGCGGTGATCACGGCGGGGGCCACGAGGAGCGGGCTCAGCAGGAGGCCCAGGAGCGGCCCCAGCACGCCGCACGCGGTCGTGACCGCCATGGCGGCCAGCGGCGCCCGGTGCCGCACCGGCAGCACGGCACAGGACACCACGGCGATGACGTAGGCGGCGACGGGCGGCGGTGACAGCGTGCTGCCGTCGTCCTGCACCACGCCGCCGAGCAGGCAGAGCGCGAACGCCGTCGCCGTGATCGCCGCCTCCCGCCACCACGCGCCACGTGCTCGCGGGCCACCGCCACCCGTGTTCGTCATGGCCGACTCAGTGCCTGCCGGCGGGGAGCCGCGGCACCGTCGCGTCCGGCTCGTTCGCGGAGGCCGGGACGCGCCTGCTCAGTGCCTCACCCTCGATATCCACGTTCGGCAGCACACGGTTCAGGATAGGGGGCAGCCACCAGGCCCGGTGGCCGAGCAGTGCCAGGACCGCGGGGGCGATCGCCATCCGGACCACGAAGGCGTCGAAGGCGACGGCGGCGGCCAGGCCGACGCCCATCGTCTGGATGGTCGGGCTGTTCATCCCGATGAACCCGGCGAACACGCTGATCATGATGATCGCCGCCGCGGCCACCACCCGTCCGCTGTGCCGGAAGCCGCTGACGATCGCCTCGCCGGGGGACGCGCCGTGGACGTGGGCCTCCCGCATCCGGGCGAGGAGGAAGACCTCGTAATCCATCGCGAGGCCGAACACGATCCCGATGATGAGGATCGGCATCAGCGACATGACCGGTCCGGTCTGCTCGATGCCGACCAGGTCCGACGCCCAGCCCCACTGGAAGACGGCGACGACGACGCCGAAGGCGGCACCCACCGACAGCAGGAAGCCGAGCGCGGCCTTGACCGGGACCAGGACCGAGCGGAAGACCACCGTCAGCAGGAGCACCGCCAGGCCGATGACCACGGTCAGATAGGGGATGAGGGCGTCGGACATGGCCTCGGAGATGTCGATGTTCAGCGCGGTGGTGCCGGTCACCAGGATGCCGGCGCCCGTGCCGGCCTCGACGCCGGAGACCGCGCCCCGGATCGCGTGCACCAGGTCCTTGGTCTCGCCGCTGTTCGGCGCGGTCTCCGGGACGGCGGTGAGGACGGCCGTGTCCTGGGCCGGGCTGAGAACCGGGTCACCGACCGACGCGACCCCCTCCACCCCCCGTACGGTCTCGGCGACCAGGTCCGTGGTGGCCCGGGCGTCCGCGGACCCCGAGGATGCCGCCATGTCCACGACCACGGTCAACGGGCCGTTGAAGCCGGGGCCGAAGCCTTCCGACAGCAGGTCGTAGGCACGGCGCTGGGTGGTCTCCACCGGCTTGGACTCGTCTCCCGGCAGCCCGAGTTCGAGGCTCAGCGCCGGCACGGCGACGGCGCCGAGACCGAGGCCGGCGATCACCAGCACGGTCACCGGCCGGCGCAGCACGAACCGCGCCCAGCGGGTGCCGAGCCCGGGCCGGCCGGCCGCGGTGGGCGCCGGGTGCGGGCGCCCGCCTCCGCGCCGGGTGGCCTTGCGGACGGCGCGGGACAGGACCCGCCGGCCGAAGAAGCCGAACAGCGCGGGGACCAGGGTCAGCGCGACGAGCACGGCCAGGGCCACGGCGCCCGCGCCGCCCATGCCCATCTTGGTGAGCTCGGGGATTCCGACGACCGACAGCCCGGCCAGGGCGATGAGGACGGTCGCGCCGGCGAAGACGACGGCGGATCCGGCCGTGCCCACCGCCCGCCCGGCGGCCTCCTCGGGATCGCTGCCCCGGGCGCGCTCGTCGCGGAAGCGGGAGGTGATGAAGAGGGCGTAGTCGATGCCGACCGCCAGCCCCAGCATCAGCGCCAGGATGGCGACGGTGGACGTCAGGCCCAGCGGAACGGCCAGCGCGGAGACCAGGCCGAAGGCGATGGCCACGCCCACGAAGGCGGTCAGCAGCGACAGTCCGGCCGCGACCAGCGACCCGAGGGCGACGACCAGCACCACGGCCGCCACCGCCACGCCGATGAGCTCCGTCGTCCCGCCCGGCTCCTCCTCCGAGTCCAGGGCCGAGCCGCCGATCTCCACGGTCAGCCCCGCCTCCCGGGCCTGGCCCGCGGCGTCCTCCAGGGCGCTCTTCGTCGGCTCGGTCAGGTCGACGGCGTCCGCGGTGTAGGTGATCGTGGAGTAGGCGATGGTGCCGTCCTCGCTGACGGCGCCGGTCTCATAGGGGTCGGTGGTCGACGCGACCTGGTCGCCCCCGTCCAGCGAGCCGAGCGCGTCCGCGACGGCCGCCTCGTTCTCCCCGGCCGTCACCCGCTGCCCGTCCGGCGCCTGGAACACCAAACGGGCCTCGGCACCCTGGGAGTTGCTCTCGGGGAAGCGCTCGTCCAGCAGGTCGAACGCCTTCTGCGACTCGGTGCCGGGCATGGAGAGGTCCTCTTCCTGCCCGGCCGGCGCCATGGCGGCGGCGACCGCGGCCAGCACCAGGACACCCAGCCACAGAACGCCCACGAGCCGGCGCCGCCGGAAGGCCCACCGTCCGATCCGGTACAGATATGTCGCCACCGGTTGATCACTCCAGACACCGCTAGGCAAGGGGAACGCGCGGGATTCGCGCGCCTCCCACACTCGCCTCCGGCACCCCCGCCGGGCATCGTCCCCCGCTGCCGTCTTCCCCTGGTGCGCCCGGACCAGCCGGGCACGTGTCCTGGTGCCGACGCACCAGGGTCGGCACGGTCGCGGTCCACGGCACGTGCTCAGGGCACGAGCAGGACCTTGCCGCGGGCGGTGGGGTCGTCGGCGACGCGGTGTGCTCGCGCCGGCTGGTCGAGCGGGACGCGCGCGGCGATCCGTGGGTGCAGCCGGCCCTCGCCGAGCTGGGTGACGAGATCGCGCAGAACCGCCCGGACGCGATCGGGACGTCGGCGCGCGGTCGCGCTGAGCCGGTAGAACGCGGCGCGGCGGTCGCCCGGCAGGGCGTTCCACAGGCGTAGCCGGAGCAGGTCGCGGGGCGGTGACGCCTCGGGGGACAGGAAGCCGTAGGAGACGAGGCGGCCGCCGGGGAGCAGGGAGCGCCAGGACGCGCGGAGCGTCGCGCCGCCGGCCATGTCGAGCACGACGTCGGCCCGCGGGAGCGCGGCGCGGTCGCGTTCGACCGGCTCGGCGCCGTACGTCTCGACGAGGGCGTGGTCGCGGGACGCCGCGATGCCGTACATGTCGGCGCCGAGGAGGCGGCCGATATCGAGCAGGGCCGTGCCCACGCTGCCCGCGGCGCCGTGCACGAGCACCCGCTCGCCGGGGCGGACCCGGGCCACGTGGTGCAGGAGCTCGTGCGCGGTGACATAGGCGAGCGGGAGGCAGGCGGCGGCGTGCTCCTGGAGGGTGCCGGGAAGCTCGACCGCGTCGGCGACCGGCACGGAGGCGTGGCTGGCGTGCCCGCCGGTCAGCGTCAGCGCGACCACCCGGCGGCCGAGCCACCGGTCCGGGACGTCCGGGCCGACGGCGTCGACGACGCCGGTGACGTCCCACCCGGGAGTGAACGGCGGCGTGGGCACCCGCCCGGGATAGCGGCCCGCGCGCATCAGGATGTCGGCGCGGGCGACGCCCGCGGCGGTCACGCGCACCCGCAGCCGGCCGGCGGCGGGCTCGGGGGCTTCGTCGGTGTCGACGCGCAGCACGTCGGGGCCGCCGGTGCGCGTGACGACCACCCGCCGACGGCTGGTCACGCCGATTCCGCCTGCCCGGTGGGCGGGGAGATCAATGCCGATCCGTCCGTGAACGTCATCATGTCTACAGCGTAGACAGGCGATCGCCCGCCTGTCTACGGCGTAGACAAGCGCTGTGACGCCGGTGGCCCCGGTCGCGCGCCAGGAACCGTTCGGGGCATGTGCGCGTCAGGTGGGGCATGCGAGGGGGGAGCAGGATCATGGCTGGACGCGGAACACGGACGGCGGCCCTGGGGGTGGTGGG
>NZ_LAVK01000148.1 GCF_001083795.1 Streptomyces sp. SBT349
CCACGAGATCGTCTGCCTGGACACCGCCACCGGCCGCCGGGCCCGGGGACCACGCGGGTGACGGGGTCGGGGTAGTACGCCGGGTCGACCGCGTCGCGGTGCTCCTCGGCGACGGCCCGGCAGTGGCCGGTGGCGGTGTCCAGGCAGACGATCTCGTGGCCGCGGTGGGGCCCGGCGGCGACGCCGCCGACCAGCGTGCCCCGGACCGCGAGCGTCCCCGTCCACTCGGTCCAGGGCCCCACGGCATCGGCGACCTCGCCGGTGACGGGGTCGAGGACGCCCAGGCGGCGGGTGCCCACCCCGTGCACGACGGCGACGGTCCCGTCCTCCAGGGGCGCGAACCAGCGCCAGCCGACGCGCCAGAGGGCGTTGGCGAACTCCTCCTCGCGCGGGCAGAGGTTCACGGCCTCGCCGGTGGCGGGGTCGAGGCGGTGCAGGTTCCACCAGCCGGTGCGGTCGGTGGCCGCCAGCAGCGTGCCGTCCGGGGCCCACTCGGCCTGGGCGACGGACTCGCCGGGGCCGCCCGCCAGGGTCCGCACCCCGGTGAACCGCGGCTCGGGCCCCTCCGACACGTCGGCGATCTTGAGCTCGGTCCCGTCCCAGGGCATGCGCGGGTGGTCCCAGGCCAGCCAGACCGCGCGCCTGCCGTCGGGCGAGACGCGGGGCCCGGTCAGGAAGCGGTGCCGGGCCGAGTCCAGCTCGCGCACCGCGGAGCGGTCCTCCGCGGCCGAGCCGTCGAGCGGCACGGCCGCGGGCAGGCGCCGCACGTCGCACGAGCCCTCCCCGGTGAACTCCTCCAGCACGCACCACACCTCGCCGCCCCTGATCTCCGGATCGCACCAGCGCAGGCCGCCGCCCACGGCCGACAGCGGGGTGAGGGGGCGGGGGCCGGTCGCGGTGCCCTCGGTGGCCGTCGCGTCGGGCTCGAAGGCGTAGAGCCGCTGGTCGGCGAAGTGGCTGAAGACGATCAGCGGCCCGCCACGGTCGCGCGCCACCCCGGCCCACGGCCGGCCGCCGTACTCGATGACGCGGCTGCGCACGTCCCACGGCGGGGGCAGCACGGAGACGGCCTCGCCGCCGGGACCGAGGCGCACCAGGGCGCGCCGGCCGCCCTCGGCCGGGCGGGGCGCGGTCCACCACAGCTCGTCGCCGACCGCGCCCAGGTACTCGGGCTTCCCTTCGTGCGCGGCGACCAGGGCGGCGTCGATGGGCGAGTTCCAGGTGCCGTGGGGGGCGGCGTGGCGCACACGGGGTCCTCTCTAGAGCGCGCGCAGGGCGCGGTCGAGCACATGGGTACCGAAGTGGAGCGCGTCCACGGGGACGCGTTCGTCCACGCCGTGGAACATCGCCTGGTAGTCGAAGCCCTCGGGCAGCCGCAGCGGCATGTAGCCGTAGTGGGTGATGCCCAGGCGCGAGAACTGCTTGGCGTCGGTGCCGCCCGACATGCAGTAGGGAACGACGTGGGCGGCGGGATCGAAGTGGAGCAGGGCCTCGCGGAGCACGTCGAACGCGGGGGACGCCACGGGGGCCTGGAGCGGGATCTCGTGGTGCGCGTACTCCCAGTCCACGTCGTCGCCGGTCAGCCGGTCGAGGGTGGCGGTGAACTCGGCCTCGCTGCCCGGCAGGACGCGCCCGTCGACCTGGGCCGTGGCGCTGCCCGGGATGACGTTGATCTTGTAACCGGCGTTCAGCATCGTCGGGTTGGCGCTGTTGCGGACGGTCGGCGCGATCAGCGCGGCGGCCGGGCCGAGGCGTTCGAGCAGGCCGTCCACGCCGGCGGCGAGCTCGCCCGGGTCCTCGGCGTCGAGGTCGGGCAGCGGCAGCCCGTACAGCGCGGCGAGCTCGGTCAGCGCGGCGCGGACGGTGGGGGTGAGCCGCACCGGCCAGGCGTGCTCGCCCACGCGGGTGACGGCGGAGGAGAGGCGGGTCACGGCGTTGGCGTGGCTGATCTTGGAGCCGTGTCCCGCCCGGCCGCGGGCGGTGAGGGTGAGCCAGGCGGTGCCGCGCTCACCGGCGGCGACCGGGTAGAGGCGCCGGCCGTCGCCGGGGTGGAAGGTGAACGCGCCCGACTCGCCGAGGGACTCCGTGCAGCCCTCGAACAGGTCGGGGTGGGCGGCGACGAGGTGCCCCGAGCCGTACTGCGCGGTGTCCTCCTCGTCGGCGGTGAACGCCAGCACGACGTCCCTGCGGGGCCGCGCCCCGGCCCTGGCCCAGGCGCGGACCACCGCGAGCACCATGGCGTCCGAGTCCTTCATGTCCACCGCGCCGCGGCCCCAGACGACGCCGTCGCGGATCTCGCCCGAGAACGGGTCCACGCTCCACTCGGCGGGATCGGCGGGAACGACGTCGAGGTGCCCGTGGACGAGCAGGGCGGGCGCGGAGGGGTCGGTGCCCGCGATCCGGGCGACGACGTTCGTGCGCCCCGGCGCCTTCTCCAGCAGCAGCGGTTCGAGACCGGCCTCGGCGAGGCGCTCACCGACATACTCGGCGGCCGGGCGCTCGACGCCCTCGCCGCCGCCGCGGTTGGTGGTGTCGATGCGGATCAGGTCCGAGGTGAACCGGACCGCCTCATCGAGCGCGACCCGGTCGACGGGGGTCCGCCGTGCCTGCTCCACCCGCTCTGCCTGCGCTGCCTGCCCTGCCTGCCCTGTCCGGTCAGCCATACCATTCCTCCACCGCCGCGGATACCAGTGTCGTGACCGCCTTGAAGCACCGGATTCCCTCGTACATGTCCGGCGCCGTGTACGCCACCCGGCGCGGCCCGGTCTGCTCCACCCCGGGGACCACCGTGGCCGCCCCCGCCAGGTGCTCCGCGTCGAACTCGACCTCGACCGTGCGGGGCCTCGGCTCGGCGGGGTCGTGCCGGACGGCGGACGGCGCGGCCCTGGCGGCGGCGGCGCGGATGTCGGCCGCGGTGCGGGCGGGGGTGCGGCAGACGGCGGCGTAACGGGACACGTAGTCCTTGACCGCCACGGTCTCGGCGTCCGGCGCGTAGCCACGGGCGTCGGCGCACGTGCGGTCGTCGCCGGTGACCAGGACCACGGGGGTGCCGTACTCGGCCGAGACCAGCGCGTTGAGCAGGCCCTCGCTGGCGCGGACGCCGTCCACGAAGACGCCGGTCAGCGAGTTCCCCAGGTAGGTGTGGGCGAGGACGCCCTCGTCGCCGGCGCCCGTGTGGTAGCCGACGAAGGCGATGCCGTCGACGTCCCCGCGCTGGACGCCCTCGACCATGCTCAGGGCCTTGTGGCGGCCGGTCAGCATCTCGGCGCGGTCGTCGAGCTGTTCGAGCAAGAGGTTCCGCATGGTCATATGGGCCTCGTTGACCAGGACCTCGTCGGCGCCGCCGTCGAGGAACCCGGCGATGGCCGCGTTCACATCGGAGGTGAACAGGGGGCGGCAGCGCTCCCATTCGGGGGTGCCGGGCAGACAGTCGGCGGGCCAGGTGACTCCGGTGGCCCCTTCCATGTCGGCCGAGATCAGAATCCGGGTCATGGGCCGCCACGTTACCCGGCGGCCCCGACGACCAGCCAGTTTGAGGGCAGTTCGACACGGCACCGCCGGTGGCGAGCCCCCGCGGCCGGGCGCGTCCCCGCGGTGACGGGCGACGCGCGGGTCTCACTCGGCCGGGAGGTTCGCGCCGCCGGTGTCCCGCTGGCCTTCCTTGGTCTCCCAGATCTGGTCGAACCAGGTGATGAAGTCCATCACGGTGCCGACGCGGGCGATGCGCTCATGGATGGCCCGCTGGTCGTGTCCGGGGAGGAAATCGCCGCGTTCGATCGGTTTGCCGCAGCCGCAGTTGCACTTCCGGTTGTCCAGTGGGGACCTGAAGTAGGTGATGGGGTTCCGTTGGGCGCCGTTCGGTGCGGGTTTGCCGACATAGCGGTCGTACACCGGATGCCCGGGGCCGAGGATGCGCCCTGCGAAGGCCCGTCGGCCGTCGGGGGTGTCGACGATCCGGTCGATCTCCATGGCCTGCCTGATGATGACGTCTCCGCTGACGACGGCGAACCGCTCCCGTTCGACACGTTCGCCGGGCATCACCCAGGTTCCCCGGGCGATGTCGTGGAGCTGCTGGTCGGAGAGTCCTTCGGTCCAGCCGATCCGTGACCGCGCGAAGGCGTCCTCGCTCGGATCGATCGGCCTGCGCCTGCCCAGCGTGATCTGGATCAACCTGCCTCCTTGAGACCGTTCCTCAACGGAGTCGATGCGTCTAAGGTAGCGAAGACACTTTAGACCATCAATCTTCCTTGAAACGGGGTATCATAGCCTTGGTCTTATGTATGCCTGGCTTCCCCGGGCGGGGGCCGTCGCTCTCCCCGCCCGGGGCGCCGTCGTACACGTGCAGACGGAGCCGGCGACGACGTCGACCAGGTGCTCTGGGCGAGGAACCGCAGGTGGAACGCCTCCACGGTCGCCGTGGTACGTTCCGGGGTTCGCAACGAATCGTGATTAATCGTGATTAGGGGCTACCGCTCCGTGCCATACTCGACTACCAACTGGCATCTGATCAGCCTGTGTTGATCACGTTGGCGAAGGGACTGGGGGATGGTGCTGGGGTTGCCCAAGTGGCGCGTGATCGTCGCGTCGGATTCGCGTTCGGCAGAGGATGTGCACGGCGATCTGAGCCGTGATGGTTCCTGGGACTCCGGGATCTCGGTGGAGTTGGAGCAGTCGGCGTCGAGGTTCCGGACGGGGGACGCTGCGATCCTCGTGGCCACCATCGCTGCCGCGAGTTCCGCCCTGACCGCGTTGGTGACCGGCATCCTGGGCCGCGGCGCGGCCAAGGAGGGGCAGCGCATCGTGATCGAGCTCGCGTCCGGGGCCAGGCTCGAGGTACCGGCGTCCGTCGAACCGGCCGAACTGGACCGGATGCTCAGTCTGATCCGCGAGGATCCCCAGCGGATCCTCCTGCCGTGAGGCGAAGGACTGCCCTGGGTGTACCCCTCCGATGAGGCGAACTCGTATGCGAAGGCAGGCGATTGTGCCCGGGACCGCTTCGAGCGGACCCGTTCCCGGGCGGAGCTGACCAGAGCGATCTCCTCGTTCCGTGCCGCCGTCGCGGCGCTGCCGGCCGACGATCCTGGCCGCGTACCGCATCTCCACCGGCTTCTCAGCGCGCTGCATCTGCGCTTCAAGGAGACCAGGGACGCGGCGGACCTGGAATCTGCGATCGCCGCCGGGCGCGAGGCCACCTCCCTGGCCCGGAGGGACACCGTCTGCCTCTCGGCGCTCGCGGCCTTACTCCTCGACCGGTTCAAGGTGACCGAGCGGAAGGCGGACCTCGACGAGGCGATCGAGGTGGCCCGTACCGCGACGCGCCTGCCGCCCTCGCGACCGTCGGACGGCACTGCTGCGCTGGCGAATCTCGGCGCGGCGCTGAGCGAGCGGTTCACGTACCTCGGATCGGTCGAGGACATGGAGGAGTCGATCGACCTTGGGCGCACGGCGGTCACGCTGAGTCGGCCGGGCCCCTCGCGCAAGCACGCGCTCCACAACCTGGTCCAGGGCCTGCGTCGGCTTGTCATGGAGACCGGACGCCCTGAGGCGCTCGAGGAAGCCGTCGCCGTCGCCCGGCGCGGGGTCAACGCCCGCCCGCGCGAAGGCAGCGACCAGGCCGCGAGCCTCGGCGGTCTCGGCGCCGCCCTGGCGGACCGCTGCGAGCTGACCCACACCCCGGAGGGACTGGACGAGGCCCTGGCCTGCAGCCTCAAGGCGTTCGACATGACTCCCGCGGACCATCCCAAGCGGCAGGCGTATCTGGTCGGCCTGGTGGTCCAGTTGGCCCTCAAGGCCCGTTTCTCGGGGAATCCTGCGCACCTGGACGAAGCCGTACGCCTCGCACGCGCGTCCACCGAGAGCGCCCCCGCACGCACCGAGGCGCCCGTCGAACTGATCCTCGTGGTGGCCCTGGTGAACAGGTACCGGGCGACCGGCACGGTCGCGGACCTGGACGAGGCCATCGTGCTCACCCGCGCCGGTCTGGCCCGGACGCAGGACCACCGGCCCGGACACGCGCATTTCTCGGGCGTACTGTCCCAACTGCTGTTCCTGCGCCACAGGCAGGCCGGGGCAGTCGCGGACCTGGATGAGGCGATCCGCCACGAGCGGGCGCGGCTGCGGAATCCGGCCCTCGACCGCAGGCAGCGTGCCACGGTGCTCAATGCACTGGGCATGCTGCTGTGGGACCGGTCCCGGCGGACGCGGGACCGCGACGACATCGAGGCGTCGATCGCCCTCTGCCGTGAGGCGGTGGCGACCGGGATCCACAGGTCCGACCGGGCGAGGCACCTGTCCAATCTCGGCAACGTCCTGTCGGCGCGGTTCGCGTACGCCGGTCGGCTCCAGGATCTGGACGAGGGGATCGACGTGACGCGTCGCGCGGTGGCGGCGTCGACCGGGCGGGAGGCCGATGATCTGGCCCGGTACCTCGCGAACCTGACGTACGCCCTGACCCAGAGGTACAAACGGACCGGGCGCCCAGAGGACGTGGAAGAGGCGGTGTCCGCGGGCCGCAGAAGTGTGTCGCTGATCTCCGGCAGCAACCCGGAACGCGCCAGGTTCCTCGCCAACCTGGGTGCCGCCCTGCGCGCCCGCCACACGTCCACGGGCAACCCGGACGACCGGAGCGCCGCGACGGCGGCCGACGTCGCGGCCTCGGCCGTGGACACGGCACCGGTGTGGCAACGCCTCGGCTCCGCGAGGGCAGCCGCCGCCGACCTGGTCGCCGCATCCGAAGTGCTGTGCGCGACGGACCTGCTCGAGAACGCGGTACGGCTCCTGCCGGAGGTCAGCCCCCGCCGCCTGGCCCGCAGCGACCAGGAGCACGCGCTGGGCGGCCTGGCGGGACTGGCCGGCGAAGCGGCCTCGCTCGTCCTGGCCGATCCGAGGCTGCCCGCGGCGGACCGGCCGCGGCGGGCCCTGAGCCTGCTGGAGGCCGGACGCGGAGTCCTCATCAGCCAGGCGCTCGACGGCCGCGACGACCTGTCCCTCCTGCGCCTCAGACACCCGGATCTCGCCGCGCGCTTCGTCGCACTCCGCGATCTGCTCGACCAGCCCTGGGAGGCCGGCCCGTCGTCGGGCGGTGCGGAGCCCGGTACTCCCACGGCCGTACCACAGTTCGGCGCCGGCCGCGAACGGCACGAACTCGCCGCGGAGTTCGCCGCCACGCAGGCCAGGATCAGGGCACTCGACGGCTTCGGCTCGTTCAGTCTGCCGCCCGGCGCCGACGAGTTGCTCGGCGCGGCGCAGGCAGGGCCGGTGGTCGTTCTCAACGTCAGCGCGTACGGGAGCCATGCCCTCCTGGTCACCCGGGACGAGGTCACGGCGCTGCCGCTCCCGCGGGCCGACGCGGACGGTGTGGCCACCAAAGCCTCGGCGTTCCTGGCGGCCCGGCAGTCGATCCTGATGGGGGACGCGGCGGCGGAGGAGCGGGGCGGGGCCCGGATGCTCTCCGTACTGGAGTGGCTGTGGGACGCCATCGCGGCCCCGGTGCTGGAGGCACTCGGCCACCGCACCGGCCCCTTCGCCGACACGGAGCCCTGGCCCCGTGTCTGGTGGGTCCCCTGCGGCCTGCTGAGCCTGCTGCCGATCCACGCCGCGGGCCACCACACCACCGCGGCCCGCGAGCGGTACCCGCGCACGGTCATCGACCGCGTGGTCTCCTCCTACGCCCCGTCCCTGCGCGCACTCATCCACACCAGGCAGACCACGTCACCCGCGCGACGCGGGCCGACGCTCCCGGCGCTGGTGGTGGCGATGCCGACCACGCCGGGACTCCCCGGCCTGGGCCGCCTGCCGTACGTCACGGAAGAGGTTGGGGTGCTGCGCAGCCACCTCCCCGAACTCACCGTGCTCGCCGACCGGGAGGCCGCGCTGGACGCCGTGGCGGAGCCGACGAAGACCTCCGTCCTCGCCCGCCTCGCCCACCACCCGATCGCCCACTTCTCCTGCCACGGCGCCACCGACCCGCACCAGCCTTCACGCAGCCGACTCCTGCTGCGGGACCACGAGCACGACCCGCTGACAGCCGCGAGCCTGGCCCCGGTCGCGCTGGACCGGGCACAGCTCGCTTACCTGTCGGCGTGCAACACCGCGGCGATCCAACCGGTACGCTTGCTCGACGAGTCGATCCATCTGGCCTCGGCGTTCCAGATCGCCGGCTTCCCGCATGTCATCAGCACACTGTGGGAGATCGACGATCAGCTCTCGGTACGCATCGCCGACGACTTCTACGCCCGACTCCGCACGCCGGAGGGGGACTTGGACGTGAGCCGCGCAGCACAGGCCCTCCATCGGGCGACCCTCCGCGCCCGCGGAGGAGACGGCACCACGGACGGACCGGCGGACGCACTCCAGAACCCGTTCCTCTGGGCGTCCTACGTCCACATCGGCATCTGACCCCCGGCGCCCCGGAGGTCAGTCGTCCTCGGACCGCGCCAACTGCTCCTCGAACCAGGCGCGCCGGCTCTGAGGGCAGGCCGTACGGAGATGCCCCAGCGCCTGGTGAACCGAATGCGTGTCATAGCCGGACGTGATCATGCCACGCGACAGAAGGACGTTGAGCGTGTAACCGACCAGCCCATCGCTCAGCCGCCAAAGCACCCTCGACGCCTCCTCCTTGACCCGTTGCTCGGTCGTGGGCGAGGCCAGCAGATCGGCGAGCGACGCCAGGGTCAACATCCCGTCGGGCGGTGCGCTGCGCAGACACCCCAGCGCCACCTCGGGGTTGGGGTGATGAAGGAAGACCTTGGTCCAACTGGCGCGCAGGAGCGTCCGGGCCCGCTCCCCACCGCCGATGTACCCCGTGTGACGACCGTCCTCCGGCCACACATAGGGCAGCGTGCTCTGCCCGAAGAACCGTGCCACATCGATGCTCCAGGGCAGACGCAACGGCGCCATCCCCCACAGCTCGTCCCCCAGCGGATCGGCGGGCAGCGTGACCATCTGCTCCGCGTCGGGCCCGCCCGGCGCGGTCGCGCGCCCGACGGGGCCCACCTCGGTCTGGAGCGACATCCGTCCACCGCAGGCCCGGCAGACGGGCTCGCGCGTCGTACCGCCGGCCCGGGCGAGGCCGCTGCACACGGCGCACTGCAGCAACGAGCACGCACGGCAGTGCAGCCCGCCGCCCGTCTTCACCAGGCCCGCGAGCTCGTCGTAGGTCAGATACAACGACACCGAGCCGACCTTCTCGTCATTGATCGGCAGCTTGTACGGCACGACGAAGAAGCCGCACCAGGCACACCGCGTGCCCGACGGCGAAGGGCTCTGGCTCCGCGGCCGCTCCCCCAACTCGATCAGCTTGCCGTCGGCCTCGTGGAACAAGTAGATGAGGTCCCGCCCGAAGTTGCCCTCCGGGGTCTCGACGATGTTGTAGACCAGCTCGTCCTTGACATGGGTTCCACGAAGAAATTCCAGTGCGGCCTGTCGGCTCGGCCCGCCGTAGACGTGGTAGGTGCCCTGGCCTGTCCGTTCAGTCTGCTTGAAACGGACACCGGCCTGAAGCCCGTCGCCCTCCTTGCGCTCCTTGCCCTCCTTGCGCTCCGACAACGACATGCGACCCCCATGAAGGCGTGAACCCAACACTGCGAGCTTCGACAGAAATTGGCGTGCGGTCAACCATGCTCGACACGTGGAACCCGTAGAGCACGCCGAGAGGTCACCGCCTCACCCACCGCCACACCGCTGATGCAGCGGGGCGGCCTACGCCCGAGGCACGATCCCCAGGACGACCTTTCCTTTCGTGGTGTCCAGCTCCTGCGAGACAGCCTTGGAGATGTCCCCGCCGGAAAGCTCTCCCTCGCTGTCCAACCCACACGCACTTTCGATCACTCGAAAGGGTGATCATTCCGGGCTGGGCACTCTCAGCACCGCGTCATAAGTGCTACTCAGAGGTCATCGCCCGCGAGAACATGAGGCGGATTCCGGGTACCTACACGGCCGGGAGGTTGATCTCCAGGTGCTCGATGAGGTCGGCGTACAGCTGTTCGCCGTACTCCTTCGCGGGGCCGTCCTCCCCGGGCATGAACACCTGCACCCGCCACATGAGTTGGTCGCTCTCATCCCCGTAGAACAGGGACATGCGCTGCTGCCTCGGCCCGTCCTCCTCGGGCCTCGTGGTCACGAACAGCTCGGCGGCGTCCGCGCCCTGGAACTCGGTCTCGTCCATCGAGCCGTCGGCCTCGCCGTAGGAGTAGGTCTGCGCCTCGAAGTCGTCCAGCTGGGTGGAGGCGGCCTGGAGCGGCTGGCGGGTGTCCTCCCGCGTCAGCCAGACGTCGACGATGTGGATGCCGTCGGGCGCGGTGTAGACGAGGTGGTCCGGGTCGTCCTCGGCCAGGGAGCGCTCGAAGCCGGACGGCAGCGCCAGGTTCATCTGGAACGCCGCCTCCTCGCGCTCCTCCCAGCCCTCGGGCAGGCCCCCTCCGCCGAAGGGCCGCACCACGAGCAGCGTGGCGACGGCCGCCGCGACCACCACCCCGCCGCCCACGCCGAGGAGTCCCTTCCAGCCGAAGCGCGGGCGCGCGGGCGCGGAGGGGGCGACGCCCGTGGTGAGCATGGTCGCGGCCGGCGGCGGCGCCAGCACGGAGGTCAGCACGCGGCGGATCTCGGCGGCGTCCGGGCGGGCGGACGGCCGCTTGTCCAGGAGTCGCGTGATCAGGTCGCCCAGCGGCCCGGCGGCGCTCGACGGGGGCTGCGGCTCGGCGGAGATCACGGCCTGGAGCGTGGCGGCGGCGGTGTTCCTCCTGAAGGGCGAGACGCCCTCCGCCGCCACGTACAGCAGCAGGCCGAGCGCCCACAGGTCCGACTGCGGCCCCGGCCGCTGGCCCAGGGCCCGCTCGGGGGGCATGAACTCCGGGGACCCGATCAGCGTGCCGGTGTCGGTCAGTCCCTGCTCGCCCTCGACCTGCGCGATGCCGAAGTCGGTGAGCACCACCCGGTCGCCGCCGCCGAGGAGCACGTTGGCGGGCTTCACGTCCCGGTGGGTGACGCCGGCCTCGTGGGCGGCGGCCAGGGCGTCGAGCACGGCGAGGCCGACGCGGGCGGCCTGCCGGACCTCCATGGTGCCGTCCTCCAGGACGTCGGCGAGGGACTGGCCGCGCACCAGCTCCATGACGAGCCAGGGCCGCCCGTTCTCGGTCACCACGTCGTGCAGGGTGATGACCGAGGGGTGGCTGACGCGGGCGGCGGCGCGCGCCTCGCGGTGCATCCGCTCGTACAGCGCCGCGCGGCGCTCGGCGGGGACCGTCTCGGGGACGCGCGGCTCCTTCACCGCGATCTCCCGCTGGATCAGCTCGTCGTACGCCCGCCACACCGTGCCCATGCCGCCGTGACCGAGGCGGCTCTTGAGACGGTAGCGCCCGCCGAGCAGCCGCCCCTGGCCCCCCGGGCCGGGCCCCTGCCCGTCGTCCCCGCCCGCCGGTGCCGCCGGTGCCGCGGGTGCCGTCGGCGCCGTCGGGGGCCGCAGCGGGTAACTCGTCGACTCCTCCGCGGAGTCCTCGGCACGCGTCTCGTCGGTCGTCATGCGGTCATCCTCAACTCAAGGGAAGGCGCCCGGTCGCGTCCGGGGGACGGGCGTGGCCCGCGGCACGGCCCGACGTGCCGCGGCGGCGGCACATATTCCCATCTCGTCTCGTCGGCACGTCAGTTGCCGACCACGCACAGCGAGATTAGCGACCGCGACCGACCGTTCGGAGCCGCTTTCGTACCAGAACGGTCACGGTCGCACGCCCGGGCGCGTTCGGCGCGGAGCGGAAGGCGCGGCCGTGGCGCGGGAGTTCGGGGAGCGGCGCCGGAGGCGGCCCGAGGGCGCCGGGACGCCTCGGGCGCCCGGCTACTTCTCCAGCTCGGTCGCGAGGTTGGCCAGGATCTGGTCGTAGATCCCGGTCAGCACGCGGGGCGCGAAGCGGCGCTCGAAGAAGCCGCCCACGCCGGTCGCGCCCTGCCACGCGCTGTGGATGGTCACCCGCGCGCTCCCGTCGGCGCCCTCGGCGGGCTCCACGGTGTAGGTGGTGACCAGGTCCGAGTTCCGGTCGGTCTCGACCAGCGTGTTGTCCTCGGGCTCGGTCACCTCGAACAGGCACTCCCGCACGCGCTTCTTGGTGGCGTGGAGCTTGACGTAGAGAACCGTCCCCTCGCCGTCGCCGCCCTCGCGCACCTCGTACCCCGTGAACTGCTCCGGGAGCAGCCCGCGGTGCACTCCCTCGTAGTCCGCGATCGCGTCGAACACGTCGTCCGGTTCCGCTCTGATGTCCCGCCGCGCGACGACCTCGACCAGCGCCATGCGATGTCTCCTGCCTGTTGAGCAACGTGGCGCCCCAGTGTGTCAGTGCGCCCGCACGCCGCCTTCGGCCGGGGCGACCGACCCCGCCGGATCCGGGTTGACAGGCCCGCCGCGAACATGTGTTCTATTCTGGTACGACAGCAGCGAGGAGGTACCCATGCGCTGGAACAACCTGAGCGAGGGATCCCCGGCGACCGCTCCCGCGCTCTTCGGCACCGATGTCGTCAGCAGGACGTTCGACACCCCGGAGTTCCGCGGCATCACCTTCCACGAGGTCAGGGCACGCTCGATCGTCAACCGCGTGCCCGGCGCCTCCCGTATGCCGTTCAGCTGGACGGTGAATCCCTACCGTGGCTGTTCGCACGCCTGCGTCTACTGTTTCGCCCGCAAGACGCACAGCTATCTGGACCTGGACACGGGCATCGGCTTCGACACGCAGATCGTCGTCAAGGTGAACGCCCCCGACCTGCTCCGGCGCGAGCTGGGCGCCAGGCGGTGGCGGGGCGAGCACATCGCCATGGGCACGAACGTCGACTGCTACCAGCGCGCGGAGGGCAGATACCGCCTCATGCCCGGCATCATCGGCGCCCTGCGCGACTACGCGAACCCGTTCTCCATCCTCACCAAGGGCACGCTGATCCTGCGCGACCTGGAGCTGATCCGGCAGGCCGCGGCCGTCACCGACGTGGGGATCTCGGTCTCGGTCGGCTCCGTCGACCGGGCGCTGTGGCGCACGGTCGAGCCGGGCACGCCGGCGCCCGAGCGGCGCCTGGAGGTGGTGCGCACGCTCCGCGAGCACGGCATCCCCTGCGGCGTGCTGATGGCTCCGGTGATCCCCTATCTGACCGACTCCCCCGCGCAGCTGCGCGAAACGGTCCGCGCGATCGCCGCGGCGGGCGCGGGCTCCGTGACCCCGCTCGCGCTGCATCTGCGCCCCGGCGCGCGTGAGTGGTTCATGAGCTGGCTCGCACACCACCACCCGGGCCTCGTGCGCCGCTACGAGGTGCTGTACGCGAACGGCGCCTACGCGCCCACCTGGTACCAGCGCCGCATCACCGGGCAGGTGCACGAACTGGCGGCCGAGTACGGCATGGGCCCCGTCCGCCCCGGCGCCCACCGTTCGCCGCCGCCCGCGGAGGGCGGGGAGGGCGCCGACACGGCCGACGCCGATCCGGAGCCCGATCCCGAGCCCGAGCCCCTCGGCACGCAGCTCACGCTGCTGTGACCCGCCGCCGCCGGCCCGGCCTACGTTCCGTCCGCGATGATCCGCCCGGTCACCGCCGCGTCGGCCGGGTAGGGGCGCTCCTCGGGGAGCAGCCGCTCGGCGGCCTCCGGGTCGCCGCCCCGGACCAGCGCGCGGACCTCGTGGGCCAGGGGTGTGACGTCGGTGATGGCGACGATCCACTCGTCCGCGTAACGGCGCGCGGCCCCGCCCCCGAGCCCGAGCTGGAGCGAGCGGTACGGGAGGGCGCGCAGGCGCAGGTCACGCTCCGGATCCCACTGGACGCGCGCCGGCGCGCGTCGCAGCTCCGCCTGCCAGGCGGCGCGGTCCGCGTGCAGGCCCGGCACATGGTGCGACAGGCAGGCGTGCCGCAGCGCCCAGTCGAAGCCCTCGCGGGTGATGTCCACCGCGAGGACCGTCTCCTGCGCCTCCTTCTCGCCCCAGCCGCAGCGGTACATCATCCACAGGAACGAGGGCTTGATCCACGTCATCCTGTCCCGTTTCCAGGCGGCGGGGAAACGCCCCTCGCGCGCCGCGGGCAGGCCGATCGCCGGCGGGTACGCCTGGTAGACGGTGACCGTGGTGCCGGTGAAGGCGGCGCGGATCTGGTGAACGGGCCGGGGGACGGACCCCGGGCTCCCCCCTGGCTGCGGCATGCGGGCAGCGTACGGGCCCGCACGGGCGGCGGACGACGCGTTTTCCGTCGCGGGCGGCGGGCGACGGGCGACGGGCGACGCGGTGGTTCGGCGGCCGGGCGATGTCTCAGGGCTTGCGCCCGACCGCGCCGAACAGGGGGACCACCGGCTGCACCAGGTCGACGGGCTCGGGCCGCCAGCGGGAGCAGGACACCAGGCCGGGGTCGAGCAGCTCGACGCCATCGAGGAGCCGCGCCACCTCGTCCCCGCGCCGGGCGGTGATCGGCGGCGTGGCGTGGCGGTTCCAGAAGCGCATGGCCGCCACGCTCGCCTCGCCGCCGAGCTCGTCCGTGGGGTGGCTGACCACCACGTGACTGCCCGAGGGCAGCGCCGCCAGGAGGCGGCCCACGACGGCGACCGCCTCCTCGGTGTCCTGCACGAAGTTCAGGATGCCGAGCAGGAGAAGGCCCACCGGGCGGCCGAGGTCCAGCGTCTTGCCCGCCGCGTGGAGGATGGCGTCCGGCTCGTGGACGTCGGCGTCCACGTAGTCCGTCATGCCCTCGGGGGCGCTGACCAGCAGTGCCCTGGCGTGGGCGAGCACCAGCGGGTCGTTGTCCACGTAGACGATCCGCGCGTCGGGCGCGAGGCGTTGGGCGATCTCGTGCGTGTTCTCCGCGGTGGGCAGGCCCGTTCCGATGTCGAGGAACTGCCGGATGCCCACCCGCCCGGTCAGATGGCGGACGGCGCGGCCGAGGAACCGCCGGTCGGCGCGGGCCACCTGGATGATCGCGGGGAACAACGCGCGCACCTGGTCGCCGACCTTGCGGTCCGCCGCGTAGTTCTCCCGGCCGCCCAGCCAGTAGTCCCACACCCGGGCGTCGACCGCCCCCTCCCCATCCACGCTCACCCGCGGATCATGGCATGCCGACGCGGGTGAGGCGCCGGTCATGAACGGGCGGGATGGAGGCGGAAACGGTCAGCCCGCGGAGCGGAACGGTCCACTCACCTCGTAGGTGATGCCGCCCGCGTCGTCACCGCTGGTGCCGCGCTGGGAGGAGAAGTACAGCCGGTCCCCCGCGGGGCTGAACGCCGGGCCGCAGATCTCCGAGTCGTTCTGCCCGGTGATCCGCAGGAACGGCGCCACCCCGTTGCCGGCGGAGATGACGCAGATCTCCATGGAGCCGCCGTCCTCGGCCACGAAGAGGTCGCCGCAGGTGGCGCCCGTGATGTTGTCCACGCCGCTCAGGCACGGGTCGTCGGCGGCCGACTGGTCGTAGACGACGGTGACCGTGTGGGCCTCGGCGTCGTAGACCCGGACGCGGTTGTCGCCCTTGGTGGTGAAGTAGCACAGGCCCGCGCAGTAGTAGCAGCCCTCGCCCCCGTCGAACGCCAGGGTGCCCGCGACCTGCCGCCGGGTGGCGGTGGTCGCGGCGCTCGGGTCGGGCACGTTCCGCCAGGCCAGGACGCCGTCGCGCTCGGTGAGGACCTGGAGCCGCCCCGAGGAGAGGTCGCCCCAGGTGTCGGGCACGAAACGGTAGAGGCCGCCGTCCGGCTCGTCCTCGGTGAGGTAGATGACGCGCCGGTCGGAGTCGCACGCCGCCGCCTCGTGGGTGAACCGCCCCATGGCGTCCCGCCGTACGGCCGGCCGCGCCCCGAACGGGTCGGTCTCGAAGACGAATCCGCGGGTCGTCTCCTCGCAGGAGAGCCAGGTGGCCCACGGTGTCGCCCCGCCCGCACAGTTGCTCCTGGTGCCGTCGAGGACGGAGTAGGCGTCGGTGACAGCGCCGCTCACGTCGAACCGGAGCGCGCCGACGCCGCCCGCGCCCGCGTCCAGTTCGGCGTTGGAGACGTAGATCCAGCCGGGGCCGTCCGCGAAGCAGGCACCCCCGTCCGGGGCCCCGTGCCAGACGTGTCCGGTGCCGGGGACCCGCTGCCCGGAGCGGGCGACGACCCTGCTCCTGAAGCCCGGGGGCAGTTGGATCCCGTGGGCGTCCGGGGCCCCCAACGTGCCGTACGGGGCGGACCCGGAGCGCGGCGGGTGCCCCAGGGCCTCCCGGGAGACGGTGAAGCCGAATGCCACGGTGCCCGCGCCGACGACGGCGCCCCGCAGAAGAGTTCGTCGATCCACGGCTGCTTGCCCCTTCCATGTGCCGGGCCACAGAGCGTAATCGCTCCGCTACCGCCTCTCCGGCGGCGGCGGGGGACGAACACCCTCGAACGACCCGGCGCGGCCCGGGCGCGGCTCAGCGCTCGCCTCAGACGCTGCGGGGCGCGTCGTACTCCCGTTCAGGGTCCCCGTGTTGGGGCGCGACATGGACCGCCCCGGCCTCGCCGGTGGCTGCCGGTCCGGTCGGCGCCGGCTCCGCGGCCCGCCACAGACGGCGGCCGATCAGCACCCACAGCAGCCAGCCGGACGCGGCCAGACCCCCCAGCCCGACGGCCGAGTTCAGGAGCAGCTCACCCACCGGGGTCGGCTCCAGCGTGACCTTGTCCACCCAGTAGGGCCCGCCCCACGACCAGTCCATCGGGGCCCCCTCCACGAACTGCGCCCAGGCGGTCCACCCGAAGATGCGGCAGACGCCGTAGACGAAGTAGGCGCGGTAGCACGCGAGCATGATCCGGTCCGGCATGCCCAGCCGCCGCCGCATCCACCCCCACACCGGGTCGGAGGGCACGACCTCCTCGAAGAAGTACCGCGACCGCAGCGCCCCGATGCCGATCAGCGCCAGGGCGAGCCAGAGCAGGTCCCACACCAGGCCGAGGCTTCCGTAGTAGGCCGCGGCGTCCCCGTACCGGCCGGCCTGGGCGGCGTAGGCCCACATGCCGAGGCTGTACTGCTGGGTGGAGAAGGGGAAGAAGACCATGGTGCCGACACTGTCGAAGATGTCGGTGAGGACGTGCGCGGACGTCCCGATGAACAGGCCCAGGGCCCAGGGGCGGCTCTTGAAGATCCACAGCACCAGCAACGCCGTCACGACAGCGAACATCAGCGAATGCGTGAACCCGGCGCCGGGCCAGCCCCGGTGGTACTCCCAGGGATGTTCCGGCTCGATGACCAGGCTGCCTATGCGGATCCCGTAGGCGGGCAGCTTGGTCAGCATGTCGGGAGCGAGGCAGCCGACCAGGATGGCCAGGAACGACACCTTGGTCTTGATGTGCTTGTGCAATAGATAGCTTTCGAGCTCATGCGCGGCCCAGCTCATGCCGGCGGCCCCCCGCCCCGGATCC
>NZ_LAVK01000149.1 GCF_001083795.1 Streptomyces sp. SBT349
CGCGTGACTGGTCCGCGCGCTCCACCAGCACCAAGTGCGCTGAACAACCAAAAGGGGGCCCGACCCCCCGGGCCGGGAGGGCGTCGCCCCCCGTGGCCCGCAGGGACCGAGCCCCCCACGCGGTTGGAGAGGCTTTGGGCGGGAGCTGCGTTGGGGCGAGAGATCGGGGGCCCTTACGCTGGCCGGCGGATCGGGCCCCTGGGCCCCACCGCGTTTTCCCCGATCGGGCCCCCGATCTTGGAGGCTCGCCCCAACGTGGCTGCGTAAAGCCTCGGAAACCGCCCCAGCCACGAACGGCCAAGCCGGCCTACGCCGGGCGGGTGGCGGCGGTCAGGGGCATCGAGTCGACCGGGGCCAGGCGGACCGGGGTGCCGGGGCGGGAGGCGTGGATGATCTGGCCGCCGCCGACGTAGATGCCCACGTGGCTGATCCCTGAGTAGTAGAACACCAGGTCGCCCGGAGCCAGCTCGTCGCGGGAGACGCGGGTTCCGGCGGAGACCTGGCTGTAGCTGGTGCGGGGGAGCGAGACGCCGCCCGCGAGCCAGGCCGCCTGGGTGAGTCCCGAGCAGTCGAACGCGTCGGGGCCCGTGGCGCCCCAGCCGTACGGCTTGCCGAGCTGCGCGAAGGCGAACCCGACCGCCGAGGCCGCGCGCGCCGAGGGGGCCACGTCGTGGTGGTCGCCGCTCCCCGCGCGGGTGGCGACGGCGGTGGCGTCCTCGCCGAGGAGCCGTTCGCGTTCCTCGGCCGTGCGGGTGGCCAGCAGGTCCTCGGCCTCCGCGAGCCGGTCCTCGACCACCTCGCGCTGGTCGTCGGCGTCCTCCCTGGCCTCCGTCAGTTCGACGGCGCGGTCGGCCGCCTCGTCGCGGAGCCGTTCGATCTCGCGTGCCCGCTGCTCGATGTCCCGCACGATCCTGGCCTGGTGGGCGTCGCTGCGGTCGACCACGTCGGCACGGCGCAGGAAGTCCTCGGGGTCGGCGGACAGGGCCAGGTGGAGCGAGGCGGGGAGGCCGCCGGTGCGGTACTCGGCCCCGGCCTGGGAGCCGATCGCGTCGCGGGCCTCGTTGAGCTCGGCGGTGTGGCGGGAGGCCCGGTCGCGCAACGCGTCGAGGTCGCGTTCGGCCCGCTGGGCGGCCTCGGTGGCGGCGTTGAACGCCTCGGTCGCCTCCTCGGCCTCACCGTGCAGCGCGTCCACACGCTGCTCGACCTCGGTGAGGCTCGGCTCGGGCTCGGCGAGCGCGGAGCTGTCCAGAACGGTGGCCGAGGCGGCGCCCGCCAGGGTGAGGGTCGCGGCGGCGCGGAGGGCGACGGGGATGGGTTTTCGGTGCGTCCGGCGCCACAGGCGGTTCTTCCGATGCTTGGCCATGGAGGAGGACGCTAGACCGGCGGAGGTACCCTCCATGGCCATCCGACCGGGATTGGTGCCAATCGCCCGCATCCGGCAGGGAGTTGACCGTTTGCCCGGCCGGATCGTGGCGCGGAGTGATCGAACGTGTCGCTTCCGCGACTAAGGGGCCGCCTCGTACAGCTGGTCGATCAGCTCGCGGAAGTCCTCGACGGGCTGCGCGCCCTGGACCGCCTGGCCGTTGATCAAGAACGACGGAGTGCTGGTGACCCCCAGGTCGAACGCCTCGTCGGCGTCGCGGCCCACGGCCTCGCCCGCCTCCTCCGACTCCGTGTCGGCGGCGAACCGCTCCAGGTCCTCCACCCCCGCCTGCTCGGCCAGCGCCCGCGCGCCCTCGTCCTCGAACCGGCCGCTGTCGCGGTGGAACTCCTCGCCGAGCGCCGCCGCGTAGAACTCCCAGAAACGTCCCTGCTGTCCCGCCGCCCACGCGGCCCGGGCCGCGGCGTCGGACTCGGGCCCGTTGATCGGGTAGTTGCGGAACTCGATCCGCAGCACGCCTCGTTCCACGTACTCCGCCACCAGCGCGTCGTGCGTCTCGCGGGCGTGGATGCCGCTGAACGCGTCCTGGAAGTCCACGTACTCGATCATGACCACGGGGGCGTCGGCCTCGCCCAGGGCCAGCGGGTCCCCGGCGTCGCGCCGAGCCAGCTCAAGGGCCGGGTGGTCCTCCGGCAGCGGCTCCACCGAGCCCCCGGTGCCGTCACTCGTGCCGCCCGCGCTCTCCGCGTCGCCGCCCGCGAGCGAGGCGAGGCCGCCGATGGCGAGCGCGCAGACGAGGAACGCGGCGAGCAGCCCGGCGGCCAGGCGGCGGCGTCCCGCGCCGGGCGCGTCGGTGGCCCCGGCCGGGCCCCGGGAGGTGGGACGGCTTCCGCCGCTCCCGCCCCTTGCTCCGCCCTTGGCGCCCTTCTTCGGCTTCCTCGTCCGTGCGACAGGCATGCACCCCAGCGTAGGCGGCCCGCTCCCCGAACGGAGGCCGGGCCCGTCGACCGGTGGTCGACGGGCCCGGCGGGGGCCGTCCCGCCCGAAGGGCGGGGGGCGGAGCGGCCGTGCGGGGGGTGGATCACCCCGCGGCGCAGGTCCCGCCGTTGAGGGAGAACGCCGCCGGGTCGGCCACGGTGCCGGACGACGTGCCCTGGAAGCCGAAGCTCACCGAGCCGCCGGGCGCGACCGTGCCGTTCCAGTTCACCGGACGCGCGGTCACGTCCCGGCCGCTCTGGGTGACCGTGGCGTTCCACGCGTTCGTGATCCGCTGGTTGTCGCCGAACGACCAGGTCAGCTCCCAGGGGCTGATCGGCGCCTCACCGGTGTTGGTGATGCTCACCGCCGAGGTGAACCCGCTTCCCCAGCGGTTGGAGTCGTAGGAGACCGCGCAGACCGGGGGCTCCTCGTTCCCCGGGTCGCTGCCTGAGCCGGCGCCGAGGTCGTCCGCGTAGGAGGCGAGCCACGCCAGCGGCGCGTTCCAGTTGATCGTCACCTCGTTGGTCGCGTACGACTCGATGTGGTCGACGTAGCACATCGCCGGGGCGCAGCCGGTGAGCAGCTCCTCGGCGATGGGGTCCTCCAGGTTGGCGTTGGGGCCGCCGGCCACCGAACCCGCGGGCGGGTTGGGCAGTGTGGCGTCGAGCTGGTTCGCCCAGTGCCGGTGGTGCTGGTTCTGCGCGTGGCGCTCGCCGTAGCCGGTGACGTAGGACAGGTTGAGCGGGTTGAGGCCCATCAGGTAGTTCAGCCCGGACAGCACGCCGTCGCGGTAGGCCGCCTCGCCGGTCAGGTCGTGCGCGGTGGCCAGGACGATCATGTTGTTCATGACCTGGCTGTTGGAGCCCCAGACGTAGGCGTCCTCGGGCAGCGGCACGCCGTAGGCGCCCGTGCCCACCGTGGCGAGGACCGCGTCGGCGGCCTCCGTGAGCGTGGAACGGACGTCGGCGAGCTGCGCGTCGGTCAGGCCGCCCTCGACGGTCGCCAGGCTCAACGCGCCGAGCGCCGCGGTCGAACCCCAGCTGAAGCCGCCGGGCGGGAAGACCGCCTCGGCGTCGTTGTGCAGCTCGGAGCCCACCACGTCCTGGAGGTACGCGTCCTCGCCCGTGGTCAGGTACAGCTCGGCGGCGGCCCAGTAGAACTCGTCCGTCACGTCGTTGTCGCTGTAGGCGCCGCCGCCCGTGCCGTCGGCCGGGTCGGCGAGGAGGTCCGGGTTGGCCAGCGCGGCCTCGTACGCCGTGGTGGCCGAGGCCAGCAGCGTCGCGGCGTAGTCCGCGTCGAACTCCTCGAACAGCCGGGCGCCCTGGGCGGCGGCGGCCGCGACGTTCAGCGTGGCCGCGGTGGACGGCGGGTGCAGTTCACGCGGCTGCGTGTCCTCGTGCGGCAGCAGCGGCAGGCCGGTCCACGCCGCGTCGTGCAGCTTGTGGTGGGCCATGCCCGCGAGCTCCTCGCCCGCCGGGACCTGCATCGAGGTCAGGAAGTCCAGCTGCCAGCGCGCCTCGTCCAGGATGTCGGGAACGCCGTTGCCCTGCTCGGGAACGGCCAGCGCGCCGTCGCCCAGCGCGTCGCCGTCCGCACCCTCGGCGGTCAGCGTGCGCTCGTAGTTGGAGAGCAACTGCGCCGCGGCGATACCGCCGTTGACCACGTACTTGCCGTGGTCGCCCGCGTCGTACCAGCCGCCCGCCGCGTCCAGCGTGTAGTCGCAGGGGTCGGCCGCCCAGCAGGTGACGCCGTCGTCGCCCTGGTTGGGCGCGACGTTGACGTGCCCGGCGGGCCGCGCGTACTCCTCGCCGACCAGCTCGGGGTCGATCTCGATGCCGCTGCGGTTGTGGTAGAAGTACGCCAGCGCGTCGCCGCGCAGCGAGTCGTACAGGTCACCGCCGATCGAGAACGGCTCGCTCGTCTCGCCGTCGATGGTGACCGTGTAGCCCTCGCCCTCGGCCTCCACCTCGCTGAACGCGAACGTGTGAACGTTCTCCGCCGAGATCGGGTCCACACCGGCGGGCGAGGTCGTGCCGCTCGCCACCTCGGTGCCCGCGGCGTCGTTGAGGGTCCACGGCAGCGCCTCGGTCCCCTCCGTCACGAAGGTGCCCTCCTTGGGGCCCTCGGTGAGGTAGCCGACCTGGTTGACACGGACCGGGGAGCCGGTGTCCGGCTCGTAGACGGGCGGTTCGGCGCCGCCGGTCAGCGAGACGTCGTCCAGGCAGAAGGTCACCGCGTCGTCGCCGCCGCCCACCTGGAACGCGAGCTGCGCGGCCTCGTGGTCGGCGCTCGCGGTGAAGACGTGGGTGATCGGCTCCGCGGTGTCCGAGACCGGGTCCGCCGAGGAGTGCTCGGTCAGCCAGGGGTCGACGGCCTGCTGGACGTTGGTGCGCACGGTGAGCGGCGCGGAGGCGGTGGCGGTGAAGCTCAGCTCGTAGGACTCGCCGGCCGTCAGCGGGATGCCGTCCTGCCCGACGATGGCATCCCACGGGTTGACCGTTCCGCCCTCGACCTCCGCGCACAGGCGGCCGTCCACGACCGCGAACGGGGCGTTCGGCGTCGACCACCACGGCTCGGTGCCCGCGGCGAAGTCGCCGTTGACGATCAGGTTGGTCTGCGCCGCGGAGGGGGAGGCGGTGGCGGCGGGGGTGAGGGTGAGGGCGCCGACGGTGAGCCCGGCGGCGAGGGCGGCGCCCATGAGGCGCCGGCCGCGTGGTGGCGGGCCGGACGCGTGGGGGGCGTGGGAAGGACGTGGGGTCACGGCTCAATCCTTCAGGAGTCTGGGACATGGGCGGTGGGACCGTTGAGCGTGGGAGCGCTCCCAGAGCATCGTGTGCGGATGGCAGGACCCCGTCAAGACCTCAGACGCCTGCGAACGCGCTCAGTTCGGCTCACCCGTTCAACTCACCCGTAGACTCTGCCCTCATGGATGTCCTGATCAACATCTTCCTCGCGCTGCACATCGTGGGCATCGCCGCGTTGCTCGGCGGCTTCTTCGCCCAGATGAAGGCGATGGGCGCGGGCGAGGCCCGCATGACGCCGGGCATGCTGCACGGCGCGCTCACGATGCTGGTGACGGGTCTGGCCCTGGTCGGGCTGAACCAGGCCGACGACCAGGAGGTCGACAACGTCAAGATCGCCGTCAAGCTGGCGGTCCTGCTGGTGATCCTCGTCCTGGTCTACATCCGCCGGGACGACGAAGAGGGCGTCCCCGCACCGCTGTTCGGTGCGGTGGGTGCCTTGACCGTGGCGAACATCTTCATCGCGACGCTGTGGACCTGAGCCCCCTCCGGGAGGGGACGGGCCGGCGCTGACCGGGGGTGGGTGGGCGTGGAGCTTCCGAGGCCGGTTCCCGAACGGGACGGTGTCGCCCGGTCCTTGGCCGGACGTGGGGCCGGGGCCCTTCTCCGCGCTCGGGGGGACGACTACGCGTGCGCCATCCGGGAGATGTCCCGGGGTCTGGTGGCTCTGGACAACGAGCCGAGCCCGGCCCCCGTGGCCGAGATGGCGGCGCGTGCCTTCAAGGCGGTGTACCGGCGGCTGGGCGAGGGGGATTTCGACGCCCGGTACGAGCGGGACATCCGGTCCGCGGCGGCGGAACTGGCGGAGATCGGGGGCTGGGCGCTGTTCAACGCGAAGCGATTCGGCGCCGCCCGTAGGTTCAACGCCGAGGCGTTGTCTCTCGCCGTGCTGTCCGGTGACCGGTCCATCGAGCTGTTGATCATGCAGAACATGGGCATGCTGGCCGGGTGGTCGGGGCGTGGCGGGGAGGAACTGGCCATCGCGCGCGCTGTGGTCGAGCGGGGGCGGCTGTCGCCACGCATTGAGGCGATGTTCCGGGCGCGGGAGGCTCAGGGGCTCGCGGCGGCGGGACGTGGCGCGGAGGCGGCCCGTTCCTTCGACCGGGCCCGTTCGCTGCTCCAGGACGCGGCGCCGGACAGCGCGCCCGCGTGGGCCTGGTGGATCACCGGCACGGAGATCGACCGGCAGCAGGGGCGGGTCCTCCACGAGAGCGGCGAGTTGCGGGCCGCCATCCCAGTTTTGCAACGGGCCACCCGGCGCACGGAGACGCCGGTCGGGTACCACAACATCGCCGCGGTCCGCCTGTTGGCCTGCCTTATCCAGGTCCGGGCGTGGCGTGACGCCGAGGAAGAAGCCGTCGCGCTCGCTCGCGTCGTCGCCGAAACCACTTCGGCGGTCACTCTGGATCTGCTGGCCGCCGTCGCCCGGCGTGGCGAGGCGCTGCGGGACGCGCCCGGCGCCCTTCGCGACGCGCTCCACCAGGTCCGCACCGCCGTCACCGACGACCCGTTCGCCCTCGGAGCGGCTGTCTGAGGCAGGGGGCCGAGCTGGCGAAGGTGGCACGCGCCGCGCTCTCCGCGGTGTGGAGGATGTCGCGGTGCCAACGGTGCCTGGGCTGGGTGTGCAGGGTCCAGTAGTGCTCGGCGATCATGTCCGGGTCGAACGCGGTGGCGGGGGCGATCGGGCCGTCCACGGTCACGGAGGCCACGTGGACGCCGAGCGGCCCGTAGCGTTCCGCGAGGAGGTCCACCAGCGTCCGCAGCCCGGCCTTGCCGAGGGAGAGGCTGACATAGGCCGCCTTGGGAACGGGCATGCCGCCGGTGACGAGGAACGAGCCGCCGCCGCGTGCGGCCATGAGCGGCGCGATGTGGGTGGCGGTGGTGAGCGCCCCGACGACGTTCACCGCCCAGGCGTCGAGCTGGGCGCGGGCGGACAGGTCGCCCGGCGCGTCGGGCCGGACGACCGCGGCGTTGTAGACCACCACGTCCGGTGGGCCCAGTTCGACCACCGCCGCGTCGAGGGCGGCGCGCAGGGCGCTCTCGTCGGCGCAGTCGGCGGTCAGGGCGGCCACCGGGACGCCCGAGGGGGCGAGGCCGGCGGCCACCGCCGCCACCGTTCCCGCCGTGCGGGCCACCAGGGCCACCGGCATGTGCGCGCGCGCGAACCTGCGGGCTATCGCCCCGCCGAGTCCCGGCCCCGCTCCGATGACGAACGCTCCCGGCATGGTTCCGCCTCCCGCTCTCCGAGTCCTGAGTGGACGTTATGGGGTGACACTGGTGTGAAGGTCAAGAGAGCGCAGGGGAACGAAGGGTGTGTGGCGGATGCGGATCGGGGACCTGGCCCGCGAGACGGGGGTGAGCCGGCGGCTGCTGCGGTACTACGAGGAGCAGGGCCTCCTCCGCCCGGCGCGGCTGGCCAATGGCTACCGCGTGTACGCCCCGGCGCACGTGGAGGCGGTGCGGCGCATCCGCGCGCTGCTGGGCGCCGGGCTGCCGACCGCCGTCATCGCGCTGGTGCTGGAGTGCGTGCGCGAGGAGGGCGAACGGCTCGTGCCGTCGGCCTGTCCCGGCATGGTCGGCCACCTCCGGCGGGAGCGGGGCAGGGTGGCCGCGGCCATCGAGGAACTCCAGGGCAGGCAGCGGGCCCTGGACGCGCTGCTGGACGCGGCGCGGCGGGGGAGCGGCGGCGAGCGGGCGGAGGCGTGAGCTCGCGGGGGCGTTGGGCCATTGGTGCCTGATTCTGGCGCCGGGCAGGTGAATGGGCGGTTTGGATGGGGGTTTCGCGGGCGGGGGCTGGGACGTTCCGAGCATGAATCGGAGCATGAACAAGACCAGGACATTCCTTCTGGCCGCGGGCCTGAGCGTCACGCTGGCCGGTGTCGGCGCCGGAACCGCCGCGGCGGACGGCGAGGACGGCAAGGACGGCAGGGATGGCAAGGACGACCGGGGGCACTCCGCCCCCCGCGGCTGCGTCAACATCGGCGATTCGCACGCCGAGGCGGCGGCGGTGGGTTCGCCCGGCGTCCTGTCCGGCAATGTGATCCAGATCCCGGTGCACGTGCCGATCAACCTCTGCGGCAACAGCGTCAACGTGATCGGCTTCCTGAACCCGGCTTTCGGCAACTGACCCCCGCCCTCGGCGCGTCGAGCCCCGGTCACCCCACCAGGTGACCGGGGCTCTGCGTTTGCGTTCGGGGCGTTGGGCGCGAAGGTCGTGTGGAGCGGGCGCCGATCCCCCGCGCGGGCCCATAGGGTGCTCTTGGCACGACACACGACGAGGGGAAGCCATGCGTAGGTCAATACGGCTCGCACTGCCCGCGGTTGCGGCGGCGACGTTGCTGGTCGGCGGCTGCGGCGGCGACGACAGCGAGGAGAACGCCGACGACGCGTCCCAGGAGCAGGGCGGCGCCGACGGGGGGCAGGAGCAGGAAGAGGGCGGCGGTGACACGGGTGGTGACACCGGCGGTGGTCCGTCCGACGCCGACCTCGAAGGCAACTGGATCACCACCGACGGCACCACCGGCAACGTGATGATGATCACCGGCGGCCAGGCCACGTTCGTGGAGAACGCGTCCGAGGCCGGCGTGGGCTCGGTGTGCTCGGGGACGGTCAACGAGGGGGCGCTCGACCTCGTCTGCGAGCCGCTCGACAGCCCGTTCAGCGAGGGCACCGCCGTCGCGGAGGGCGGAGCGCTCACCGTCACCTGGTCGGACGGCACCGAGGAGAGCTACGAGCAGGTGACGGGCGACCTGCCGGAGATCCCCGACATCCCGGAGATCCCGGACGTGGAGATCCCCGAGGCCCCCGAGATCCCGGAGGTCCCCGAGATCCCGGACATGTAGGGCGCACCGCCCGGCGCGCGGCGCGTCCCCGCGGTTCGGGGGGCGGGTCGCGCGCCGGGGGGAATCGGCGGGCACTTCCCTGTTTTCCCGTTCTGTACCCCCGCCCATGGTCACGAATTGATCTCGCACGGATCGCACATCGGCCTTCACAAGACCCCCTTCGAGTGGCTAGCGTGCAGCGCCAGGTGGTGTACACCAGAAGGAAGGACACGGCCTTGGGCTCCCATCGCAAGCCGCGCGTCGGCATTCTCGAATCGCCGGTCGCCCGGCGCGGCGCCGTCGGAGTCGGTGCCGTGGCCCTCGCCTCGGCGACGTTGCTCGGCGGCTCGAACGCCGTCGCGGACGACGAGGACACGCCGGAGATAGAGGAGCAGCGCGACCGCGCCACCGAGGCCCGCGAGCGGGCACTTGAGGTCCAGGAGCAGGTCGACGCCCTCTACCAGCAGGCCGGTTCGGCCACCCAGCACTACAACGCCGCCGAAGAGGCGACCGCGGAGCAGCGGGACCGGGCCGACGCCGCGATGGAGGAGGCCGCCGCCGCCAGCGACCAGGTGAACGAGGCGCGCCGCACGCTCGGCACCTATGCCGCGGCCCAGTACCGCGCGGGCGGCGGCGGACTGCCGGACACGGCGTCGCTGCTCCTCGCCGAGGACTTCCGCAGCTTCTTCGACACCCGCCACGCCCTCGACCGCCTCGGCGACGCGCAGCAGCAGGCCGTCACCGACTTCACCGACCGCCAGGCCGCGGCGGACGAGCAGCGGGACCGGGCGACGGACGAGCTGAACGAACTCCAGGACCGCGAAGCGGAGTTGGAGGCCGAGAAGCAGGAGGTCCAGGACAAGCTCTCCAAGGCGAGGGAGCTGCTCGACGAGATGTCGGCCGAGGAGCAGGCCGAGCTCGACGAACTGGAGCGCCTGGAGCGCGAGGAGGCGGAGCGCCGCGCCGAACAGGCGCGCCTGGAGCGCGAGGAGCAGGAACGCGCCGAGCGTGAGGCGCGCGAGCAGGCGGAGCGCGAGGCGCAGGAGGAGGGGCAGCCGGAGGCGCCCCCGCCCGCCGACGAGGGCGGGAGCACCAGCCAGGCCGACGCCGCGATCGCCTTCGCCGAGGCGCAGTTGGGCAAGCCCTACGTCTGGGGTGCCACGGGCCCCAACTCGTTCGACTGCTCCGGGCTGACGCAGGCCGCGTGGCGCGAGGCGGGCGTGGAGATCCCCCGGGTCACCTTCGACCAGGTGGACTTCGGCACCCAGGTCTCACGCGACGCGCTGCGACCGGGCGACCTGGTCTTCTTCTACGCCGACGTCAGCCACGTCGGCCTCTACATAGGCGACGGCATGATGATCCACGCCCCGAAGCCGGGCGACGTGGTGAAGTACGAGTCCATCGACGTGATGCCCTGGCACAGCGCCATCCGCCCGGCCTGACCGGCGGTCGAGGCCCGTCCGCTAGCCGCGCAGGCGGGTCGCGGTCCGGGTGACCTCGTCGGGGTCCAGGGGGTAGGGGCTGCCGTACAGGACCGGGCCGGTGATGACGGCGGGGCCGGTGACCGCGGGTGAGCCGTACTCGGCGGCGAGCGCGCTCGCCGCCGAGTTGGGCCCGCCCGGTCGGGCCCGGCCAGGGCTCTCCTCGGCGTGCCACAGGGTCAGGTCGTCGCCGAGCTTGGTGGATCGTATGTGCTCCGAGCCGAGCAGACGGGCCACCTCCTGTACGAGATCCATCCCGAAGGACGCTGTCCTCACGTGCTTGACGCCGCGGTCGGTCACGAGCAGCAGCCCGCTCGCCTTGCCGGTTGCCTCGCCGCTCGCCTTGCCGCGCTTGAAAAATGCCATCCCGGGATCATATGGGCGTGACCACGTCACGCGCCAAGCCCTCGCGGACATCGATCCGCCGTGCCGGGAACGACCGGGACCCGGCCCGAGGTGATTCGGGTCCGGGTCCTGGTTCTGATTCGCGTCCGGGTCCTGGGCCGCCGGAACTCCGGCGGCCTGGTCACACGGCGGGGCTGCCCTCGGGGGTGGCGGCGGGGTCGCCCGCGGCGTTGCCGGGGCCCGAGCCGGAGGCCCTGCGGCCCGCGAGCTCGCGCCAGAAGGCCAGCGCCACCAGCAGGACCGCGACCACCAGCAGGCCGAGCGGCACGGCCATGCGGACCAGCCACAGCATGGTCGCCGCCGACTCCGCGTCGTCGGCCCGCTCCTGGATGCCCTCGTCGGTGCCCTCCACCGCCATGGTGTTGACCGGGGCGAGGGTCACGGGCCCTTCGGGGCCCTCGGTCTGGGCGACGATCGTCTGCTCCAGGGTGCCGTCGAGGACCGTGCCGGTCTCGGAGTCGACCCAGGCCACGCGCTGGGAGGTCGACGCGTAGGACAGCGGCACCGGGTCGGGCAGCGCGCCCAGGGCGGCCGGGTCGGGGCGCGCCTCCGCGGGCAGGGTCTCGGCGATGCCCGCGATGACGTCCCTCGGCAGCGCCGTGGGCAGGCCCTCCAGGATCGCCGGGTCGGCGAGGGGGCCGGCGTGGTCGATGGTGAACACGTAGGCGTCGCGGCCTTCGAGTTCCTCGGTCCTGTCGTAGACCGCGGGCGCCTCGGTGGCGGTCGTCGAGTCCCAGAGCGTGTAGTCGCGCTCCTCGGGCTCCAGCGGCCAGGAGATCACCAGACCCTGGTGCTCCTCGGCCTCCGAGCCGTCGGGGGCCGGGCGGTCCTCCAGGTCGACGCGGTCGACGGACCAGCGGTGGCTGGTCGTCGACAGCTCCGTGCCGTCCTGCCCGGCGACCACCACGTCGTCGCTCACCACGGCCGTGCTGCCGTCGGTCTCCACGACCTGGACGCGCCGGTCGAGGGTGATCGGCACGTCGGTGAGGAAGGCGTTGGCCAGGTCGCCCGACTCCAGGGCGGCCGCGTTCAGCAACGAGGCCGCGCCGGTGTACTCGAACGTGCTGTCCGTGTCGTCGGGAACCTGGTGCACGGCCGGGAAGACCACGAGCCGGGTCACGGCCGACGCGGCCACCAGCACGGCGGCCGTTCCTGACAGAATCCAGGTGCTTTTGCGCATGGGTGTCTCCTGAGTGCAGGCGCACGGCGTTGTACGACGGCCGGAGACAGGGATGGGCATCGCCCTCGGCCGCGTCGTTCTAGCGATCGCTAGGTCAACCTAGAGTTGGCGAGTTGGCACGTCAATGCGTTCTTGGCAGCCATCGGATAACGAACGCTCGCTAGACTCGCCGCCGGGCACCCTCCACCGGGGCGCACTCTCGACGGGGGCGCTCCCAACCCGGGGCAACGAGAACGGGGTCACGGCCATGGCGGAACCGGTAGCGGCGCTGCGCGCCGACGGGCATACGGACTGGCGGACCTATGAGCCCCTCGAACTGCCGCCCATACTGGCCGCCGCGCTGGCCGCGTTCGGCGAGCAGGGCTACCACGGCACCAGCGTGCGGGTGATAGCGCGCCGGGTCGGGGTCACGGTGCCCACTCTCTACTACCACCACCGCAACAAGCAGGCGCTGCTCGCCGAGTTGCTCACCGGCTCGCTGCGGGCGGCGCTGGGGCGCTGCCGTTCGGCCGTCGAGGGCGCGGGCCCCGAGCCCGTCGCACGGTTCTCGGCGCTGGTGGAGTGCCTCGTCCTGTACGCGGCCCACCGGGCGCCGCTGGCCGCCCTCGACGCCGAGGCGCGCAGCCTGGAGCCGGAGAACCTGGCCCGGTACGCCGCGGAACGCGACGAGTTGAAGGCCATGCTGCACCGTGCCGTCCAGGACGGCGCGGATCTGGGGGACTTCACCACCGCCTACCCCGTGGACGCCGGGCGGGCCGTGCTGACCATGTGCGTGTCCGTGGCCGACTGGTACCGCCCGGAAGGCCCGTTGACCCCGGAGGCGCTGGCCCGGCGCTATGTGGGGATAGCCCTGGCCAGCGTCGGCCACCGGACCAGGCGAAGGGCCCGCTGAGGCGGGCCCTTCCGCGGTGGTGGCCGGGCCGGGCCGGTGGCGTTCAGCCGGTGGCGGGGGTGCCGCGCATCAGCTCCAGGTCCGCGCCCCAGGCGTCGAGCACCGCCGCGTGACCGGCCCGGCGGGCGGCCCGTTCGATGCCGCCGAAGAGGGAACGCTGCATGGCCGGGTCGCCGTCGGCCAGGACGCGTTCGAGGACGGGCAGCAACCGGTCGGCGTGCCAGGCGCGTTCGCTCAGGGGCTCGGACTCCAGCTCCCAGGCCAGGTACTTGGCGTAGGGCGTGACCCTCCCGTGCAGCGCGAAGAGCACCTGGAGGGCGAACGGCACGCTGGCGGCGGCGTCGAGGTGACCGGCGCCGGGGCGGCCGTCGCGGTGGTTCTTGAGGGACCGGTAGAGCTGGTTGGCGTACGCGTCGAGGTACCGGTCGAGCGCGGCGCGCGCCTCGTCGGGCGCGAGCGTCCGCTTCCGGTCCAGGATCTCGCCGAGCTCCCCGCCGAGGCGGTCGGCCAGGAGCCTGGCGCGCACATAGGTGTAACGCGCCCAGTCGTCGGGGTCCTGCGCCGTCCCGCGCCGGCGGAACTCGGCGAGCGTCATCACCACGACGTCCAGCCGCGGCGTGCGCAGGCCGTGCAGCTCGGTGAGCGGCGAGGGGACGCCGTCGCGGAGGACGGCGATGACGTCGTGGTCGGAGTGGGCGGTGGGCATCCCCGGGTAGGCGCGGGAGCCGTAGAGGATCAGCCCGGCGAGGGCGGGGTCCGCCTCCGCCCGCGCGACGAAGGTCTCGAAGGCCGCCGTGGCGGTGGTGTGCGTCATGGTGAGTCGCTCCATGCGGAATCGTCCGGGGCCGGGGAACGGCCGCGGATGCTGTCGGCTTCGCATGTGCGGCGGCGCTGGGGCCGCCGCGGCGGAGATCACCTCACGGCGACGACACTACCGCCGCCCGACTGTCCGATGAACTGATTTCCCGAGGGCTGCCCATAAGGTCCGTACTGGCACATACCGGGCCCGCTGCGGGCCACGCGGACAGGAAAGAGGCAGCCCATGACCGAGGAGCGGACGCTCGTCACCACGCCGTTCGACGCCGAGTCCACCGCCGGTGAGGTCGTGGCGCACCTCGACCTCACCGGCCGCCGCGCCGTCGTGACCGGCGCGACGTCGGGCATCGGCGTCGAGACCGCCCGCGCCCTGGCCGGGGCGGGCGCGGAGGTGACGCTCGCGGTGCGGAACACCGGGGAGGGGGAGCGCGTCGCCGAGGACATCAGGGCGACGACGGGCAACGAACGGGTGCACGTCGCGCCGCTCGACCTCTCCGACCAGGCGTCGGTGGCCGACTTCACCGCCACCTGGGCGGGTCCGCTGCACATGCTGGTCAACAACGCGGGCGTGATGATGACACCCGAGCGGCGCACGCCGGAGGGCTGGGAACTCCAGTTCGCCACCAACCACCTGGGCCACTTCGCGCTCGCCACCGGGCTGCACGGGGCGCTGGCCGAGGCGGACCGGGCCCGGGTCGTCGGGGTCACCTCGGTCGGGCACCTGAGCAGCGGGATCGACTTCGACGACATCCACTTCCGCGAGCGCCCCTACGACCCGGCGGTGGCCTACGGCCAGTCCAAGACGGCGGTCGTGCTGTTCGCCGTCGAGGCCAACCGGCGCTGGTCGGGCGACGGCATCACGGTCAACGCGGCGCACCCGGGCGCGGTCATGGAGACGGAGCTGACCCGCCACCTGAGCGAGGAGGAGGTGAACGAGGCGGTCTCGCGCGGCGGCTACCACTTCAAGTCCCCGCAGCAGGGCGCCGCCACCTCCGTGATGCTGGCGACCTGGCCCCCCATCGAGGGCGTCGGCGGCCGGTACTTCGAGGACTGCAACGAGGCCCGCCGCCACACCCCCGAGGCCAGGGCCGGGGTCGCCGACCACGCGGTGGACCCGGAGGCGGCCGTCCGTCTCTGGGAGGCGTCGATGGCGGAGATCGTCCTGGCCGCCCGCGGCTGACCCGCCGGAACGGGGCCGGGAGCCGCCGGGGATCCCGGCCCGTGTGGTCCGTGAGGAGGACGGGGTCCCTCCCGCGACGGACCCCGGGAGATCGCCCCCGGTCGGGACGACGGCGAGCGGCCCGCGAACCTAGCGTTCGCGGACATGACCAGCAGCCCGGCCGTCGCCGAGTCCCCCAGCCCGTCCCGCGGCACCGGGGGGCCGGGGGCCGCCCCCGTCCGGTGGTGGCGCACCCGCGCCGCCGCGGTGGCCGGGTGCCTCGCGTCGTTCGCCGCCTTCCTCCTCGCCCAGCGCGCGGCCGGCGTCACGCTGCTCGACCTCGACGTCTACCGCGCCGAGGGCTGGACGGTCCGCACCGGCGGCGACCTCTACGCGATGCGCGCCACGAAGCACGAACTGCCCGCCACCTACCCGCCGTTCGCCGCGCTGCTCTTCATACCCCTGACCTGGCCGAGCGTGGACGCCATGCGCGTGGCCGCCACCCTGGCCAACCTCGCCCTGCTCGTCGCGCTCGTCCACCTCTCCCTGCGCCTCACCGGCCGCGCCTCCCCGCGGGCGACCTGCGCCGTCGCCGCCCTCGCCGTCTGGTGCGAGCCGGTGTGGACCACGCTGCGCTACGGCCAGATCAACCTCCTGATCGCCGTGCTCGTGCTCTGGGACCTGACCCGGCGCCCCGGCCACCGCTGGGCCGGCGCCGGGACGGGCATCGCCGCGGGGATCAAGCTCACGCCCGCCCTCTTCGTCGTCTGCCTCGCGGTGGCCGGGGCCGTCCTCGGCGCCCGCCGGCTGCGCCACGGCGTTCCCGCCGGGAACGTCCACCTGCGGCGCGCGGCCGTGGCCACCGGCGCCTTCGCCGGAACGGTCGCCCTGGCCGCCGCCGCGGTGCCGCGCGACTCGCTGCGGTTCTGGACCGAGGTCATCTTCGACTCGGGCGACCGGGCGGGCGAGGCCGAGAGCGCGGCCAACCAGAACGTCCGCGGCGTCGTCGCGCGCGCCCTGTCCACGGGGGAGCCGCCCTCCTGGTGGCTGCTGGTGGCCGCCGCGGCCGTCTGCGTGGGCCTCGCCACGGCCGTCGCCGCGCTGCTCGCCGGGGAGCGGCTGCCCCACGGGCCCGCCTGGGCCGCCGTGACCTGCGGGGTCACCGCACTGCTCGTCAGCCCGTTCTCCTGGTCGCACCACTGGGTCTGGGCCGTTCCGCTCGTGCTGCTCCTCGCGGTCGAGGCGGAGCGGCGCCACCACGCGGGGTGGACGGCGGGGGCGGTGGCCGCGGGGCTGCTGTTCTGCTCGTTCGCCCTGTGGGCCGTCCCGCACGACGCCGGCCGCCCCGAACTCGACCAGTCCCTCGGCGAGATGGCGCTCTGCGCGCTCTACCCGGCCGCCGGCGCCGCCTTCCTCGCCACCGCCGCCACCGTCACGGCGCGGGCGTGGCGCCGCCCCTGCCGTCCCCGGCGGCCGGGGTCTCCGCGGGCCGCGGCCTGAGGGCCCGGTAGCGCTGGAAGCGGTTCATGCGCAGCCCCTCGATCCCCTCCATCCCGTCGAAGATCCCGCGCGCGCCGCCCAGCGCCGGGGCGCCCACGGCCTCGCGGTGCGCCTCCTCGCTGGTCCACTCCGCCCAGTTGATCACCCGGGTCCCGTCCAGGGTGAACAGCAGCTGCCCGCCGATGCCCGCCGGGTTCGGGGTGCCCGCGACATGGCCCGCGATGGTCTCGGCCACCTGCGCCTGCTCGGCGGGTCCTGCCGTGCCGATGACGATGTAGACCGTGCAGCCGGGGAACGGGCCCTCCTCCGGCCGTTCCCTCTCCTCCTCCCGCCAGGCGAACGCCTCGGCGGGGCGGGCCTTCAGCGTCTCCAGCGGCTCCACCTCCGCCACCGCGCGCGCCTCGGCGAGGGCTCCTTCCCAGGGGGCGTCGGCGGAGGCCAGGTCCCTCCAGCGCGCCGAGAAGAGGACGAGCCCGCCGTCGGTGCTCAGCAGCGCTGTGACCGAGAGGCACCCCTCCGGCCAGGGCCCCACCCTCCACCGCGCCATGGCGGCGTCCGCCGCGGCCCGCTGGTCGGCCCGCCCCGGCACCTGCCACAGGGTGGTGGTCACGAAGTCGTTCGTCGTGTCGTTGTCCATGACTCCGATCCTCGGAGTTGAACCGTGGTTGAGGTCAAGTGCTGGCCTGCGGCCGGCTTGGCCGTTCGTGGCTGGGGCGGTTTCCGAGGCTTTACGCAGCCACGTTGGGGCGAGCCTCCAAGATCGGGGGCCCGATCGGGGAAAACGCGGTGGGGCCCAGGGGCCCGATCCGCTGGCCAGCGTAAGGGCCCCCGATCTCTCGCCCCAACGCGGCTCCCGCCCAAAGCCTCTCCAACCGCGTGGGGGGTCCGCATCCCCGGGGCCGGTGGGGGT